>PLTW01000178.1 GCA_003164655.1 Actinomycetota bacterium
GGCGCGAAGCTCGTGTAAAGAGGTCCACACGCAAGGTCTTAGACCGCCCTCTGACCCGCAGGCCCGAGATCGGTCCGGACCAACCTACAGGACACGGGCCACGAAGTGCGGCCCGATGAGATAGCCGACGATGAACGCGACAACGGCGGCGACCATGAGAAGCGCCAGCCACACCAGGATGCGGACCAGAAGGCCACGAGGCTGGTGGACGACTCGATTTGAGGCGGGCGGCGATGAGGCGGGCCGTTCTCGATGCCTCTCCCCCTGAACGTCTTTGTGTGTGACGGACAGGTAGGCGACCAGGACAGCGATGATGACCGCAAAACCCAGGCTCACTGGCCCTTCGCCCCAGCCGAGGCCGCGGGCGCTTGTCGGCTTGCCCATCCAGTCGGCAAACGAAGCGCCCAGCGGGCGGGTGATGACGTAGGCAAACCAGAAAGCAAAGATGGCGTTCCAGTGGAAACGCCAGTAGCCCAGGGCGGGGATGGCGATCACCGCGGCAAAGAGAAGTCCGGAGAGCAGGTAGCCCAGGTGAAAGGTCACCGCGGTCAGGTCCCCGACGGCGGTGCCCAGGGCAAAGGTGGCAACGACCGCGGCCCAGTAGAAGGCCTCGCGGCTGAAGCGGTCGATGCTGTGAATGGAGAGCGTCTTCTCGGACTTCTGCCAGGTCACAAAGACGGCCGCCAGGGCGACGCCATAGAGCGCCGATGAGGCGTAGTAAGGGACACCGAAGCCAACGTGCAGCACATCGGCCGCCATCGTGCCAAAGACGCCAACCATGCAGACGGCCAACCAGTAGGCCCAAGCCAGGTAGCGACGCCGCGAGAACTGCAGCCCCAGGGCGAACAAGAAACAGACGAATCCCAGGAGCACGGCTGGCACTGGGTGCAGCACGTGGACCAGGTAGTCCGAGGTGGCCTCGCCCAGCGCGGTCGACAGGCCCTTGATGATCCAGAAGTAGAGGGTGATCTCAGGAACGCGCAGCAGCCGCCGGGCGACGGTCGAGCGCGTGCTCATCGACGGGCTCCAGGCGCCTGGGCCGTTAGCTCTGGCAGGGTCACGATCTCCGTCCTGTTCGGCCTACTCGCACTCGCGCGACCATGCAGTGCAAGTATGGGTGCGGTCGCGACGTGCGACGCCATATTGTGCCCTTGACTACGTCGGCCCACAACCCGAGGACTGCAGGGTGCATCGGTGCAAGACCACCGTGGAGGCCTGGGAGAGGCCGGTGCCGGCGCCGCAGCCCACGGCGCCCCGCCACGCCCGCCATGGACTGGCTGTTTCGCCGTCGAGCTGGCGAAACCCTCAGTGACGTGCGACGGTGGACCAACGATTTGGTTCAGGTCGCCCGCGCACGGGCAGTCTTCCCTCGCCGGGTACGACTCGCAAGGGGAGTGGCGATGACGGCGTCGTGGCTGACCCACCGATCCGCGGCGGGCAGGGCAGCAGTCTACGCTTGGGGCAACCTCGTGCTGTTCGCCGCGAGCCCCTTCATGACCCCCTCGACACAGCGCATGATGCGCCTGCAGATGACGCTCACACTCAACAAGGCAGGCCGCCAGCACCGACGCCTGCGCGCCCGCGGCGACAGGAAGCCGCGCCGGTGGACATAGTCGAGCTCCTGACTCACGGTTACCGCTCGCTCGGGCTCGGTGCCGACGCCGACGTGCTGCGCCTCTTCGACCAGCGCATCGAAGGCGACACCGTCCGCTGGGTGGTGGTCGACTACGTCTCCGGCGGCCGCGAGACGGCCACCCGCGAGGTCGTCGCCCATGACCTGCTGGGCAGCATCCCGTCGCACTGGGAGGTCGCCGGCGTCGACACGCGGTCGTGGCGCCGGCGAGGCCAGACCATCGTCGTGACCGGTCACATTCGCGTGCGGCCGCGGGGTGGCTGGGACGTGGAGTCGCTGCCCTTCGCCCACATCTGGAAGGTGGCCGGAGACAAGGTCGTGAGCGTGCGCAGCTATCTCGACGGCATCGAGGTGCGACGGCCGCGACGGCGACGCTGAGCGGCCGCGAGAGACGCCACACAGACTCTCGCTCAATCGCACCGGGCGGACTCCCGCTGGCGATGGTCGCCCTGCCATCGACCACACCAGCCTGGGAGGCAAGGGGGCGCCCCGCCACGGCCGGCGCCCTGCCAGCCTCGTCCGGGTACCGGTCCAAGAGCGTGCTCTGCCGCGCGCCGACGGCCACAGCCGACAGCCGCCGCCGGGCGGCAGTTTCGCGGGCCCGCCGCCACTGCGACTCAAGCGCCCCTTCAGAGACCGCCGATGCGACCCAGGGGCCAGTAGGTGAAGAAGGCCTGGCCGATGATCGCGCTGCGCGGTACCGTGCCCCAGTAGCGGCTGTCGTTTGAGTCGCTGCGGTTGTCGCCCATCACGAAGTAGTGGCCGGCTGGCACGCGATAGGGACGGGCCAGCGACCACGGTGTGTCCAGTGCGGCGCCCGCATAGAGGTCGGCAGGGTCGGTCGGTTCGCTGACGCCGTGGATCTTGTCGACGAAGGTGTCGGCGGCCGGCGCGCCGTCAACGAAGAGGCGACCGCCTTGCAGCGCCAGCAGGTCGCCGGGCAGTCCCACCACCCGCTTGATGAGGACCGTGTTGGCAAGCGGCGCGCAGCGAAAGACGATGATGTCGCCGCGACGCACCAAGCGGAAGCGGTAGACCACGCGGTCGACCAGTACGCGCTGGCCCGGTACCAGCGTGTCGGCCATCGAGCTCGACGGGATCAGGTAGGGCTTGACGATAAAGGCCTGCACGACGATCGCCAGAGCAACGGCGACAACGACCATGAGGCCGTAGTCGAAGATAGTGCGGCGAGCGCCGCTTTGGGGACGAATCTTCCTGAGCACGCGACAACTCCGAGAACCGGTGTGCGGCAACGGTACCCCGAGACTCCCGGCAGTTCAAACGGACAGGAGAATCGCACGGCTTCGCGGAGTTCGGTCAGGCCGATGTGGCGTCAGATCCCGCTGCCATGAACAGACACGGCCTCGCCCAGCGGCACCACTCCCTCAGGTCCAGCTGCCTATCCTGACAACCAGGACGGATCGGGCTCGCCGCGGGTGCATGGTGGAACTACCGGCGGAACGGCCGGAGCAGGCGCCTCGCAGACGAGGGGATCGGAAGCTCGCACCCAGACCGCGCCCTCAGTTGCCACGTCGGGTCGGGCAGGCGTTGTCGGCGACGGCGCAGCGCAGACCCCGCCAACACCGGCCGGCCTCGTATACAGGCCCACGGTCGGATTGGACGGTGTGGCGGCTGGCAGCCAGGAACCATAGGCGTCGTAGACCGACCCGGCCGGCGAGGCGCCGCAGAGGGGAGCGGTCTCCGTTGACTGCGAGCCCAGGTACAGGCAGGCCACGCGGCAGACGGCATAGGGCATCAGCAGGATCTCGCAGGCCAGCACGGGCCACTGCCCGAGACCACTGGCGCGCCCAACGAAGGCGAGCACAAACAGGAACGCCCAAGCGGCGCCACTTAGGCCCCCCACGATTCGACAACATGACTTGTTGGTCTGTCAGGCCGAAGACAGTGCGCCCAGTGCAGGTCCTCTCCCCCAGCCGCCGACGGGATGCCGACTGGACACCTCCGCATTCCGCCAAGACAGCGCTGCCGCGACGCACTCCACGAATGGGGCCAGGTGTGCGCTGCTATCCAGAGTTTCTGTGCCCGTCAGGGTCGGGAGTCGTCAGCAGCGAGGTGCTGAGGTGTAGGCTGTCGGCGCCGGCGACCTGTGGTTTCCCCCCACGACGCCGGCGACCCCTCCCCGGGAGAGCGCTGATCCCCAGCCAACGGCGCTCCCCCCCCCTGATGTTGGCCGCCTTCAAGGCCACCGCGCACTTGCCGACGACCTTCTCGTTCGCGGCGACCTTGCGTTACAGGTCAAGCACAGCCTCGGCTGCCTGTGAGCCGATCAGCGATCGCCCTGCCAACGCCCAGAACGCTCTAGTTGCGCACGGCCACTGCCGACAGATGATAGCGATGACCCCAGCGGCACCTGGCCGGGCACGGATGTGTCGTCAGCGGGATCCACTAGCTGCCGGGCGACCGGTCGGACGATCGGAGACATCGTGGCACAGGGAACGCAAAGGCCACTCACTAAACTGACGTCAATCGCTGCCGCACTGCTGGGGTTCGCCGCGCTGCTGACGGCACTGCTGGCACTGTCGGCGCCGCTCGCTCACGCCGACACCACGGGGTTCACGGCGCAGCCGCTGCCCGGCTCGCCCAACGCCACGCTGGGCTTCTTCAAGTTCAACGCCGCCGCCGGTACCACGGTGCCGCGGACGCTGCTCCTGACCAACCACACCGGCAAGGCCAAGGTCATCCGTTTGGCGGCTTGTGACGGCCTGGCGGCCGTCTTTGGCGGGGTCGCCTACAGCGACAGCAACAAACAGCCGCACGCGGTCGGTAGCTGGATCCAGCTACTGCCACGCACCGGCGTCGCCGTACCGCCCAACTCCAGCATAGAGGTACCGTTCGAGGTGAAGGTGCCGACTGACGTCACCAGCGGCGTCCATCTGGGCGGCATCGCCCTCTGGGAGCCGGCTGCTGCAACCACCAGCAACTCGGGCACAGGTGGTGGCAACAAAGCGACCACCAAGATCATCATGGTGACGCGTATGGTGCTCACGGTCCTGGTGACCACCCCCGGCCCGGCCGTGCCCGAACTCGCGATCAGTGGTGTCAGGACAGAGGCGCGCCCCGACGGCATGTACACACTCGTCGCTATCGCTAACGACGGCACGGCGCCGGCTAGCGGCCAAGGCACGATCAGCATACCCAGCGAAGGCTTCCAGCAGCCGATCACCCTGGGAGACATGATCCCGCAGTCGAGCACTGGCTACCCTGTCAAGTGGATGACGGATCCAACGAAGGGCACCTATCAGGCGCAAGTCGAGATCCGCTACGCGAACGGCACCAAGGTCGCCACCTGGTCGGGGAACTTTACCGTCGGCCAAGCTGCGATCAAGACACTCGCCAATCGGCTGGTCGTGGCCACGACAACTCACAAGCGCCCTTGGCTCATGTACGGGCTGATCGGCGTCCTGCTGCTCGTCGTTGTTATCATGGGATTCGCACTTCTGCGCCGGAGGCGACCCGCCTCCAGCTCCTAACGACCTATCCCTGTCGGACTTGACTGAGCCGTCTCGAATCTCCTGGTGAGCGGGCCCACTGACCACTCACCAGGAGGTCACAGATGCGACTCATCGACCGCGACGACGGCCGGCGCATGCCGGACTGGCTGTGGCAGAAGATCGAACCCCTGTTACCGCCCCCCGCCGGCCCATCCCCTGGGCTGTCACCGTCCGCGCATCCCCGACCGTCACGCGATGGACACCATCCTGCTGGTGTTGCGCACCGGCATGCAGTAGAACGCCCTTTCCGCCTCCGCGATCTGCAATTCAAGCAGCGCCCATCGACGTTTCGGAGGAGTGGGAGCAAGCGGGGGTCTTCCACGAGATCTGGCGCCGCGGGCTTTTGGACTACGACGAGGCGGTCGGCATCGACTGGTCCTTCCTGGCCTGTGACGGCGCCCTGGGCAAGGCGCCCCTGGGCAGTGCCGAGACCGGCCCCAACCCCACCGATCGAGGCAAAAAGGGGCGAGTCGTGACCAGCCGCGACGTGCGCCTCTGGACATAGCCGACACGCGCCCTGTCGCCTCGACAGCGCAGCGTTTGTAGGCCCTGCGATCGCGGCCTTGACTACAGCGCGACGCCCAGACCGTTCACAGTACCTGCGACCGTCTCGACAGTTAGCTCGGCGGAAATGCTCAGATCGCTGGTCGCGGGCGTTGCCGACATCTCGCCTGTCTCCGCGAGGGCCGCTAAGGCGTTGGCGCACAAGGAGCGCGATCCGGACCTGTGGTCGTGCGCTGCTTGCCTTTCCTGACTATCTTCAGGGTTCTGGCAACACCTGGCGCCGCGATCATACGCGTGAAGTCTCCACGGGGGTCTCGGGTGCTGGAGCTGCGCCCTGATGGGCGACCGGTCGTGGTTTGGCGAGGCGCGCATCTCGCTTGCTCGCCCAAGCAGAGGGGCGGATGCTGTTCAATGGCAGCGGGACCCCGCGCAGAGCTGCTATCGACGGGAGCGCATGGCCCGTCGCGCCCGCCGTGCCGTCAGACAGAAGCATACCAGCCGGAAGTCCCTTGCAAGACTCCCGGCTGGTGTCTGAGCAACCACTCCTGGCGTCGTTTCTGCGCCTCAAGTTCAGAGGCACGGTAGGAGGACGTTGGCCCTCAGTGTATCCCCGCGTCCGTGGCCAGCGTAGTGGTCACGGTGCTGGCGTAGGTACCAGCATAGGTATCTGCGGGCACGGCGAGCACCCACGGAGCGCTTGCCGCAGCGGTGAAGCTGTACGTACCCATGCCCTCACCAGCTGTACAACAGTCAGCCACCTCGAGAGCGGAGTCGGTGTCGATGGCCGTTGAGGTGGCCAGCGGCATCGGCACGGCGGAGCTGCTGTCGTTGGCCGCGGCCACGGTGAGCGCCGGCATGATGAACGAGTTCGTTGGGAGGGCCGTCCCGTACGACGGGGAGCTGGTATCCGTCGTCGTATTCTCGAACGGAGTGGCCTGCATGGTGACGCACCAGCCGGCGCCGCTGCCGGTCGCGTCAGTGATCGCGAAGCCGCCGAACTCAGTGCCGTCAGTCGCTGTGACTGCGCCCGAGTTGAGGTTCTGTGCTGCACCGTTTAGG
>PLTW01000223.1 GCA_003164655.1 Actinomycetota bacterium
GATGCGGCGCAGGCCCACCTTGCGAGTTGCGGCGTGCGGACCAAAGCCATCGTCACGGTCGAGTACTCGGCGCCTCCGGCTGGCGACCCTTCGCGGGCCTGAGAGCCACGTCGAACGTCGGCATCGCGTCGGCTGTGGGGCCGTGCGCAGCAGAAAAGAAGCCTGCACAGGTTCCAAAGACCGCTGCCTTGACCCCTTTGCTCAGCCAATCCCCGTGCATTCGAGCAGAACGGCCATGTCAGCCTTCCTCGCCGCTTGCCTCCGGTACGCGCACCCAGATGCGCTTGAGCGGCAGCTCCGCCTGGATGCCAGGTGACAGCTGGTCGTAGCGGCGCAGCAGGTTGGCAACGACATCGCCGGCATCCCAGAGACGGATCTCGAAGTGCAGATGGCGCACTTCATTGAGCAGCGGCGCCGCAAAGCCACCCCAGGAGACCAGCAGCCCCTGCGCGAGCGTATTCTCGCGAGCCAGCGTCATGTGTTTCCTTGACCGGAATCGTCGTATCCTGTCGCGAAGAGCTGTCGCTTGATCGGCGAAGGGTGGTTCGTGAGCGATTGGTCACAGTGGGTGATCACTTTGGCAGCGGGGTTCGGAGGGGTTGCGCTGGGTCAATGGGGCGCTATCTGGTTATCTTCCCGAAACGACAGGCGACATCTACGTGACCTCAAAAGGGAGAGGCTGGGGCGGCTCTACGCGCCGCTCGTCGATTACGCCCTCTTTCTCGAGAAGGCGGCCGGTGAGCAGAGCTATGTTCTTGAAGGCGAGACGATCGACCAACGGGACAAGCGCCTGCAGCGTAGAAGCGACGAGCTACGCCCAAGTCTCTTGGAGGTGCAACAATACCTGCATATCGAGCCGGACACGACGGCGGTCGTGGATTCATTCCTAGGTGTCATCCAAGTCCGGGAAGACTACATGCGGCTCCTCGCACTGCCAGGGCATGGGGGACAGATCACCGCGGAGCAGGTACATGCCAAGGCTGAAGAACTCGGGCGCGCAGCGCGCAGGCTGCAAGACACGGCTCGAAAGCAGCTCGAAGAGCTGGAGAAGCCTCTGTGATCTGGACTGCGATCGTCGCCGTTGCGGCTGCGGTAACCGCTGCAGTGGCGATCTACGAGTTCTGGTGGAAGCGGCCTCGCATCGAGGTGTCGTTCGCCCAATTTGGGAGACGGACGCTTCAGCTAACCGCCCAAATGAAGCGTGGTCGACCCGTTACGCTCCACCGTGTCGGGGTACGGCTGCGTGATGGGACGCGCCAGACGCTTCGCCATTTCAGGCCTTATGGCGACATGAAGGAGCTGCCCTACGAGTTGAAACCGGGCGACAGGGCCGATGTCGCGCTGGATACGAACGAACTTCATAACTGGCTCGTCGCGACCAATCGCGGCGAGCGGGACGTCGAGCTGACTTTCTACTTCGAAGATGGTGCGGGCGCGCATTACGACTTGCGGAAGTGGGCGGTTGCCAGCGCGGAGCGGCGGACAATCGACGCGCTTCCTGTTAGGTCGACCTGACCCCGCACGATGCCTGGCCCTGGCCTGTCGGCCAACCCGAACGGGTCTTCAGTTGCGAGTGGCACTTCTTTGCAGTGGCGTCACCGATTAACTTGGCGTCGGCAGTGCGTCGGTGAGAAGGCCCACGTGCAGCACTTCAAGCGGCCACACATGTCTGGCTGACCTGCACGCGTCGGACCAAACCGGGGCCTGACCTACCTGATCAGCGCCCCGGCAGGTGGTAGATGAACAGGCTGCTGCTAGAGGCGTTGTTGGCGGGGCTGCCGCCGGTCGGGAGAATGATCCGCCCGCCCATGACGATCGGGCTGCTCCAATGACCGGCAGCCGCGGGCAGCGAGCGCAGCAGCTGCCCGCCCGTGGGATCGTAGACGTTCAGCCTCCCCTGCAACTCGTCGTAGACGTACAGCAGGCCACCGGCGACCACCGGACTGGTGCCGGCAGAGCCGTTCTGCCAGGCGGTCACGAGCCGCGGCTTGCCAGCGACTCGCACCGTGTATGCCGCCGTGCCCGAGCCGTCGGCCACGAACACGTAGACCCGGCCGCCGTGCGACCACACCGCCGGGGCGGTGAACACTTGCGCGCCGCCGGGCGAGCGGATGTCCTGGAGCTCTCCCCCCAGCCGGCCGCCCGCGCCGCCCCGCGTCCCGTTCAGCGCGTTCAGGTTCAGCAGATGGAGCTGGCCGTCCTTACCGCCCTGGACCGCCAGCCGGTAGCCGGCTACCGACACCAGCGCCGGGGCGGTGCTGCCGAGGTCGGTGTCGGTGACGTCGAGCCGCGCTTGATCGCGGGGGGTCCAGTTGTGCAGCAGGCGAGAGGCGCTCGGCGAGAGCTCGAGCACGCTGTCGCCCCAGTTGGTCGCGCCGTTGAACGGACCATTGCCGGTGGCCACCAGGATACGGCCGCTGCCGGGCTCGATCACCGCCCCCGACCGCGCCCAGATGGCGGAGTCGCTCGCCGGGTACGAGCCCGGCCTCATCAGGCCGTGGTGGTTCGAGCCCAGCGAGTTCCAGACACGGGTGATGCGCCCCGTGGCGCGGTCGATCATCACCACGTGCCCCTGATAGGGCGGAGCGTCGCCGATGTAGCCGCCGGTGACGACCACCAGCGAGCCGCCGCTTACGTTCAGCGCCCCGCCGATCTTCTCGTGGGTCGGATCGAGCGTCACGCGTGCCGGCCAACCCCCCGAGTGCAGCTCGGATCCCGTAGCTGTGGCGAGCTTGTGGATGAAGCCGTCGGGAGAGGCGGCATACAGATAGGCACGATTCGGGTCGACGATCGGCGTGGCGGTCGTGATCTGCCGGCTGCCCTGGTAGGTGGCGATGTCGGGCGGCGCGTAGCGCCACACGGTGGCGCCGGTGGCGGGGTCGATGCCGATCGTCTGCCCGTAGGTCGTGGTGAGGAAGATCAGGTCGCGCGCGCGACCCCCGGCCCGCACCCCGTGGAGCTCGACTGCCGAGGAATCGGCGACGCCTGAGAGATGGACCACCCGCCGCTCGAGCCGCCCCAGATCGCTCCGGTTGATCCCCGTGCTGGACGGGTAGACGCCACTGCGCTGCGCATCGTAGTCGAAGCGCGGCCAGTCACCTGACGGAACGGCCGTTGTCCCAGCGGCGAGTGGGCTGGGGCTCGCCGTGGCGGATCCGCTCACCTTCGTGGTCGCGTGACCGGTGGATGTGCCGCAGGCTGCTAGTGTGATCGTCAACGCGAGGATCGCCAGGGCCACCAGGACGTGGGGTCGTCCGTGTCTCCCGTGTAGCTGCTCGTCGCCTCGCATCGCTCGCCCCGCCATCCTGTCGCGTCGATCTCGAACATCAGCCCAGACCATGGGCCTCAACCAGACTTTGGCCTTCAGTACCCACGGCCGCGTGCGCTAACCCTCGTACAGCTGTTGCACGTCGGCGCGCTGTCGGCCCATTGGCCGTGTGCAGCAGTTCCTCGGGCGATGCAGGTCGTGAGTCATGTGCGCGGCGGACTCCACCCGCCCGTCGCCGTCTGAGACGCTGAGGCCAACAAGGGCAATCGCTTCCCGCCGGCACGCTCGCCGGAGCGTTCCCTGTCGGCATCGGCAAAGCGAGGGGCCAAGGCCACGTCCCGGCGGCCCTACGTATTCGTCACCCCAACAAGCTAGACTAGGTGCAGCTTAGCGCGGCCTGGCGGGCGCGGCACTTACCCGACAGGAACCTGCCATCCATCCTGGAGGGGCTGTGGGAGTTAGCAGTTTCCTGGCCGACCAACCGGGTGCTCGAGATTGGTCGCTTCCGGATGGAGTGTCGGGCGCGTTTGCTTCATCCTCGTACTTCCTCGGACCCGGTGACTCAGCCCTCGAGATTGCCGTGGTCGAGTCGCCGGCGCGCCCGTCGCCCGTCGCCATCAGGACTCTGTGGAAGCGCCGCCAAGGCGGCACACCCAGCCCGCTGCTGCTCGTCGTCCTCTACCCCGGCGGCGCGCAACACCAAGCGGCAATCTGCGGCCCAACTGGCGATCCGCCTACGCTCGTGCGCGACCTCGACCCCGCCAACGTCGAACGCATTGCTCAAGCGGCACTGGTCGAGCCGAACCGCCATGCAGCCGTCCGCTTCCTCGTCGAGGTCCTCGGAGAACTCGAGTCGGAGCTGCCGGGCCTTCGCAACGAGGGTCTCCTCGCGACCCACGAGCTACGCACGGGTGTGCCCACTCGCGCCGACTGGATTGAGGCCTGCGAGCGCGGCAGGGGGTTCCTCACCAAGCGCGGCCGCGAGTTGGTCGAGTCCCTGGGCTTCACCGTCCAGCAACGCGACACCATGACCTGGACACTACGCGCCGGCGAGAACGGCACCGCCACGGCCGTGGCCATCTTCCTCGATGAGAAGGAAAGCTACGAAGGTGCTGGGCAACGCTTCGACGGCAGCAGCCCCGTCTCATTGGCGCTCGCCAAGGCCGACGCTGACCGCCTGCCGTTTGTGTTCATCACGCGCGGCTCGCAGATCCGCCTCTACGCGGCCGACAAGCGCATCGTCGGCGTCGGCCGCAAGGGCCGCACCGAGACCTTCCTCGAGGTCCACCTCGCGCTGCTGCCGACCGTGTCCGCCGGCTACCTGCCGCTGCTGTTCGGCGCCGAGGCACTTCTGCCGGACGGCAGCTTCGAAGAAGTCCTCGAACGCTCCAGGAACTACGCAACCGACCTCTCCAAGCGACTGCGCGAGCGTGTCTACACGGACGTCGTGCCCAGCCTCGCTACCGCCATCGCCCGCCGACTGGCGGAAACCAAGACACTCGACGAGGCGGATCTGCGCCTCGTTTACGAACAAGCCCTGTTCGTCCTCTTCCGACTCGTGTTCATCGCCTACGCCGAGGACAAGAGCTTGCTGCCCTACGCCACCAACGACGACTACCGTCAGCACGCTCTCAAGACGCGCGCCCAGCGCCTGGCCAATCGTCGCAACGCCGGCGACCTTGTCTTCGAGCCCAACGCCACCGACCTCTGGACTGAGGTTCAGCAACTCTTCCGCGCCGTCGATCAGGGCAACTCCGAGTGGGGCGTGCCCGCCTACGACGGCGGACTTTTCAGCGCCAAGGCCGACGTGAGCCCGGTCGGTGCCGTCATCGACCGTCTCGAACTGACTAACGCCGAGTTCGGCCCGCCACTGGCCGCTCTACTTGTCGACGTCGGCGAGGAGCACGCCTTCGGTGCCATCGATTTCCGCAGCCTCTCGGTGCGCGAATTCGGCACGATCTACGAGGGCCTCCTGGAGTCGAACCTTTCGCTTGCGCAGAGCGACTTGGCTCTCGACAAGGCAGGAGCCTACGTCCCCGCGAGTGATGGCCAGTCGGTCGTCGTAGCCCGAGGCGAGGTTTACCTACACAACCAATCGGGTGCCCGCAAGGCATCGGGTTCGTACTTCACCAAGGAGTTCGCCGTCGAACACCTGCTCGACCACGCTCTCGAACCAGCCCTAGATGACCACATTGAGAGGCTAGCCAAGCTCATCGAGAACCGTGACGAGGTCGGCGCCGGCGAGGCATTCTTCGACTTCCGAGTGGCCGACATCGCAATGGGGTCAGGCCACTTCCTCGTCAACGTGGTCGATCACATCGAGGCGAGGCTCACGTCCTTCCTCACCGATCACCCGCTGCCGGTCGTCAACGCCGAGCTCGCCAACCTTCGCAAGGCGGCTCTCGAGCGGCTGGCCAACGCGGGTGAGGGCATCGACATCGAGCAGGCGGCGCTCGTGCGCCGCCAAGTGGCTCGTCGCTGCATCTACGGGGTGGACATCAACGTCATCGCCGTCGAGCTGGCTCGTCTGGCTCTCTGGATCCACACTTTCGTTCCGGGACTGCCGCTCAGCTTCCTGGATCGCACTCTCGTCTGCGGCAACAGCCTGACCGGTATCGGATCGCTCGAAGAGGCCGTCAAGGCGGTCGAGGGGGACAACGCGGTAGCAGGAACGATTTCGCTGGCCCGCGACCAGATCGAGCGCTATCTCGAGAACGCCAGAAAGCCCCTGGGCAGGCTCGGCCGCATCTCCGATGCGACCCCCGCAGACATTGCGGAAGCCCGGCAGGCACAGGCGGAGGCGTTAGACGCAGTTCGACCGGCAAGGACTCTGTTCGACTTGGCCGTGGCCGCTCGTCTTGGGGAAATCGAACCGCTGCTCGAGGTCAACAACGAGCTGCTGGAACACCATCCGGGCTTGGGCAAGGCCCGTGAGCTTGCTGCAGAACTCGACGAGTTGCACTTCCCCGTGGCGTTTCCGGAAGTCTTCCTGCGAGACAAGCCCGGTTTCGACTGCATAGTCGGGAACCCCCCCTGGGATAAGGTCCGGTTCGAGGCCGAGCAGTTCTGGGTGACTCGGTCGCCGGGGCTAAACGCCATGCCTGCCGAGGATCGCTCACGAATGATCGCAGAGCTTCGCACAGCGCGCCCTAGTGAGGCTGCGGAAGAGCGTCAGGAGCAGAGAGCGAGAGAGCGCCTCCAGTCCTACGTTGAGTCAGCGTTTGCGTTGCAGGGGGGCGGCCATCACGACTTCGCGAAGCTGTTCCTCGAGAGAGCCATTCGTCTGGTTGGGCCCGACGGTACCCTCGGCTATGTGCTGCCGCGGCAGGCTCTGGTCCTCCGTGGTTGGGAGCCGTTGCGGAGAGCCCTTCTCGACGGTCATTGGCTGAATGTTGTCGAGGCGCGGAACAAGGCAGGATGGCTCTTCGACGACGTCGAGCATCGATACATGATTGTGCTTCTTTCGCGCCGCAATACAAGCCGAGATGGATCACAACCGCACGTAGATGTGAGACCGAGTGCGGCGGGGGCTGCGCTTCCTGCCGACTTCGACGCATCTGGCGCGTTGCGTTTGGACCACCGTGATCTCGATGCCCTGTCCGACAGCTGCGTCATCCCATGGCTCGAAGGGCCCGGGGCGCCGGAAGTGTTCTCCAAGATGCGTACTGGTGAGCGGCTGGGGTCAGGAACCGGGTGGATCGAGGCGGTAGCCGACAGCCACTGGGACTTCAGTGGGACCGGTCGTCATCGAAGCTACGTTGCCACCCAGGCGAGCGAGGGTTCGTGGCGGGTCTTGATGGCGCGACACGTGACACAGTACGCCATCGACGATGCTGCGCCGTATCAGCGCCACATCGCTAGCCCGGCAGAGTTGTCCCGGCTGAACCGGGGTGTGGAATGTGGCCCGCGTGGAGCTCACCTGGCTTCGATTGGCGCCAGCATTGTCTTCAGGTACCCATCACGCAACGACGACAGCCGTACTCTCATTGCGGCCATTCTCCCGGAGTCGGGATACCTCCCCAGCAAGGGCTACACTCACACGCTTGTTGTGCCGGGGGAGTGTCGTGTCGAGGACATTCTCGCGCTTCTAGGCTACGTCAACTCCTTCACCGCCGACTGGTGGGCGAGGCGCTTCGTGGACCGGCACATCACAGGACCAGTACTCGCCAACCTCCCTATCCCGAACTGGGACGAGGCCACTCGAGACCAAGTTGCAGCAGTCGTTGGCAACCTTGTTCTGCGGCGCGGCTACTTCCGCCTACCCGGTGGCAGTGAAATACCCACGTCCGCGGAGTTTCGCGAAAATTCCGATGGCGAACTGAGGACCGTGATCGAGATGCTGGTGGCTCGCGGCTTCGACTTCACAGCCTCTGACCTCGAGACGCTCTCTCAGGACTTCAGTAGCGGAGCAACACCCGATGGCTTCTGGCAGGCACTAGGGATGTCGACAACGTGAAGCCGGAGTTCCTCATCAACCGTGAGGGCGAGCGAGTCGCCGACGCGATCAACTCCCACCTCGAGTTCCTCCTCCAGACCCAGGCGCAGCCCTTCGAGCTGGCCATCTCCACGGCGTACTTCAACCCCGATGGCTTCAACCTGCTGGCTGACACATTGGAGAAGGTGGGAACGGTCCGGCTGGTGCTGGGCGCCGAGCCGGAGGGCTCCGAGCGGCAGCTCCGGCGTCTCGATCCAACGAGCGGTCCCGAGGAGATGAAGCGGGCGCGTTTGCGCCGCGCCCTGGCGGGCCACACCGATACGCTGACCGCCGACCGCGATCTACTGGGGTTCTCGCTTGAGGCCGACGCGGCCGCCCAGCGTTTGATCCACTGGCTGGAGTCGGGCCGTGTGCAGGTGCGTCGCTACGAGGAGGGCTTCCTGCACGGCAAGACGTTCCTGGTGACGACCGACGACGAGGGCGCCATCGTCGGCTCCTCGAACCTCACCTATGCCGGTCTGGCAGTCAACAACGAGCTCAACCTTGGCCAGTACCAGCCGCACGTGGTCAAGCAGGTTCGCGGATGGTTCGAAGACGTGTGGGAGCACTCCGCCGAGTTCGACTTGGCGAGCATCTTCGAGGCTCGCTACCTGCCGCACAGCCCGTATCTCATCTATCTGCGCATGCTCTGGGAACGCTACGGCGCTGAGGTCGAGCAGGAGGTCGGCGACGGCGCCGGTATCCATTTGACGGGCTTCCAGCAGGACGGCGTCTGGCGTGCTCAGCGCATCCTCGAAGATATGCACGGCGTCTTGGTCGCCGACGGAGTGGGTCTCGGCAAGACCTTCATCGCTGGCGAGCTAATCCGCAAGGCGGTGCGCGAGCGCCGGCAGCGCGTGCTATTGGTCAGCCCAGCGGCACTACGCGACGGCCCTTGGCGGGCCTTCCTCGAGCGCGAGCAGCTCGGCGTAAGGAACGTCTCCTATGAGGAGCTCTCAGTCGACCGTCAGCTCAACCCGAGGGGTGACGGGGACCACCTCGTCTTCGACAAAGACGAGTACGCCATGGTGGTGATCGACGAGGCTCAGGCCTATCGCAACCCCGACGCGCAGCGCGCCGCCGTGCTGCGCAAGCTGCTCGAGGGTACACCGCCCAAGGACCTCGTGCTGCTCACCGCGACGCCGGTCAACAACTCGCTTTGGGACCTCTACTACCTGCTCGCCTACTTCATCCGCAACGACGCCGCTTTTGCCCACGCCGGCATTCGTTCGCTCAAGGCGCACTTCGGCGAGGCCATGGCGCTCGACCCCGACGATCTCTCGCCCGACAAGCTCTTCGATGTGCTCGACGTCGTCGTTGTGCGCCGCACACGGCACTTCGTGAAGCGCTACTACCCCAACGAAATGGTGCGCATGGGCGGCGTGGACGTGCCGATCCGCTTCCCGACGCCGCAGGTCAGACGCGTGGCCTACGACCTCGACGATGTTTTGCCCAGCTTCTTCGATCGCTTCGCCCACGCCTTGGACTGCGGCGACGGCGAGTGCGAGCACGACCCCGAGGTGGCCGACTGTCCGGTGTTGCGCCTGGCACGCTACGTGCCCTCGAAGTACCTCAAAGGCGGCCATGCCGAGTCGTTCGAGCTGCAGCTCGCCGGACTGTTGCGCTCCGGTCTGCTGAAGCGCTTCGAGTCGTCGGCGCACGCCTTCGCTCTCACCTGCGAACGCATGGCCGCCTCGCACGATGGTTTCCTGGCGATCCTCGATGCGGGCTGGGTCGTGAAGGGCAGTGCGCTGACTGACTGGATGGCCACAGACTCCGACGATTTCGATGCCGAAACCTTGGACAAGGGCGATCGCCAGCCCGCGGTCATGTACGACGTAGAGGCGCTGCGGGCCGACGTGCTTTCTGACCGCGACCTGCTCGGGGCCTTCGCCGCCCAAGCGCGGGCGGTGGCCCTGCAGGACGATCCCAAGCTGGCCGTACTGGTCGACGAGCTGATTGCGATTGTCGCGGAGGCCGACGAAGAGGGGCTCACGCCCTCGATGCAGCGCGACGACCGCAAGGTCATCATCTTCTCCTACTACGCCGACACGGTGAACTGGGTCGCCGACTACCTGGGACGGGCGTTGGATAGCGATGAGCGGCTAAGCGCCTATCGCGACCGCCTTGCCGTGATCAGCGGCCAGCGGGGTGACCGCGAAGACGTTCTCTGGGGTTTTGCTCCGCGCACGACCGACGCACCGGTGGGACGAGATCAAGACAAGTACGACCTGCTGCTCACCACCGACGTGCTCGCTGAAGGCGTCAACCTCCAACAAGCACGCCACATCATCAACTACGACCTGCCTTGGAACCCGATGCGCATCGTGCAGCGCCACGGTCGTATCGACCGCATCGGCAGCCCCCACGATCGGGTCTTTCTGCGTTGCTTCTTTCCCGATGTGCAGCTTGATGCCTTGCTGCGCCTGGAGGAGCGCCTGCAACGCAAGATCGCCCAAGCGGCGGCCAGTGTGGGAGTCGAAGGCGAGATCATACCGGGCTCAAAGACCGGCGAGGTCACCTTCGCCGAGACGCGCGACGAGATCCTGGCGCTACGTCGCGAGGACGCGACGCTGCTCGAGCTTGGCGGCGAGAAGGGTGACGCCTACTCCGGCGAGGCCTTCCGCCAGGAGCTGCGCAGGGGACTCGAGCCGAGCTCACCGTTCAACGCTGCCGTGCGCGGACTGGCCTGGGGGTCGGGAAGCGGGCTGGCACGGGCGGGCGCCGTGCCCGGGTTCGTCTTCTGCGCGCGCGTGGGAAACCATCCCAGTCCGCAATTCCGCTACGTGGCCTGCGAGGAGGGCGCCGAGCCCGAAGTCGTTGGCGACACCCTGACGTGCCTGTTCCATGCCGAGGCTACCCCCGAGACCGAGCGAGTGCTGGACGCCGACACCCACGAGCGCGCATACGATGCCTGGGATCGAGCCCGGCAACACATCTTCGATGAGTGGCAGAAGGCGACCGATCCCCGCAACCTGCAGCCCAAGGTGCCCAAGACGATGCGCGATGCGGCCGAGCTGCTGCGTGCGCACCCGCCTGCAGATGTACCCCAGGCTGAGGTCGAGCGGCTGATTGATGCGGTCGAGGCGCCGTACGGCGTTCGCATTGAGAAGATGATCCGTGAGGCGATGCGCGGGGACGAGCCGTCGGCCAAGAAGGCGATCGGCGTGGCCGCGAAGGTCAAGGAACTCGGGCTGGAACGACCGGAGCCCGTGCAGGCGCTGCCGGCCATCGAGCTCGACGACGTGCACTTGGTGTGCTGGCTGGCCATCGTCCCGGCAGCGAGTTCTTGACGGAGATCGCCCGACACGCTCGCTCCGCCTCCGAGAGCCTTTGCGAGGATTTGGCTCATCTGTCCGAGACCTTAGCGGTCCTGCCTGCGGCCTCCAGGCGCGCCGCCCGATGGCGGGTTTCCGCATCGCGATGGAACCTGGTCGAGGCTCCCGATGTTGCCTTCGATCTTGCCAAGATGGCGGCGGACTGGTTCGAAGATGCCGGCTTTCGGCCGTGGCCGACAGACACCTCGATGAGCGGGTGTCTGTCTCAGGACTTGCTTGCGATGCGAGACGCCGGCCAGCTGTCTCGATTTGCGCTGGAATCGGGTGTGCGAAGCCTTCACAGCGCCGGCGACTTGCTGGCACAGCTGGTTCGCACGAGCTTGCGCCTTTGCGACAACGAGCGATGCAGCCTGGCCCAGATGCTTGGTTCCAGACGAACGTGCATGTGTGCCATGGATGAGCCGGAAGGCCTGCGGCTCAGCCGCGTCCTTCATGGGTTTCGTGACTCGCCACAGTTCGGCTACGTCGAGGCAGTGAGCAACCGACTCAAGCATCGCAATCTCGTTCCTCACGGGATCCGGGCGGCTAGAGATCGGGGTTCCGGTGGAGTTGTCGTCGTCAGTCAAGGGCTAAGCGGCTTCTCGCACGACGGCAGGCGTGTTCGGACCGCGAGTCTCTCCGATCTTGTGAAGAAGGCCGAGCGACTCCGAGAACTCGCGGCCCCCGTGGTGTGCGAGGTGACTAGGATTGTGGACGAAGCGACCGCTCGGGGGCAGGAAGCCGCGGGGTAGTCGCCTCGATGCGCCGGCTCGGCTACGCTGTCATGAGCGCTGCAGAGCGAGTCTCGGTCTTGAGCCACCTCGGTCACGCGTCGACTCACTGGGATAACCGCCAGCAGACGGTGTCACTCCCGCGACCAGACAGGACAAGGAGACCTCCAGTAGGACCGCGCCCGCGGGCAGGATCATTCGTGATGTCGGCGCATGTTGGCGCTGACCGATTCTGCTGGAGAACTTCACAAGTGGTGTCGTCGGCGTGGGGTCGGCAAAGCGCGATAACTCCCTGCAAAGGGCGGCTTTGTGTGGGCCAGACATGATTCGAAGACCTGTGCGCACGTGACAACCAGATTGTGAACCGCCGCTGACCTCACTGCCCTTCCGGCCTGCACGGGCGAGTGGGACGATGTCCGTGGAGGGAAGGCGGCCACGCTGCCGACTCGAGACGGTTACACACGCGGAGCAACTCCAACTCCATGCCGTCTGGCTTTAGGCGCGGCATGGC
>PLTW01000108.1 GCA_003164655.1 Actinomycetota bacterium
GACCCGCGCGCGGCGCGCTTCGGGAGCATGTGACCGACGGGCACGAAAAGGACGGGCGGTGATACGCCATGGCGCGACGCGATGATCCCACAAGGCCGCTCTTCATGATCTCGATCGCGGCCGAGCTGGCCGCCATGCACCCGCAGACGCTGCGCCTCTACGNNTTCATCCGCAGACGCTGCGCCTCTACGAGCGCCGCGGGCTCGTGCAACCGCAGCGCTCGGCCAAGAACACGCGACTGTACTCGCTGGCCGACGTCGACCGGTTGCAGCGCATCCAGGAGCTGACCGAGCTCGGTCTCAACCTGGCCGGTGTCGAGCGCGTGCTCGCACTCGAAAGCCAGATGGCGCTCATGCGCGCCCAGATGGACCTCCTCGAAGCCGAGCTGGCCCGCGCCGCCGACGACCTGCGCGACCGGGTGCGCCAGGTGGAGCGCTCTCTGCGCCACGACCTGGTGCCGGCGAGCCACATGGCTGTCGTGCGCATCGGCAAGCGCCGCCGCTGACGATCACCCCACGAACCAACGCTGCAAGGATGACGATATGGACGTGAGCAAGTTCTCCGAGCGGGCGCGCGAAGCGCTCGAAACCGCCCAGGGAGTGGTGCGCCGCGGGCCCGGCAATATGCTCGGCACCGAGCACCTGCTGATCGGGGTGCTGAGCCTGCCGGGAGGGATCGTCGAGCAGATCCTCAATCTCGTGGGCATCGAAAAGGGCGCCGCCATGACGCGCGCCAACCAGTTCGCTCAGAACCAGCCCGCCGGCTCGGGTCCGCCCACGGCGGCTCCGGCCGACATGCTGTACATGACGCCGCGGGCCAAGGCGGCAATCGACATCGCCGTTCAGCAGTCCCAGAAGCTGAGCGACGAGTTCGTCGGCACCGAGCACCTGCTGCTGGGCATCTTCCTCGAGGGCGAGGGCCCGGGCAGCGCCATCCTCAAGGATCTCGGGGCGACCGAGGAGGGCCTGCTGCGCGCCCTGGCGGAGATCCGCGACACGGGCGTCGACTACGAGGCCAGCGCGACCGGCGAGAGCATGCTCAAGAAGTACACGCGCGACCTCACCGCCCTCGCCGCCGAAGGCCGGCTCGACCCCGTGATCGGCCGCGACGCCGAGATCAAGCGGGTCATCCAGGTGCTGAGCCGGCGCACCAAGAACAACCCGGCCCTGATCGGCGAGCCGGGCGTCGGCAAGACGGCCATCGCCGACGGCCTCGCCCAGAAGATCGTCGCCGGTGACGTGCCCGAGATGCTGCGTGGCAAGCGCGTGCTGGCCCTCGATCTCGGGGCGATGGTGGCCGGCTCCAAGTACCGTGGCGAGTTCGAGGAGCGCCTCAAGGGCGCGCTCGACGAAGTCCAGCGCGCCAAAGACGTGGTGCTGTTCATCGACGAGCTGCACAACGTCGTAGGCGCCGGCGCCGCCGAGGGGGCGATCGACGCCTCGAACCTCATGAAGCCCATGCTCGCCCGCGGCGAGCTGCAGTGCGTGGGCGCGACCACCCTCGACGAGTACCGCGAGCACATCGAGAAAGACTCGGCCCTCGAGCGCCGCTTTCAACCCATCGTCGTCGATGAGCCGAGCGTCGAAGAGACGATCGCCATTCTGCACGGCCTGCGCGACAAGTACGAGGCTCACCACAAAGTGACGATCACCGACGAGGCGCTGGTCGAGGCCGCCCGCCTCGCCGACCGCTACATCAGCGACCGCTTCCTGCCCGACAAGGCGATCGACCTGCTCGACGAAGCGTCCAGCAAGCTGCGCATCGAGTCGACCATGCTGCCGCCCGAGCTGCGCGAAATGGAGCTGCGGCTCGGCGAGCTCACCCGCGAGGGCGCCGCCGCGGTGCAGGCCCAAGACTACGAAAAGGCCGCCCAGCTCAAGGAGCAGACCGACAAGATCCAGCAGACCTTCGTCGAGGCCAAGAACGCCTGGCTCGCCGATAAGGGCATCGCCGACGCCACGGTCGACGCCGACGACATCGCCGCGATCGTGAGCTCGTGGACCGGCATCCCCGTGCAGCGCATGCTGGCCGCCGAGGCCGACAAGCTGCTCGGCATGGAGGAGGGCCTGCACCGCCAGGTCATCGGGCAGGACCGCGCCGTCGTGGCGGTCGCCGAGGCGGTGCGTCGCGCGCGGGCCGGTCTCAAAGACCCCAGCCGGCCGATCGGCTCGTTCATCTTTCTCGGCCCGACCGGCGTGGGCAAGACCGAGCTGGCCCGGGCGCTCGCCGAGTTTCTGTTCGACGACGAAGGCGCCCTCATCAGGCTCGACATGAGCGAGTACATGGAGAAGTTCTCGGCCTCGCGCCTCGTGGGCTCGCCGCCGGGCTACGTCGGCTTCGACGAGGGCGGCCAGCTCACCGAGGCGGTGCGTCGCCGCCCCTACGCCGTGGTGCTTTTTGACGAGATCGAAAAGGCCCACCCCGACGTTTTCAACATGCTGCTGCAGATCCTCGACGACGGGCGCCTCACCGACGGCAAGGGGCGCACCGTCGACTTCAAGAACGCGGTCGTCATCATGACCAGCAACGTCGGCAGTGGCATGATCCGCCAGCAGGCGCTGGGCTTCAGTCCCGACAGCAGTAAGGCGGCCAGTCACGAAGACTTCGAAAAGCGCTTGCTCGACGAGCTGCGCAAGACCTTCCGGCCCGAGTTTCTCAACCGGGTCGACGAGGTCATCGTCTTCGATCCGCTCGACAGAGAGCAGCTCGAGCAGATCGTCGATCTGCTGCTCGAGCGCACGCGCCGGCTCGTCGAGGGGCAGGGCATGCGCCTCGAGGTCACTGCGGCCGCCAAGGCGCGGATCGTCGACGAAGGCTACGACGCGCAGTACGGGGCGCGGCCTTTGCGGCGCGCCATCCGGCGCCTGCTCGAAAACCCGCTCTCGAGCGAGCTGCTGCGCGGCGACGTCCACTCGGGCGACACCATCACCGTCGATGCCGGCGCGGACGGCGCGCTCGTCTTCGCCGCGGCCTGAAGGGCGCGCCGGTCGCGGCGTGCCGGGGTCGCGACTCCGGGCGCCGGCTGCGGCTCGGCGGGCGCCGGCCGCGGCGCACCGGGTGTTGGCCGGCGCTCGCGCTATGACCTATAGTGGCGGCATGGCACGAATGCGCGCCCTGTTTGTCGGCAGCGTCCTGGGCGGCGCCCTGAGCGCCGTTCTGGCGCGCCGTCTGAACGATTTGCGCAACCGCCGGCTTCTCGCCGCGCGTCGCGACCGCACGCTGGCGGCCTTCGGCGGCGCGCCTTGTACTCAAGAATCCTGCGCCACGGGCGACAAAGAGACCGTAGACGAATGACAGACCGGCGGTCGCCGGCGCCGAGCGGTCACGCGGCTGCCCGGATCCGTCTCGGAGTGAGGAGTGCGCCGTGGAGTTCTTTCTGTTCGATGAGGAGAAGAACGTGGACGACGACCAGGTGATCGTGCGGACGGGCGATCTCGAGCACGAGTTCAAGGTCGAGATCGGTTTCCTCGAGCTCGAGGTGGTCGCCTACATCGGCGGCCTCAAGATAGTGGGCTATGCCCACTTCAGTCACGGCGGCCGCTCGACGATGCGCCGTTCGTCCGACCATCTGCGCCATATCACCGACCCCAAGCTGACGCTGTCCAAGGCCAGCATCTACCGCGCCGAAAGCGACGAGCCGATCGAGACCGTGCCCTTCGTCGTGATCAATCTCGACCGAGTCGACGTCATCTACGCGCGCGACGCTGCGCCCGAAGGCGAGGGCAAGGCCGACGACGCGCCGGCCGGCGCCTAGGCGGGGAGGGGCGATGTATGCGGTCGACGTTCTGCTGCCCACCGCGCGCTTTGCCTTCTGGGTCGACGGCGGTCGCGTCGAGGTCATGCCGGAGCACCGCTCGCCCGAGGGCTACGTAGGCTACGAGAAGCTCGCCGCCGAACGTCAGGTGGTCGGCATGACGACCTTTCCCAACACCGTGCTGCTGCGCGGGCCCAGGACCATCCTGGTCGACCCCGGCATGCACCTGCAAAACCAGCCGGTCGTCAAGGCGCTGGCGGCCCTCGGGGTGAGCGTCGACGACCTCGACTTCATCGCCCTTACCCACGCCCACTTCGATCACGCCGGTGCTTGCGCCGACGTACCCGGTCAGGTAGTCGTTCACGAGCTCGAGCTCGACGACCCCGACCGGCCGATGGTGGCCGGTATTCTGCCGCGCGAGCGGCTGCGGCTGCTGTCGGGCGACGAGGGCGAGCTCGCGCCGGGCATCACCTGGGTGCGCACGCCGGGCCACACCGAGGGCGGCGTCTGCTTCAGGGTCGAGACCGGCGAGGGCCTCACGGTGCTCGCCGGCGACACCATCGGGCCGTCGCGTGACGACTATGAGCGGGTCGCGGCCGGCGTCGACGCGGGGTGCGACCCCATCCTCGCGGCATCCTGGCGGGCGATCGCGTCGTGGGGCGCGGCGCGCATCATCGCCGGGCATGTGCCGCCCTTCGTCACCGATCCGTAGGCGGCGGCGCTCGAACCGACCGTGTGGCGGCCCTGTGCTAGACTGAAAAGCCGAGCCCAGACGAAGCCCAGGAGAGCAGGCCCTTGCCGATCTACGAGTACCGCTGCGACGTGTGCGGTCACACCCTCGAGGTCTTTCAGAAGTTCTCAGACGAGCCGCTCGAGAGCTGCGAGGTCTGCGGCGGCCACGTCGCCAAGGTGCTGCACCCGGTCGCCATCCACTTCAAGGGTTCGGGTTTCTACACGACCGACTACGGTCGCGGGTCCTCCAAGGCGCGCGCCAACGACGCCGGCGCCAAGGCCGACGCCGGCGCCAAGGCCGACGCCGACGCCAAGTCCGGAGCCGACGCCAAGTCCGCGGGCAAGCCCGACGGCGACGCCAAGTCCGACAGCGCGACCGCCGGCCAGTCCAAGGCCAAGGCGGCCGGCAACGGCGGCAGCGCCAAGCACGGCGAAGTCGCGGGCGGCGACGCCGCCGCCCGCCGCCCGAGCAGCGGCAAGGCCGGCTAGGCCGGCCGGGGCAGGGGGCCATGCCGGGCCACGACGACGAGAGCGCAGCCGAGCGGCGCACGACCGCGCGCATCGCCCGGCAGGCGCGCACCAACCTGCGCAACCTGGTGAGCGACGACACGCTCGCTCTGCCGTCGCTCAGCGTCATCGCCGACGGCATGCGCCTCGAGCTCGAGAAGCGCGGCGAGGTGGCCATTCTCTACGTCGGGCTCAAGCGCTACGGCCGCCTCGAGCGGGTGTTCGGCTGGCAGGTGACATCCGACGTGCTCGACGCCTGCTCGAGCATCCTCCGGGAGATGGTGGGTACCTCGCTGCGCAGGCTCGACGTACTGGCCGACTTCACCCTGTCCGACAACGCCTTCATCGTCGTGCTCTCGCCGCCGCGCCGGGCCAGGGAGATCTCGCGCGACGACCTCACGGCCATCAGCCGGCGCGTCTACGAGCGCCTGCAGTCGATGCTCCTGAACGACCTCGCGCCGGGCGTCTTCGACCGGGTCCATCCGTTCGTCACGGTCGCTGTGTTGCAGGCCGGCGCCGACCTTACGTTCGAGCAGTCGCTGCAGAACGGCGTCGCGGCGGCCATGCAGGCCGCCGAACGCGAGTGGCTGGTCTACGACGACGAGCTCGAACGCACGCTGGCCGACGCGGTCGCCAGCCACAGTCTGGAGCCGCTGTTCGAGGCGGTCGTCGACGTCGCCGAGCGCCGGGTGCTCGGCTACCACACCGCCATACGCGGACCGTTCTACTCGCCGCTGCGCCTGCCCGATGTGCTCGACGAGGTCGCGCGGCGCTCAGCGCTGTTGCCCAGCTACGGCATCGAGACGCGCGAGCTGGCGGTCACCAAGGCGGTCGGCCTGGCCCCCGACGAGCTGCTCGTGCTGAGCTGCGAGTCGGTCGAGCTGCCCGCCGCGGCGGTGCTCGCCCTGAGCGAGCTCTACTCGTTGAACAAGGCGCTGGTGCCCCAGCACGTGGTCTTCGAGGTGCAGGTCGCCGATCTCGCCGCCAACGCCGCGTCGGCGCTGCGCGTGCTCGGGCCGGTGCACGAGATGGGCTTTCCGGTCTGTGTGGCCGGGGTGGGCGGCGGCCTGACCGCCTTCGATCTGATCGCCCGGGCGCAGCCCGACTACCTGTCCCTCGATCCGGTGATCAGCGTGGGCGCTGCCGGCGACCCCACGCTGGTCGACGTCGTGCAGCTGCTGCTGCGCTTTGCCGCCCGGATCGACGCGCGCCTGATCGCCCCCGAGGTCGCCGACGCCCGGCAGCTGAAGGTCCTGCGGGGTGTCGGGGTCGAGCTCATGAGCGGCGAGGTCTTCGCCCGGCCGGACACGCGGCTGCCCAAGGTGGGGATCGCCAAACTGCCGGCCTGAGGACGGCGCGCGACACGCCCGACGATCAGGCGGAGAGCGTGGCCGTGAGGTCTTCGGGGAGCTCGGCGCCGGGGTGCATCGTCACCCGGTTACGGCCGGCGCGCTTCGACTCGTACAACGCCTGGTCGGCGTGCTCGATCAGGAGCGTGTCGTCGGGCGAGGCGGCGCCGTAGGTCGCCACGCCGGCGCTGGCCGTGACGTAGGCGACCTCGCCGCCGCGCAGCTCGACGGCGACGGTCTCGATCGCCCGGCGCACGCGCTCGGCGAGCTCCATGCCGTCGCGGGCGTCGCCGCTGATCAGCAGGGCGAACTCCTCGCCCCCGTAGCGCGCCGCCATGTCGGCCTCGCGGACGACCGCCTGCAACGTGGCGCCGACGCGCCGCAGCAGGTCGTTGCCGGCCTCGTGGCCGTGCCGGTCGTTGAAGCGCTTGAAGTGATCGAGGTCGAACATGATCAGGGTGAGCTCGCCGCCGTAGCGGTTGGCCTTGGTCACCTCGTAGTGCAGGTAATCGACGAACGTGCCGTAGTTGTACAGGCCGGTCAGGCGGTCGGTCAGCGACGACGCGGCGAGCACGCCGTGCCGCAGGTGCTGGTCGCGCTGCACTCGCCCCAGGATGAGTCCGGCGAGGCTGAAGGCCGCGAGGCCGACGATCGCCTGGCGTGTGGTTGCCGGGTCGACCGGCTGTCGCACGACGAAGGAGACGACGAAGAAGCCCCCGACCCAGCCGGCCACCAGAAGGCTGCCCAGCTCAAAAAAGAACACCGCCCCGAGCAGCAGGGGAAAGATGAACAGTGGCCACAGATACAGCAGGCCGGAGGCCAGCAGCACGGTGGAGACGACAACGAGCACAGAGGCGAGGGCGACGACACGACGAATCGTGACTCGCCGTCCGGCGAGGTCGGGGTGAAAGGTCATGTTCTGGCGCACGTGGGCTCGCTCCGGGCCGGTTCAACATACCTACGACGCGCGACGGCGGGCTCCTTCACGGTGTTGTCAATTCTGGCGACACCGGACGGTGCAGTAGAATCGCAGGCACGATGACCCATATCCTGCTGACCAACGACGACGGCATCGACGCGCCCGGCCTGGCGGCGCTGCGCCGCGCGCTCGAGCCGCTGGGCACGGTGCTGACGCTGGCGCCCGACGGCAACCGCAGCGCGATCGCGCGCGGCATCACCATCGATCGCCCTCTGCACGCCCGCGAGTCCGTGTTCGGCGACGGTTTCTCCGGCTTTTCGCTCGACGGCACGCCGGCCGACTGCGTGCGGGCGGCCGCCCTTGGGTTCTTCGGCGAGCGTCCCGCGATCGTCGTGGCCGGCGCCAACACGGGCGCCAACCTGGGCGACGACGTCGCCTACTCGGGAACGGTGTCGGCGGCGCTCGAGGGCGCCCTGCTCGGCCTGCCGGCCGTGGCCGTCTCGGTCCAGGGTCGCCGGCCGCGGCACTTCGACGACGCCGCGACTCTGGCGGCGCCGATCGTCGCCCGCGTGCTGGCCGACGGGCTGCCTCGCGGTCTCGTGCTCAACGTCAACCTCCCCGACCTGGCGGCCGCTGGGGTGCGGGGCGTGCAGGTCACTCGGCTGGGCTGCGCCAGCGTCCACGAGCGGATCGTGCTGGAGACCGGCGACGGCGCGATCAGGCGCTACACCATCGATAGCCAAGAACGCGACTGCCGCCACGAGGCGGGCACCGATTTCGCGGCGCTCGCCGCCGGGTACATCTCCATCACGCCGCTGCGCTTCGACCTGGTCGACCCGCGGG
This sequence comes from Actinomycetota bacterium, assembly GCA_003164655.1. Lineage (GTDB taxonomy): Bacteria > Actinomycetota > Thermoleophilia > UBA2241 > UBA2241 > Bog-752. Next base: position 8,105 of record PLTW01000108.1, read on the forward strand.
CGTTCGAGCTGCTCGAGGGCTGGAAGCTCAGCGCGGCCGTCGCCGCCGTGCTGCCCGCGGGCGCAACCGGGGCGACGGCGGCCGCCGCGGTCGAGGCCGAGCACGACGAGGTCTCGGGGTGACCGGCTTCGAACCGATCATCCTGGATCTCGACGGCACGGTGGTCGATACGGTGGCGCTCATCCGCGCCTCGTTTCGTCACGCGTCGCGCGCCGTGCTGGGTGAGCAGCTGCCCGACGAGGTGCTGCTGGCCGGCGTCGGTCAGCCGCTGATGACGCAGATGCGGGCCCTGGACGCAGGTCGTGCGCAGGAGCTCTACGACGCCTACCGCGAGCACAACCACCGGGTCCACGACGAGATGATCGCGGGCTTTGCGGGGATGGAGGCGGCGCTGGGCCGCCTGCGGGCGGCCCAGCGCCGCCTCGCCATCGTCACGTCCAAGAGCGCCGACACTACGGCCATGGCGTTTCGCGCGGTGGGCCTGCGCGAGTACTTCGACGTGGTGGTCACGGCCAGCGACAGCGCCGCTCACAAGCCCTCCGCCGCGCCGCTGCTGCTGGCTCTCGAACGGCTGGGTGCAGCCCCGGAGCGCGCCGTCTATGTCGGCGACGCACCCGTCGATGTGGCCGCCGGCAAGGCGGCCGGGGTGGCGACGATCGCCGTGCTGTGGGGCGTCTTCTCGCGCGCCGCGCTGACCGCCGCCGCGCCCGACTTCATCGTCGCCACGCCGGCCGCCCTCGCCGACCTCTGCCTCGCCGGCGCGCTGCCCGTCGGCGCACCGCCCTCAGGCGCTCCGCCTGTCGGTGGGCTGCCGCCGGTCGGTGCGCCGACAGGAAGCGCGCCGTGAGCGCGACCATCCCCGACGAAGCGCGCCGTCGTGCCGCCGAGCTGCGTGCCCTGATCGAGCGCCACGCCCACCTCTACTACGTCCTCGACCGGCCCGAGATCGGCGACGCCGACTACGACCTGCTGCTGGGCGAGCTGCAGGATATCGAAGCCGCGTTTCCCGCGCTGCGCACGCCCGATTCGCCCACGCAGCGGGTCGGCGGGCAGCCGCTCGAGAAGTTCGAGCAGTGGCGCCACCTGCAGCCGATGTTGTCGCTGGCCAACGCCCGCAACGCCGACGAGCTGCTGGCCTGGGACCGGCGCAACCGCCGCCTGCTCGAGGCGCACGGGCTCGGCGACGCACCCCTGAGCTACGTGGCCGAGCCCAAGATCGACGGATTGGCCATCTCGCTGGTCTACCGCGACGGGCTGTTCGAGCGCGGCGCCACCCGCGGCAACGGCGTCGTCGGCGAGGACGTGACCGCCAATCTGCGCACGATCCAGGCCGTGCCCCTGCGCCTGGGTGCGCTCGACCGCGGCGAGCCCGTGCCGGCGGTCCTCGAGGTGCGCGGCGAGGTGTACCTGCCGCTGGCCGCCTTTGCCCGTCTGAACGAGTCGCGCACGGCCGCCGGCAAGTCGACCTTCGCCAACCCGCGCAACGCCGCCGCCGGCTCTCTGCGTCAGCTCGACCCGGCCGTGGCCGCCGCACGGCCGCTCGACATCTGGTGCTACCAGCTCGGCTACCGCGAGGGGCTCGAGGTCGACAGCCACTGGCAGTCCCTCGCCTGGCTGGCCGGGCAGGGTTTTCGGGTGAACCCCGCGGCGGCCCGTTACGAGACCATCGAGCAGGTGGTCGCCGCGTGCGCCGCCTGGGTCGAGCGGCGGGGCGAGGTCGACTACGACATCGACGGCGTCGTGGTCAAGATCGACGAGGTGGCGCTGCAGCTCGATCTGGGCGAGGTCGCCCACGACCCGCGCTGGGCGATCGCCTTCAAGTTCGCTCCGACCACCGTGGTCACGCGGCTGCAGGACATCGCGGTCAACGTGGGCCGCACCGGAGTGCTCACGCCCTTCGCCGTGCTTGAACCGGTGCCGGTCGGCGGCGTGACGGTCGAACGGGCCACCCTGCACAACGAGGACGACATCCGGCGCAAGGACGTGCGCCCCGGCGACGAGGTGATCGTGCAGCGCGCCGGCGACGTCATTCCCCAGGTCGTCGGGCCGGCGATCAGCGAGCAGGAGGGCGCGCAGAGCGTCGCCGCCCACGAGGCGCGCCCACAGTGGACCATGCCCGTACGCTGCCCGGCCTGCGGCTCGCCGGTCGTGCGCGAAGAGGGCGAGGTGGCCGTGCGCTGTCCGAACCGTTCGTGTCCGGCGCAGATCGTCGAGGCCGTCAGGCATTTCGTGAGCCGCGGCGCGATGGACATCGACGGCGTGGGCGACGAGGCGGTGGCCGCTCTGCACGAGGCCGGTCTCGTGGGCAACGTCGCCGATCTCTACGAGCTGACGCTGAGCCGCCTCGTCGGCGCGCCGCTCTTTGCCCGCAAGGCGATCGGACCCGACGGGCAGGAGATCGTCGTGCCCAATCGCTTCGCCGAGAACTTGCTGAGTGCGATCGCCGCCTCGCGGCGCCAGCCCTTCGCCCGCGTAGTGTTCGCCCTGGGCATCCGCCACGTCGGCGCTGTCACCGCCGAGCTGCTGGTCGAGCACTTTCCGTCGCTGGATGAGCTGCAGGGCGCGACCGAGGCCGAGATCGCCGAGGTGCCGGGCATAGGCCCGGTGGTGGCCGCGACCGTGGAGCAGTATCTGGCCGACGTGCACAACCGCGAGACTCTGACCAAGCTGCGGGCGCACGGCTTGCGCTTCGTCGAAGAGGCGCCGCGGCGCGCGGCCGGACCGCTGTCGGGCAAGACCTTCGTGCTGACCGGCACGCTCGACACGCTGTCGCGTCCCGCGGCGGGGGAGAGGATCACAGCCCTGGGCGGCAAGGTCGCCGGCTCGGTCAGCGGCCGGACCGACTACGTCGTGGCCGGCGCGAACCCCGGCTCCAAGCTCGCCAAGGCCGGCAAAGCCGGCGCGGAGATCATCGACGAGCAGACGTTCCTGGCGATGCTGGGCGCCGCAGGCGACCCGGCAGGCGCCGGCGGCTCCGAGGGCGCCGGCGGCTCCGAGGGCAGCACCGGCGGCGGCGGTGCGTAACCCCGCTTAAGCCGCACTTAACACGCACTTAATCAGAAGTGGCGATACTCTCTAGCGACCCCCCTCAAGGGCAACCCCAAGCCCTGACACAGCGAGCCCCGCCCCCCCGCGGGGCTCGTTGCGTTTGTGGGTCGGTTTTCGCAGTCTCCCACCGCGACAGCAGCCGCAACAAGGCGAACTGCCGAGCGCGCGAAGCGACCTGCCGTTCCCGCGCGCGCCGTCCGGCGATAGACTACGCGCTGGGCCGGTGTAGCTCAGTTGGCAGAGCAGCTGTCTTGTAAACAGCAGGTCGACGGTTCGATTCCGCCCGCCGGCTCCACAAAATCCCTGCAAACAGCGTTGCGCGGGTCGTCTAGCGCATCGTGTCGCAGCGTCTTGCCGCGGGCCGTCCGCGCGGCCACGCAACCGGCGACGCACCGGCGACGCACGGCAGGAGGCGACATGGGCTGGCTGACACGGGCGATCGACGCCGGCGGGCAGTACCGCAACCCGCTCGACGACATCGAGGACGGCCTCTTTCTGACTGCCGGTGAGCGACGGGCCAAGACGTCGCAGTTCTGGATGCTGCTCGTCTTGGCGAGCCTCATTGCCGCCGGCGGCGTGGTGGGAGACTCCACGCCGGCCGTGATCGGCGCCATGATCGTGGCGCCGCTGGCCACGCCCATCTACGGTGTGGCGCTGGCCATGGTGACCGGGTCGAGGCGTAACCTGGCCGCCTCCCTGCTGCTGCTGGTCTCGGGCATCGCCGTCAACATCCTCATCGGGTTCGCGGTCGGCGTGGTCACCGTCGCGCGCATGCCCGTGGGCGCCAACCCGCAGATCGTCGGGCGCACCGCGCCCACCTTGCTCGACCTGGCGGTCGCGATCACCGTCGGGGTGGCCGGCTCGTTCGCGCTCGTGCGCCGCGACGTCTCGAACATCCTCGCCGGCGTGGCGATCGCCATCTCTCTGGTGCCGGTGCTGGCCGTGGTGGGCATCACCCTGGGGTCGGGGCGCCTCGATCTGGCGTGGGGCGCCTTCATCCTGTTTCTGACCAACGCCGCCGCCATCATCGTGGCCGGGGTGGTCGTCTTTACGGCGGCCGGCTACGGGCGCGTGGCCCGCGAGCGCGGCCTGCACCCCGGGCGCCGCGCCCAGGCGCTCGTCGCGGTCTTTGTGATCGTGCTGCTGGCGCCGCTCGGTGTCGCGTCGCTGCGCACCCTGCGATACGAGCGCTGGATCGGCGCCACCGAAACCGCCGCCGGGCAGTGGGTCAAGGGCACCGGCTGGCAGGTCGAGAGCGTGGAACAGACGGGCGGCGGCATCGTCATCACGGCCATCGGACCCGGGGATGCGCCGCCCATAGCCAGCCTGAAGACGGCGGTCCGCTCCAGAGTGCCGCGAAAGATTGCCGTGCGCGTGGTCGAGGACAGCGGAAAGACGGTCGCGCTGTAGCAGGCAGTCGCGCCCGGTCGCCAACGGCGGCCGTCGTTGCCGCCCGCGTCCGGCCCCCGTATCATCGGCGCCGGACTTGAACCGACTTGCGAGGCACCGCATGGGACTCATCACCTTCGAGCGCAGCGTCGAGACCGCGTCGTTCTTCAGCCCGCTCCTGGGCATGAAGCTCACAGAACAGACGATCGAGGTGCGCCGCGACCCGCTCACCGGCGCGACGGCGGTGGCTTCTTCCGAACTGGCCACCAAAGAGGAGATGTTCTACGGCACGACCGACTGGCCGTACGCCGAGCAGCAGGCGGCAAGGACCCGGGAGGGCTGCTTCTTCTGTCCCGAGAAGGTGCTCGAGGTCACCCCCCGCTATCCGGAGCACGTGCTGAGCGGCGGGCGTCTGGAGCGCGGCCGCGTGCTCGTCTTTCCCAATCTCTTTCCGCTGGCGGCGCTGCACGCCGTGGTGACCTGCCCCGAGACGCACTTCTTGCGGCCCTCCGGCTTTGAGCCCGGGTTGCTCGCCGAGGAGCTCGCCGCGGGGGTCGAGTTCGCCCGGCACGCCGAGGCGGCCTACCCGGGCCTGGAACATCTCGAGCTGTGCTGCAACCACATGCTGCCGGCCGGCGCGAGCATGGTGCACCCGCACTTTCAGGTGTTCGGCGGGCCCGGCGCGCCGTGGCTGCTGCGTCTGCAATGGGAACGCGCCGCCGCCTTCCGGGAGCGGCACGGCGTCTCGTACTGGCAGGCGCTGGTCGACGAGGAGAGCACTCGCGGCGAGCGCGCCATGGGCGGTCGTGCCGGCTGGACCTGGCTGGCGGCCTACGCGCCGAGCGGCGGGCGCGAGGTCATGGCGGTGCTGCCCGGCCGGGCGCGCCTGACCGGGCTCGACGACGATCAGGTGACCGAGCTGGCCCGTGGTCTTTCGAAGGTCCTGTCGTGGTACGAGCGCGAGGGCCTGTCGGCCTTCAACTTCTCGCTCTGCGGCGGACCGCTGAGCGGCGCCGCGGAGGCGCACGCCGTGGTGCTACGCGTCGTCGCGCGCTCGGCCTTCAAGCCCGATTACCGCACCGACGACTACTTTCTGCAGAAGCAGCTGGGCGGCGAGCTGATCTTCGTCGCCCCCGAACAGATCGCCGCCGCGCTACGACCCGAGTTCGGCGCCGCCTGACGACAGCGATCGGCGCTTCGCACCGTGGACGACTCGCGCTGCCGTTCAGACTGCCGCGCGGGCTGAGACTGCCGCACCGACTGCCTGCCGTTCGGGCCGCGCAATAAGTGAGGGCGGGGCGGCGGGCCTTGAAAAGGCCCGCCGCCCCGCCCGTTCGTGCACGGCGGCGAGTGGTGTCGCCTGGCGAAAGGCTACGACTCTTCGACGACGCCCTCGATCACGGCATCTTCGGAGACCGTGCCCTGACTGCGGCCGTAGGCCCAGAAGAGTACGCCGATCACCATCAGCACCGCGAAGGTCCCGAGGGTGAAGATCTCAAAGCGTGTCCGGGACATGCTCCAGCTTGACTCCATCGAATAGCTTTGACCGAACCAGCTGTTGATGAGGCCCGGCCAGAGCAGGGTGATGCAGGTGATGACCGAGAGCACCCAGGTGATGGCCGCGCAGACCCACAGACCGACCTTGCCACCGGGCACGATGAAGGGACGGTTCACGTGGGGATGTGTGGTGCGCAACTTGATGATCGCCGGGATCAGGAAGACGTAGACCACGACGGTGAGCGACGTGTCGAGGGCGATCATTACGCCGATGAAGGCCTTCAGGCTGCCGCTCGTGACGACGAAGATGATCACGTTCATGACCGAGCCGACGATGCCCATGAGGACGCACATGGCAACCGGCGTGCCCTGCTTGCTGAACTTGCCGAGCAGGCGCGGCGCCGAACCGTCGAGAGCGGCTACGGCCTGCACGCGGGCCGCACCCAGGGTCCACACCGAGGCGGAGCTCAGGTACTGCAGGATGAGGATGATGCCCAGGAAGTAGCCCAGGGTCTTGGCGGCGCCGCCCGCGGCGCTGGTCAGGGCGAGGTTGACGGCGGCTGGAATGCCGGTCGCCGCGCCCAGTTCCTTCTCGGAGAGCAGGAGCAGCATGGCGAGCATCACGACGATGTACATGCCGGCCGTGATGAGCCCCGAGCTGAAGATGGACTTCGGCACGTCCTTCTGCGGGTCCATCATCTCTTCACCGGCCGAGCCCTGGAGCTCGAAGCCGACCCACAGAAAGACGATGACCCCGATGATTGCCAGGAAGCCCGAGATGCTGGGCGCGTAGGAGCTGGCGGGCGCGATGCCCTTGGGCAGACCGTGGCGGATCAGGAAGACGACGGTCAGGACCGCAAGGGTGACCATGACGACGCCCTTGAGGATGGTGCCCACGTTGCCAGTCCACTTGCCGTACTTGAGACTGATGATCGACAGGACGATGGTCACCCAGGTGAAGATCAGCCCCACGACGATCGACTCCCACGTGTTGAGGGGGTGGTTGGGGGTGAAGAAGACGTTGATGACGCCGATCGTCACGGCCGTGAGCGTGCCGCCCAACCAGATGGCGTTGGAGAGCCAGTACATCATGGTCGCCAGCTCGCCGAAGAGCTTGCCGAAGGACATGCGGCACCAGGCGTAGAGTCCGCCCTCGGCCGGGAAGGCCGACGACACCTCGGCGGTAAGAAGCCCGAACGGGATGAGGAAGACGAAGAACGTGATGACGAGCCAGGTGACGGCCTGGCCCAGGCCGGATGCCGTGGTGTAGGCCAGTGAGTCGAAGCCGATGATGGCACACGCCGTAAACAAAGCCATGTCCCACCGGCGCAGGGTCTTGTGGAGCTTGGCTTTCTCAGTGCGCATTTCAACTTCAGGCATATGACCTCCCGTGGCTGTGCTCCCCGGAACGACGCACCCCACCGGCGCCTCAGGCCCCATGGAAGCCTTCTACGATACGACCTCAGCATATTACAAGGCCCCCGGTCAATTGCACCCCCAACGCGGCGCAACGAGCGCAACCGGACGTGGTCAGTCCCGCACACAGTCGTGCGGCTGCCCGCAGGCAAGGACTCTTTTCCGAAAGCCACCCGGATTACGGCAGCGAGGCACCGATTCGGCAACACCACCGGCACGGTTGCGGCGCTTGCGGCCATGCCCTGCGGTGTCGCGAACTTGGGCGTTCTTAGCGCCTCGTCGTGACAGTCCGTTTGCCGGGAGATAGGGTCGATCCGTCGGGCGCCGGAAGCACCGCTACGGGCCGGGCCTTGCCGTCAGGTTAGCCAAACCGTCTGTGGAGGTGTGCGCTTGGAAGCCAAGATCCGGACCCGCATGGGGGACGGCGCGCTCGTCGAGATGACGCCGGCGCAGATCCGCGCCGATCTCGAGGCGGGCACCCTGGCGGCCGCCAAACGGTCCAAGTCTGCCGAGCTTACGAGCGCCGAGCTCGATCACCTCTCCGAGATCTTCTGCTCGAACAGCCGCTTCACGGGGGTCGACATCGGCGACGAGGTCGTGCTCTCCTACGACGGCTGCGGCAGCCAGGACCTCGGCACCCGCATCAACGATCTGCAGTATTACGAGCAGTACCTCTGCGCCGACTCGCTCGAGCTGTACCACCACGACTACTCCTACAAGCCGGCCAAGGCCGTCATGGCCTTCGAGCAGGACGTCATGCGTCAGGCGCAGTTCGTCACCACCGCTCCGCTGGGCTACGGCGCCATGCCCGACCTGGGCCTCTACACGGTCCCCGACGGCCCCGTGCCCAACTGGTCGCAGCTCCTGCCGCTCGGCAGGATCGCCGAGTCGCGGGCGGCCCAGGAAGAGGCCGTCGAGCTCGCCGCCGACGATATCGTCTACGTGGCCGACGAGATGGTCGAGGCGGGCATCGAATTCATCGACCTGGACACCGCGGGGGCGGCCGGCGACGCCGACTTTCTCGCCGCCCTCAAGGCGATCGAGCGCATCCGCGCCCGTCATCCCGACCTGGGCATCCAGATCGGCATGGCCGGTGAGTTCGTGCTGGGCATGCACGGCGAGCTCGAGTACGACGGCGTGCGCCTGGCCGGTCTCTGGCCGCTCGACCAGATGAAGCTCGCCGCCAAGGCGGGCGTGACCATCTATGGGCCGGCGATCAACACCAATACCGGAAAATCGATCGCCTGGAACGTCGCTCGCACGCTCACCATCGCCAAGCCGTGCTGCGAGGCCGCGACCGTGCCCGTTCACTTGAACGGCGGCATGGGCGTGGGCGGCGTGCCCATGCACGTCCTGCCGGCCGGCGACGCGACCTGCCGAGCCTCGCGCGCGGCCGTTGACATTCTGCGGCTCGACGGCTTGTAGGTAGGCGCCGGCGATGTCTACGGCCAGGCTGTGAGCCACGGCGTCGCCTCGGGGATGGGCGGGATCCGGACTGCTGGAGATCTGGTGGCCCGGATGCAGATCACCCGAGGGATGCGACTCACCGAAGCCAAGACATACGTGGCGGGCAAGCTGGGGGTCTCGGTCCTCGACCTTTCCGATCCGACCGTCATGCTCGACGTCCGTAAGGAGCTCGGGCTCGGCGGCATCCTCGAATCGGGCGAGATCACCGATATCGACGACCCGATGGGCATCGAGGCCAAGTTCAACATCGCCGCCGTGCTCGATGTGCCGGTCAACTGCGTCGAGCGCTTCCGCGCCAAGGCCGGCCGCCGCCGGCCGGCGCAGATCTGACAACGGCGGCCGAAGGAGATCTGACGGCTCGGACCGGCGCAGATCTGACACCGGCGGCCGGCGGAGAGCTGACGGCGCCGGCCGCCCGCCCCGGCGTCGGGTGGCGGGGGCCGTGAGGGCCGATATACGATGGATCGACGGCTGGGGAGACGGTCGTTGCTGTCGCTTTGCCGGGCAGCCTGCTCCCCGGGCCCACACCCGGCCGCGCTCCCGCGCGGCCTGTACTTGCGCGAAGCAGTGGAGGTGATGCGCTTGGAACCCAGGATCGCAACCCGCATGGGTGACGGCTCGCTGGTCGAGATGACGCGCTCCGAGATCAAGGCCGATCTCGAAGAGGGCACACAGCAGTCGGCCAAGCGGGCCAAGGTCGACCCGCTGACACAGGATGAGCTCGACCACCTGCTCGACATCTACGCCTCGTCGGCGCGCTTCACGGCCGTCGACATCGGCGATGAGGTCGTGATGAGCAACGACGGCACGGGGACCAAGCACATCGGCAACCGCGTGCAGGACCTGCAGACCTACGAGCAGGTGCTCGGCATCGACATCGTCGAGCTCTGGCAGATCGACTACTCCTACAAGGCCATCAAGACCAACGTCGCCCACGAGGGTCAGGCCATGAAGATCGCCCAGATGCTCTGCACCAATCCCGTGCAGTATGGGGCGATGCCCGACCTGGGCCGCTACTCCAAACCCGACGGTCCCATCGACAACTGGTCCGAGCTGCTGCCCCTGATGAAGGTCGACGAGGCGCGCGCGGCCCAGATCGAAGCCTGTGCGATGCTGGTCGAAGACATCAACTTCGTAGCCGACCACATGGTCGAGGCCGGCGCCGACGGCATCGACATGGACACCACCGGCGCGGCCGGCGACGCCGATTTTCTCGCCGGGCTCACCGCCTGCCGCATGCTGCGCGAGAAGTATCCCTTCCTGGGCATCGAGATCGGCATGGCCAGCGAGTTCGTGCTGGGCATGCACGGTCAGCTCGAGTTCGACGGCGAGCGCCTGGCCGGCATGTGGCCCAAGGATCAGCTGCGCATGGTGCAGGCGGCCGGCGGCTCCATCTACGGTCCGGCCGTCAACATCAACACCGGCAAGTCGACGGCCTGGAACATCGCCCGGGCGATCACCATCATCAAGCCCGCCATGGAGATCGCCGAGATCCCCGTGCACGTCAACGTGGGCATGGGCGTGGGCGGCGTGCCGACCTGCGTCTACCCGCCCGCCGACGCGACCTCGAGGGCCTCAAAGGCCTTTGTCGAGATCCTGAAGATCGACGGCTACTAGGTGGGTACCGGCGACCCCCTCGGCATGGAGGGTGCCCACACGCAGGCCTCGGGCATGGGTGGAATGCGGACCGCGGGAGATCTCGTGGCACGTATGCAGATGACCCGGAGAATGCGTCTCAAAGAGGCTAAGGCCTACGTCGCCGACAAGCTCGGCTGCACGCCGCGCGACCTGTCCGACCCCAGCGCCATGGAGCAGATCCGCATCGAGAAGGGGCTCGGCACGCTGCCGTTCACCTCGTCGGTGCGACCGGGCGAGGCCGGCATGATCGAGGCCAAGTTCAACATCTCGCAGGTCCTCGACATTCCCATCAACAGCGTGGAGCGCTTCAAGGAGCGTGTCGGGCTGGCCAGCTCGTTCGCGGTCTGACGACGACGCGGAAGCGCAAAGAAAGGGCGGCGGCGCGGCAGATGCCGCGCCGCCGCCCTCTTTGCCTGCAGGCGGGGCGGCGCGACGCGCCGCCCCGCCTGCGTCGCGCCCGGAGAGCGCTACTTCAGGCGCGCCAGGAACGTAACCGAGCCAAAGGTGGCGCCGGGTGGCGGGGTCGTGCCGAAGGCGCCGTTGATCGCGGCCGTCGAGGTCGCGTTGAAGAACAGCAGAACGTCGGTGATCTTCACGTACTTGTAGCCGTGGCTGGTGACGATCGACGGGATCGAGCCCATGAGGTTCTCGTCGAAGAAGCGCGACGAGCGGTGGCCGTTGGCGGCGATCGAAAAGCCGGTGTTGTTGTTCACACCCGCTCGCCAGCCGGTCAGATCGAGCACGGTAAAGGTCGTCGCAGCGGGATGCACGTATGCCAGGCCGCCCTTGAGCAGGAACGTGCCCTGCAGCGCGCTCGGGCTCCAGGTGCCGCCGGAGATCGGCATCGTGAACTTCACGGCGGAGGTCGTGAAGGTCATGGCGGCGGGAGAGACCGGGTACGGCGGGATGGCGGCGCCGAAGAAGAGGATCGTCTGGGCGCGGTCGAGGCTGAAGGTCGCCGTGCCGGTGCCCAGGTGACGGGTAGTGGCACCGGCCGCGGCCGGCACGAACGCGAACAGGCACAGCGCCGCGAGGGCAAGGACGGTCGCCGCCGCCGGACGGCCGTGACGCAAAGGCTTCATGAGTGACCTCCCTGGGTCGAGCCGGATGTCGAAGGTGACGAGCATCCTACCCGTCACGGGGCGCGCCGGACACCGCCCCGGCTCACGGGGCGGTGGGCGGCGGTCCCGGGCGCATTCTTGCCGCCCGCCGCGCCGCTGCGGTAGCATCGCGGACACCTGCTCGGGTCGGCAGACGAGTCGCTTTGACGCGCTGTGGCGCTCGGGGCTTCCTGCAACCGGGGGCGTGCCGAGGCCGGGGGCAGGGCAGCCGCGGAGGTGACGCTGGTGGAACGGCAGGTACTGGCCCGCATGGGCGACGGCTCGCTGGTCGCAACGACCCGCGATCAGATCAGGGCCGACCTCGAAGAAGGCACCCAGGCCGCCGCGGCCCGCGGCATGATGGCGCCCCTCGCGGCCGACGAGCTCGACCACCTGCTCGACATCTATGCGTCGTCGGCGCGCTTTACCGGCGTCGACATCGGCGCCGAGGTCGTGCTCTCCAAGGACGGCAGCGGTACGCCGCAACTCGGCAGCCGCATCGACGCGCTGTACGCCTGCGAGCAGGTGCTCGCCCACGACACGGTCGAGCTCTTTCACATCGACTACTCCTACAAGGCCGTCAAGACCATCGTGCCCTTCGAGCAGCAGTTCATGAAGGAGGCGCAGGAGCGGCTGACGGTTCCCGTGCACTACGGCGCCCAGCCCGACCTGGGCCGCTACTCGGCGCCCGACGGTCCGTGCGGCAACTGGTCGGAGCTGCTGCCGGCGCTGAAGATCGACGAGGCCCGGGCCGCCCAGGAGGAGGCGGTCGCCCTCGCCGTCGACGACATGGTCTACGTCGCCGAGAGCCTCTGGGAGGCCGGCGCCGACGGCCTCAACTTCGACACCGCCGGGGCCGCCGGCGACGCCGACTTTCTGGCGACGCTGCGGGCCGTCGAGACGCTGCGGGCCAGGCACCCCGAGATGGGCATCATGGTCGGCATGGCGGCCGAGATGGTGCTCGGCACCCACGGCCGGCTCGAGTACCGGGGCACGCGCCTGGCCGGACTCAAGCCGGCGGGCCAGCTGGCCGTCGTGGCGCAGGCCGGGGCGACCGTCTTTGGCCCGGCCGTCAACACCGTCACGACCAGATCGGTGGCCTGGAACAGCGCCCGCGCCCTGACCTTCGTCAAACCCTGCATGGCGGCGGCCACTATCCCCATCCACATGAACGTCGGTATGGGCGTCGGCGGCATGCCGATGCATGCCTTCGCGCCTGTCGACGCCGTGTCGCGGGCCTCGCGGGCCTGCGTCGACATCCTGCGCCTGGACGGCTTGTAGGTCGGTTCGGGCGACATGTTCGGCATGGACGTCGCCCACTCGTGCGCCTCCGGCATGAACGGATTGCGCGCCGCCGGAGATCTGGTGGCGCGGCTGCAGATGGCCAAGGGCATGAGGATCACGCAGGCCAAGCGCTACGTCGCCGACCGGCTCGGCGTGACGCCTCTCGACCTGTCCGACAACACGGCGATGCACGAGCTGCGCGGCGAGCTGCGCCTGGGGCGCGTCTTTGAGACCGAATCGAGCTACTACGCCGACCCCAGCCCGCTCGAGGCCAAGTGGCACATCGCCGAACTGCTGGAGCTGCCGATCAACTCCGTCGAGCGCTTCAGAGCCGGCCTCTCGTGCGCTGGCCCGGCGGCGCCGGCGACAGCGAAGGATCGCCCGTGAGGACACTACTGCAGGTGCTGAGCGACGAGGAGCGCGAGCGTGTGCACGAGCACACGCTCGCGCTCCTCGAGACCACCGGCGTGCGCGTCGACAGTGAACAGGCACGCCGCATCCTGGCCGGGGCGGGGGCGACCGTCGACGACCGCCACATCGCCAGGTTGCCGCGCGCGCTCGTCGAGCGCGCGCTGGCGACCGCGCCCCGCTGCTTCTCGCTCGGCGGCCGGCGCCCCGGCTGGTCGCTGCCCATGAACGAGGGCGGCTTCACGCTGCTGGCCGACGGCGGCGGCACCACCGTCATCGATCGCACCACCCACGAACGGCGCCCGGGCACGCGCCGCGACTGGGTCGAATCGACCACGCTGCTCGACGCGCTCGACGACGTCGGCCTGTACTGGTGGATGGTCGAGTACGGTCTCGAAACCGAGACGCCGGGCGGCATGGTCGCCTACCTGCGCGACCTGTTCGGCCTGTTCTCCAAGCACATCCAGGACTCGTTTGCGCAGCCCGACCTCGCGCCCTGGCTGCTCGAGGCACTCGAGATCGTCTTTGGCGGGCGCGACGCCGTGCGCGCGATCCACCCGTACTCGTACCTGATCACGCCGACCTCGCCGCTGGTCGTCGAGCGCTCGGGCATCGACGCCTGGCTGGCCTTGCGCGGCTACGACATCCCGGTCGCCATCATGCCCATGCCGCTGATGGGCGCCACGGCCCCCGGCAGCATGCTGGCGACGCTCGTCGTGGCCAACGCGGAGACGCTGGCGACCCTGTGCGTGGTGCAGTCCGCCGAGCCCGGCACACCGACGATCTACGCGCCGGTCATCGCTGCCATGGACCCGCGCTCGGGGCGGCTCTCCGGAGGCGGCATCGAGCACGCCGTGATGGCTGCGGCCGGCACCCAGATGGCGCGGCTCTACGGCCTGCCGGTCGAGGCCTCGGGCTGTGGCACCGACCAGTTCGTGCCCGGCGCCCAGGCGGCCTTCGAGAAGGCCACGACGGCCCTGTTCACGGCGCTCTCCGTGCCCGACATCCTCGTCGGCCCGGGCATGCTCGCCGGCGCCATGGTGCTGTCGCTGGAGCAGCTCCTGATCGACTGCGAGATCTTCCGCGTCGCCCGCAAGGCCCAGGCCGGCATCGCCGTGAGCGACGACTCCTGGCTCGGCGAGGTCATCGCCGAGGTCGGTCCGGGCGGCGACTTTCTGGGGCAGCCCTCGACCCGTCGCAACGCGCGCTCGGGCGAGTTCTACCTGCCGGGACTCGGCTTGCACGACACCTACGAGTCGTGGCTCGCCGGCGGCGCGACCGACATCGTCGAGGAGGCTCGCGCCAGGGCCGAGGAGCTCCTGGCGAGCCACGTGCCGCCGGCCCTTGACGACGATGTGGTGCGCGCCCTGAACGAGCTCGCCGTCAGGGCGGGTCGCCCGGCGTAAGGCGCCGGCGGCTGGCGCGGGGGAGGGGGTCGCGCGGCGCGAGGGGCGCCCGCCGGCGGGCGCCCCTCGCGCCGCAGGCGGGCAAACGAGGGCGGGCCGCTCTGGCGAGCGGGCCGCCCTCGTCACATTCATCGGCCGAACTGGGGCGCCGGTCCGGCGTCCCCGCCGGTCAGTCGCGCACCGCGCCCGGCGCGGGTCCGGCGCGGTGGATGTCCATGACGTCCTGGAGCAGCTTGACGGCCTCGTCGTGAGGGCGCTGGAACGAGTTGCGGCCCATGATCGTGCCGAAGCTGCCGCCGGCGGCGCACTGCCGGTTGTCGTCGAGCACGGCGTCGATGCCTTTAGCCTCGCCGCCCGAGAAGATGACGATGCGCCGACCGGCGAAGGCGCCCTGAATGACGGCCTTGACGCGGTCGGTCAGCGTGTCGACCTTGATGCCGGCCTTGGCGTAGGCCTCGGCCGACTTTTTGTCCCACGGGGCATTGGTCGGCGGCTTGACCTTGATGATGTGGGCGCCGAGCTGCGCCGCGATCTGGGCGGCGTAGGCCGCCACGTCGACCGCGGTCTCGCCCTCTTTGGGCAGGTCGCCGCCGCGCGGGTAGGACCAGACGACGACGGCGAGGCCGACCGACTTGGCTTCGGCGGCCAGCTCGCGCAGCTCCTCGTACATCTCGGTGCGGGCGCCGGAGGCGGGGTAGATGGTGAAGCCGATCGCGCTGGCGCCCAGGCGCAGGGCGTCGTCGACGCCCGCGGTGACCGCCGGCAGCGGCGCTTCGGGGTTGGTGTACAGCAGGTCGTGGTTGTTGACCTTGAGGATCAGCGGGATCTGGCCGGCGTACTCGGCCGCGCCGGCCTCGATGGAGCCCAGCGGCGCCGCGTAGGCGTTGCAGCCGGCATCGATGGCCAGCTGAAAGTGGTAGCGGGGGTCGAAACCGTCGGGGTTGGGCGAGAAGCTGCGCGCGGGACCGTGTTCGAAGCCCTGGTCGACCGGCAGNNCAGAATGACGAGCTTGCCGGTGCCGGCCAGGCGACCGCTCGTGAGAAAGCGGTAGATGTTGGCCTGCACGCCGGGGCTTTCGGAGCGGTACCACGAAAGGATCTGCTTGACTCTGTCTGTCATCTGCCTGCCCTCGTCTAGAAGTAGTGGG
>PLTW01000086.1 GCA_003164655.1 Actinomycetota bacterium
CTAGCCCGGCGCCGCCCGCGCGGCCGGCGTGCCGCGCGGGCGGCGCTTTCTGTGCGCCGGCTCAGACCGTCTCTTCGACCTGCTTGCCGCGGCCCCGCAGCGTCACCACCAGGGCGACCACGGCGATCACCACGATGATCGCGATGATCACGCCGATGAGCAGGGTCTTCGAGCTCGAGGCGCGGGTGGCGACCGCCGGGTGGACGGTCATGTAGCTGGCCATGACCGGCGACGTGAAGAAGACGCCGCCACCGCGTCCGGGCGTGGTCGACCAGCCTTGCCAGTCCTTGTAGTTGTAGGCCTCGACCGACTCCGGATAGGCGGTCGGGATGTAGGGCGACTGCTGGTAGATGATCTGTTCCATCTGGTGGACGATGTTGGCCCGCTGAGTCGGGTCGATCGTCGTCTGCTGCTCGAGGAACAGCTTGTCGTACTGCGTGTCCGACCAGGCGCAGTCGCTCCAGCCGTTGATCTGAGCGGTCGTGAAGATGCTCATGATGAAGTTGGGGTCGGGGTCGCCGCCCCAGCCCCACAGGAACATGTCGTAGTTGGGAGTGAACGTGCCGCTCTTCATGTTGTAGATGCCGTCGTCGATGGCGCCGTCGTCCATCACCGAAAGGACAACCTTGAGACCGAGCGAGTCGAACCAGCCGGCGATCAGCTTGCCGGCCGACTGGCTCGAGTCGGAGCTCGACCTGCTCCACAGGCGCAGCACGATCGGCTTGCCCTGCTTGTTCAGGCGCACGCCGTTCTTGAGCGGGTAGCCCGCGGCGGTCAGCATCTGGCCGGCCTTGGCCAGGTTGAACGTATACATCTGGTCGGCGGGCGGCTGCCAGTGCCAGTCGGGATTGCTCCACAGGTGCGAGACCAGCACCGACGTGGCCGGCTGGGCCAGGCCGCCGTAGGCGATCTGCACGAGCTTGTCGTGGTCGACCGCGTACTGCAGAGCCTGGCGGAAGTGCCAGTCCTTGAGGGCCGGGTTGCCCAGCGAAGGACCCGTGTAGCAGTTCATGGCGAGCTCGTCGAGCTCGGGGTCGACGTAGGCGACCGGCTTGTAGGTCGGGTCGTTCTGGAGCTGGCGGTACTCGGCGTCGAGCACGCCCCAGCAGCCCTGCAGGGCGCCGGACTTCATCTCCTGGACCATGGTGTCGGCGCTCTGGTAGAAGACGAAGTCGACCTCGTCGATCTTGGGAGCGCCGCCCCAGTAGCTCTTGTTGGCCGTCATGACGGCGTAGCTGTCTCTCTTGTACTGCGTGAGCTGGAAGGGGCCGCTGCCGACGACCGGCGGATTGTTCTGGTAGTCGGCCCCCGCGGCCTTGCCCGAGATGTGGCTCCAGATGTGCTGCGGCAGGATGTACACCCACATGTTGAGCATGTTGGCCTTCGGCTTTGTGCAGGTGAAGACCACCGTGTTGTCGTTCGGGGCGGTCACGCTCTTGAGGAAGTTCGTGTACATCGTGTAGTTGGAGAGCTGGTTCTTGATGACGTAGTTGTAGGTGAAGGCGACATCGTGGGCGGTCACCGGCACGCCGTCCTGCCACGTGGCGCCCGACCGAATGTGGAACGTCCAGACCTTGCCGCCGTCGGACACCGCCCAGCTGTCGGCCAGCCCCCTCGCCGCGGCGCCCTGCGGATGGCCGTAGTCGCCGGCGCTGAAACCGACCATGAGATCGTAGTTGAGCGACCAGATCTCGTAGCACGACGACAGCTGGCCGACGAACGGGTTCAGGTTGTCGGGGATGTTGGTCATGCCCAGTTTGAGGACCACTTTGCCGGCGGGCGCCGGGCTGCTGCTCGTGGCAAGCGCTCCGGCCAGACCCCAGACCAGGCCGGCGGTCAGCAGGGCGGCCACACCGACACCGAGCAGCCGGCGCCGGGACCGGCCCCGAAGTGCAGTACCCATGGCAATCCCCCTTGTACCGGAGACCGGCGCCGGTCGCGCCGCCTCACCTGCGCAAGTAAACCCTCTCCTGCACGGCACTTCAAGCAGCCGGTCCGGCGACCCCGGAGCTGCTATACTGCGCGCTTGTGAACATCGATGCAGACAGAGAGCCCCGCCTGCAGATCGACGACGGCGACCCGCTGCCGATCGATTCGGCCGAGGTCACGCGCGACGTCGAGCACTCCACGCTGACCAACGTGCTGCGCGCCGGGCGCCCGGTCACTTTCGCCGCGGGCGACCGTGTCACCCTGTGGGTCGGGCCTCCCGACAAGACGAGCATCGTCTTCGTGGGCAAGGCCATCGACGAGCACAACGTCCTCGACCTCATCTCCACCGAGAGCGACGACGAGCTCGACGACTACGAGTCCATCTAGGCCCGCGGGGCCGTCCGGGGGGCGCTGACGTGAAGGGACTCATTCTCAGTGGCGGCGCCGGCACCCGGCTGCGACCGATCACCAACACCTCGGCCAAGCAGCTCGTCCCGGTGGCCAACAAACCCATCCTCTTCTACGGCCTCGAGGCCATGCGCGAGGCGGGCATCGACGAGGTCGGCATCGTCGTCGGCGACACCCACGCCGAAGTCGAAGCCGCGGTCGGCGACGGCCGGCGCTTCGGCCTGCGCGTGACGTTCATCCGCCAGACGGCGCCGCTCGGTCTGGCCCACGCGGTGCTGATCGCCGAGGACTACCTGGGCCACGAGCCCTTCGTCATGTACCTCGGCGACAACCTGCTGAAGGACGGCATCGTACCGTTCGTCGAGTACTTCAAAAGCAGCGCACCCGACGCGCTGATCCTGCTGCAGCACGTGCCCGACCCGCAGGCCTACGGCGTGGCCGAGATCGTCGAGGGGCGGGTCGTGCGTCTCGTCGAAAAGCCGGCCGCGCCGCGCAGCGACCTGGCGCTCGTGGGTGTCTATCTGTTCACCTCCAAGGTGTTCGAAAGTGTCAGGGCGATCTCGCCGTCGGCGCGCGGCGAGCTCGAGATCACCGACGCCATCCAGCACATGGTCGACCGCGGGCTGCAGGTCGAGCCGCGGGTCGTCACCGGCTGGTGGAAGGACACCGGCAAGCTCGAAGACATGCTCGAAGCCAACCGCCTCATTCTCGGCACGCTCGAGCGCGACGTGCGCGGCGAGACGATCGACTGCTCGATCGAAGGGCCCGTGGCCATCGAAGCCGGCAGCCGGCTCACCCGCTGTACCGTGCGCGGCCCGGTCACCATCGGACACGGCTGCGAGCTCACCGATGCCTTCGTCGGCCCGTACACTGCGATCTACCACGGCGTGGTGGTCGACCACGCCGAGATCGAACACTCCATCATCCTCGCCGACAGCCGCATCTCGGGGCTGAACGCGCGGGTCTGCGACAGTCTGATCGGCAAAGACGTGACCATCTGCCGCGCCGAGGGCCGGCCGCTCGCCTACCGATTCATGGTCGGCGACTCGAGCCGCATCGGCGTGGTCTGAGCGCCAGCGCGCAAGGGGGTACCATGATCGACGGCGTCATGAAGAAGCAGCTCCGGGTAGTCCCCGACGAGCGCGGCCGGCTCATGGAATGCCTGCGCTCAGACGATGAGCTCTTTCTCAAGTTCGGCCAGCTCTACATGACGACGACACTGCCCGGGGTGGTCAAAGGCTGGCACCTGCACCACGTCCAGTTCGATAACATCGTCTGCGTCAAGGGCATGATCAAGCTCGTCCTCTACGACGGCCGCGCCGACTCTCCCACCAAAGGGCGCATCGACGAGTTCTTCATGGGCGATCACAACCCCCTGCTCGTGCGGGTGCCGCCCGAGGTACAGCACGGCTGGAAGTGCGTAAGCCCCGACGAGGCCTTCATCGTCAACGCCCCGACCGAGCTCTATCGATACGACGACCCCGACCAGGACGAGCTGCCCCACGACACCGATCTGATCCCCTACGACTGGGGCCTGCGGCTGCGCTGAAGCGCAGTCCGACGGCCCCCGCCCGGCGCTCCATCGGCCCGCCCGCTTTGAGTCCCGACACGCGCTGGTTTCTCACCGGAGGCGGCGGCCAGCTCGCCGACGCCCTCGAAGGCCTGCTCGACGGCGAGGTCTTCGTCACCCGCGAGGAGCATCTCGACCTGCGCGACGCGGCCGCCGTCACGGCGGCCGTGCAGGCCTTTCGCCCCAACGTCGTGCTGCACACGGCGGCCTATACCGACGTCGACGGCGCGGAGCGCGCCGAGGAGCAGGCGCGAGCCGTAAACGTGCACGGCACGCGACACATCATCGACGCCGTGCGCGGCACGAGCGCCCAGGTCGTGTCGTTTTCGACCGACTACGTCTTCGACGGCCGCAAGGGCGCGCCGTACGTCGAACACGACGAACCCGGCCCGCTCAACGCTTACGGCCGCACCAAGCTGGCCCAGGAGCGCGAGACGCTCGCCTGGGCGCACGGCACCGTGATCCGCACGGCGTGGCTGTTCTCGGCGACCGGCAGAAACTTCGTGCGCACGATCCTCGCGGCGGCGCGCGAGCGCGCCGCCGCGAGGATCGCGGAGCCGCTGCGGGTCGTCGACGACCAGATCGGTTCGCCGACCTACGCCGGCCATCTCGCGGCGACGGTCGTCGAGGCGCTGGGTGAGGGCCTCGGGCCCGGCATCTACCACATGGCCGGGGGCGGCGCCTGCAGCTGGTGCGAGCTGGCCCGCGAGGTCGTGGCGCTGGCCGGCCTGCCGGTCGAGGTCGCGCCGATCACGACGGCGCAGGCGGACCGGCCGGCGCCGCGACCGGCCTTTACCGCGTTGACCACCGAAAGGGCGATACCGCAGCCGCCCTGCTGGCAGGATGGCGTGGCGGCCGTCATGGACGAGCTGCTCGACACGCGATGAGGCGGCGGCGCAGCCGCCGCCCGGACGAGGGGAGACGCCAGGCATGAGGATCGTGGTCACCGGCGGCGCCGGCTTTATCGGCTCCAACTTCGTCCGCTACGTTCTGGGGGAGCACGCGGCCGACGAGATCGTCGTCCTCGACAAGCTCACCTACGCCGGCAACCTCGACAACCTGCGCGACGTCGCCGGCGACCCGCGCTACTCGTTCGTGCAGGGCGACATCTGCGATCCCGCGGTCGTCGACCGGGTCGCCGCTCACTGCGACGCGATCGTCAACTTCGCGGCCGAGACCCACGTCGACCGCTCCATCAGCGGCCCCGACGACTTCATCCGCACCGACGTGATCGGCACCCATGTGCTGCTCGAAGCCGTGCGCGCTCACGGCGTCGGCCGCTTCGTGCAGATCTCGACCGACGAAGTGTACGGCGACATCCTCGCCGGCGCCTCGGTCGAGACCGACGCGCTGCGGCCGTCGAGCCCTTACTCGGCGAGCAAGGCCGGCGGCGAGCTGCTCGTGCTGGCCTACCGGCGCACCTACGAGGCGCCGGTCGTGATCACGCGCAGCTCCAACAACTACGGCCCGTTTCAGTACCCCGAGAAGATCGTGCCGCTATTCGTCACCAACGCCCTCGACGGCCAGCCGCTGCCCGTGTACGGCGACGGCCGTAACGTGCGCGACTGGATCTACGTCGACGACAACTGCCGGGCGCTCGATCTGGTCTTGCGCGAGGGCCGCGACGGCGAGATCTACAACGTCGGCGGCGGCAACGAGGTGGCCAACCTCGACCTCACGCGCGGCATCCTTGCCGAGCTCGGCCTGGGCGAGGAGCTCGTCCGCTACGTGACCGACCGGCCCGGCCACGACCGCCGCTACGCGCTCGACTGCGGCAAGCTGCGCACAACGCTGGGCTGGGAGCCGCAAGTGGCGTTCGCCGAGGGTCTGGCGCGCACCGTGACCTGGTATGCCGACCACCGCGACTGGTGGGAGAAGATCAAGTCGGGCGAGTGGCGGCGCTACTACGAGCGCCAGTACCGCGACCTCGCGATCTGACGGTCGGCCGCCGGCGCCTCATAAGCCTTAAGCGCCGGCGGCGCCCGCGGCGCCCAGCGTCGTGTGCCCGACGAAGGTCGCGATCAGGCCCGCGCCGTTGCGCACCTCGACCGTCACGGTCTTGGCGCCGGCGCCGGGCGCCAGCGCCCAGGGCACGCGAATGGCGCCGCTCGGAGATGGGCTCGGAAAGCCCTCCCAGCCGCTCCAGGTCGCGCCGTCGTTGCTGAGCCGCAACTCGATCACGCCGGTGTCCGGGTCGGAGACGGCCACCACGACGCCGACGTGGATCGACGCCGCGACCGCCGGTAACGACACCCGGCCGACCGGCGGCGTCGTGTCGCCGACACCCAGCGAGCGGGCACGCTCGCTGGCGACCAGCACGGCGGCGGCAAGAGCGGCGCCAAAGCAGACGAGAACGATGGTCTTCTTCACGGAAGTGGCGCGGGGCTGACCGGCGGCGTGAACTCGCCCTTCTTGAGCACCCTCCGGCCCCAGGCGAACGCCGCCTTCCAGTACGGGTCGGTGGTGATCGACGAAAGAACGACGCCGTCCGACGAGCCGGTGGACTGGATGAACCAGCCGTTGCCCAGGTAGAGCGCGGCGTGGTAGACGGACGCCGGCGTCGACTTGGGTCCGTTCGGGCCAAAGAAGATGAGGTCGCCGGGCACGAGCTTGGCCCTCGGGATGCGCGGCTTGGCCGCGGCCGCCATGGCGGCCGCCACCCGCTCCTTTATCGGGTAGCCGAAATGGATCTTCATGACCCACCAGTCGAAGCCCGAGCAATCGAAGCCGCCGTGAGCCTGCGGGCCGTAGGGCGAAGCCGTGGACGGATACTCACCGCCCCACACGTACGGATATCCGACGTACTTGAAGGCGAAGGCGACGATCTGCTTTTGGCGGACGGTGAGGGTCGGCAGCACCACGTTGTCGTACTCGCTGAGACCGGCGATGCCCCACGGCGCGACGTGTGCGACCTGATAGAGAATCGCGGCCACCTCGGCGCGATCGATCGTCTGGCGCGGCGAGACTTCGAGGGCGTCGCTACTGGCCGGATGGTTGAAGCGCAGCCCCAGGGCGCGGGCCGCGATCTCGGTGGCCAGGTAGCCCGGCGCGCCCGTCTTCCAGCCCGGATTCGGCTGCCATAGCGCCGGGTTCATCGTGCTCAGCATGGTCCAGTCGGCGCCCGGGTTGAGCGCCCTCAGCAGGCGAACGGCGGCGGCGTCGACCTGCCACGACATCTGAGCCGCAAGCGGGTGGAACCCGTCGCCGAACGGCGCCAGCAGCCGCAGGCGCACGGCGATCTGGATGTCGCCGTAGTCCGGGTCGGTCTGTGAGACGTCGGGCAGCGCCACCGGGCTGACCTTCAGGTTCTGCAGTCCGCCGATCACGACCAGCGCCCGGGCGAGCTGCTCGCGGGTCACGGCCTGGTCCGGCTTGAAGAGCTGACCCGGGTAGTCGTCGAGCGCCTTGGCCCCAGCCAAGCCCTGGTTGGTGACCCAGGCGATGTCGGCGCGAGCCCAGTACCCTTTGGGCACGTCGGTGTAGCTCTTGGCGAAGGCGGCGGGAGCGAGGATGAGCGCGCTGGCGGCGGCGCACAGCGCCGCCGCCAGCGCGCTCATCACGAGGCGCCGCCTGACGGGGCGCAGCTTCCCATCGGCTCGTGTCGGTTGAAGACTCATACCTTCCTTGTCGGCCGAACTCGAAGGGCCTTGAGACCTTACATGATTCGCCGGACCGGCCGTCAACCCCTCGGCGGCGACCGTTGCCGGATCGCAGAGACGCCGCAGTCGGGGTTCGCCACGCCTGCGACATTCATGTGGAGGGAATTCGCTGCCGACAGCAAACCAGAAAGACACAGGTGCAGTTCACAGACCCGCCGCGGTTGCCCGGAAGGCAAAGTCGACGTACCATCAGGAAGGTCACGCGACCCCATGAACACGCGCCCATGACCGGCTCCCTCACGACACCCCAGCGCATCAGCGGTCGCACCGCAGCGGCGGCCTTGGCCACCGCGCTCGCGGTCCTGGCCGTCGCGCTGGCGCTCGGCGTGGCGCCCGCCGGGGCCACCCCGGCCGGCACGAACACCACCACCAGCATGGTCATGGAAGGCCGCGGCTGGGGTCACGGCATCGGTATGAGCCAGTACGGCGCCGACGGCTACGCTCTGCACGGCTGGCAATACGCCGCCATCATCGAGCACTACTACACCGGGGTGACGCTGGGCAAGGTCGGCAACGTGCCGATCCGCGTCCAGTTGCGCAGCGGCGTCGCGTCGGCCGCCGTGACCGACGCCGGCCGGTTCAGCGTCACCTGGGGCACCAAGACGGTGCACCCCCTCGCCGCCGGCACGACCGCCACGGTGACCTGGTCGGGCGGGAGCTACCATGTGCGCGACGGCGCCAAGTCGTGGACCACCAGCGCCCCCGTCACGTTCGTCCCGCGCAAGTCGCGGCTCAAGCTCCTCACGGCCAACGACAACGGCTACGTAGGCCGCTATCGCGGCCGTCTGCGTCTGGTGCACTTCACGGACGGCCTCATGATCATCAACGCCCTGTCGCTCGAGACGTACCTCTACGGCGTCGTGCCGCGCGAGTCACCGGCGTCGTGGCCGATCGAAGCCCTCAAGGCTCAGGCGGTGGCCGCGCGCTCGTACGCCTACCGCGCCACCGGCGGTTCGGGCGCCTTCGATGTGTACTGCACGACCGCCAGCCAGATGTACGGCGGGGCAGACGGCGAGACGGCCGCGACCAACCTCGCCGTGAATTCGACAAAAGGGATCGTTCCCGAGTATCAGGGCACCCCCATCGTCGCCTATTTCTTCTCCACGTCGGGCGGCCACACCGAGAACATCGAGAACGTGTGGACGGGCGTGGCGCCCGTGCCCTACCTCAAGGGCGTGCCCGACCCCTACGACACGACCTCGCCGTACCACACGTGGCCCGACAACCCCATCCACCGCACACCCGCCGCCATCGCGGCGGCACTGGGCTTCACCAAGGGCCCGCTGCGGGCGATCTACGTGCTCAAGAGAGGCACATCGCCACGCGTCGTCAAGGCCCTGCTGATCGGCGACAAGGGCTGGGCGACCACCGACGGCGCCACCCTGCGCGCCCAGCTCGGGCTGCGCGACGCGTGGGTCTACTTCACGTCGCTGTCGATCGCCCCGTCGGCCACGACCACCATCGTCTACGGTTCCGCCGTCACCCTCACCGGGCGGCGCTATCCGGCCCTCGCCGCCAACCAGGCGGTCACGCTCCACCTGCGGCCGGCCGGCGGTTCCTGGTCGTCGCGGGCGGCCACCGCGACGGCCGGTTCGAGCATCGTCGGCCGGCACCCGGTGCAGTTCTCCGGCTTCTCGGCGCCGGTGGCCCCGACGGTCACAACCCAGTACTACTTCTCGGCGCCGACCGCCATGGGGGCCAACGTGCTCTCCGCCCGCGTCGCCGTCGACGTCGCGCCGGCCGTGACCATTCAGACCGACTCGAGCGGCCCCGTCGCGACCGGCGTCGCGGTCCACTTCAGCGGAACCCTCACGCCGGCCGCGGCGACGAAGACCGTCTGGCTGCAGACGGAGAGCCTGTCGGGCTGGAGCGATGTCGTGCGCGCCCCGGTGGCCGGCGACGGCACGTACTCCGTCACCTGGCCGTCGCCGACGGCCGGCACGAGCACCGTGCGGGTGCTGGCGCCGGCCTCGAGCACCCTGGTCGCCGGCGCCAGCCGGACGGTCACGATCACCGCGAACTGAGGCGGCAGACCCGCCCGGACCTCACTCCTTCATCTGCGGCAGGGCGACGCCGTTGAAGCCCATCGCCTCGGCGACCGCGCGCTTGACCGAGTGGCGCGGGATCTCGCCCTCGGCCATGTAGATCACGTCTTCGGCGATGCTGGTGGCGTGGTCGGCCACGCGCTCGATGAAGCGTGAGATCTGCAGGAGCTGGATGAGCGGGTCGAGCCACTCAGGGTGCTCGCGGGCGGCGGCGTTCAGGGTGGCCGTCAGCTCGCGGTCGAGGTCGTCGATCTCGTCGTCGGCCAGTAGCACCGCCCGGGCGGCCGTGCCGTCGGAGTGCACCAGGGCGTCGAGGGCGCTCGAGACCATGCGCTGCGCCTTGATGGCCATGCCGGCCATGTCAAAGGCCACGACCGGCTGGCTCATGGCCGCCAGGAGCCGGGCGCGCTCGGCAATGTTGACCGCCAGATCACCGATCCGCTCGAGCGTGGTGTTGATCTTGATAGTGGTGACGATGAAGCGCAGGTCGCCGGCCACCGGCTGGTAGAGCGCCAGCGCCTTGAGGCAGTCCTCTTCGACGTCGACCTCCATGAGGTCGATCGGAAAGTCGCGCTCGACAGCCTCGGCGGCGAGTGCTTCGTCGCGGCGTTCCACGGCGGTCAGCGCCCGCCGCAGATTGTCTTCGACCAGAGCGCCCAGCGTGAGGATGCTCTTCTTCAGGTTTCCAATCTCGCGCTGCAGCTGCGTCGCCATGTACGCCCCTCGCTAGCCGAACCGGCCGGTTATGTACTCTTCGGTCTGCCGTTGCACGGGCTTCTCGAAGATCTGGGTCGTGGCCCCGAACTCGATGATCCGGCCCTCGAAGAAGAAGGCGGTGTAGTCGGACACGCGGGCCGCCTGCTGCATGTTGTGGGTGACCAGCACGATCGTGTACGACGACTTGAGCTCCTGCAGGAGCTCCTCGATCTTGGCGGTGCCCACGGGGTCGATCGCCGAGCACGGCTCGTCCATGAGGATGAGCTCGGGTTCGGCGGCGATCGCCCGGGCGATGCACAGCCGCTGCTGCTGGCCGCCCGACAGCGCGAGACCGGGCTCGTTCAGCTTGTTCTTGACCTCTTCCCAGAGGGCGCCGCGCTTGAGCGCGTCCTCGACCCGCTCGGAGAGCTCCGACTTGGAGAGCTTGAAGTGCATGCGCAGGCCGTAGGCGATGTTGTCGAACACGGTCATGGGGAACGGGCTCGGCTTCTGGAAGATCATGCCGATGCGGCGGCGCAGGCTGAGCAGATCGGTGCCCGGGGCCAGGATGTTCGCGCCGTCGAAGGCGATCTCGCCCATCGCTTTCTGGTCGCGGTAGAGCTCGTAGATGCGATTGTAGCAGCGCAGGTGCGTCGATTTGCCGCAGCCCGACGGGCCGATGATGGCCGTGACCCGATGCTCCTTGATCTCGAGGTCGTTGGCAAACAGCGCCTGCTCCTTGCCGTAGAAGAAGTCGAGGTCGTGCACCGACAGTTTGCTGGGCAGCGCGTCGAACTGGGCCGGCGTGTCGTACGAGGCGACTCCGGGGGTCACCTCGAGCCGCGGCGGCAGCGGCCTGTCGACCGCGGACTCGGCGCCTGGTTCGATCGTGTCCATGATGTCTACCATTCCTTGCCTCGCTGAAAGAGAAGCCTGGTGACGACGTTGACGCCCAGCACCGCGACGATGATCAGCAGGGAGCCTCCCCAGGCGAGCTGGATGAGATGCGGATACGGCTGCTGGGAGAAGTCGTAGATGTCCTTGGTCAGGTTGGCCGTAGGGCCGCCGAAGTAACCCGATGGGCCGAAGAAACCGCTCAGCCAGTACGGGCTGCTCAGGGCCGTGAACAGCAGCGGGGCTGTCTCGCCCGCCACCCTGACGACGGCCAGGATGGCGCCGGTGATCAGGCCGGCGCGGGCCGCCTTGACGACCACGCCGAGGGTCGCCCTCCAGCGCGGCGCCCCCATCGCCAGGGCCGACTCACGCAGCTCGTTGGGCACCAGGTTGAGAACGTCCTCGGCCGTCCGGGTCATGACCGGCAGCATGATGAACGCCAGGGCCACCGAGGCCGAGAACCCCGAGTAGTGATGGCTGGGCAGCACCAGGAGGGCGTAGGCGAACATGCCGGCGACGATCGACGGCACGCCGAGCACGATGTTGGTGACGGCGCGGATGCCGGTCGCCACGCGGCCGGCGCGGCCGAACTCGGACAGGTAGATCGCCCCGAAGAAGCCCAGAGGCAGGCCGACGACGGCCGCGCCGAAGGTGATCACCAGCGTGCCGACGATGGCGTTGGCCAGGCCGCCGCCGGGATCGTTGCCGGTGGGCGGAAGCTGCGTGAAGAAGGCGACGTTCCAGGCGCCGATGCCACGTACCACGACCGTGACCACGATCCAGCCCATCACGAAGATGCCGATCGCCGCCGCGATCCACGAGCTCGTCGTGATCACGGTGTTGACCAGGCGCCGGCGGCGGACCGAGCGGGGCGCCATCGGGCAGCGCGAGAGATCTGTCGTGGTCGCGGTCACGCCCGGCTCCCCGTCATGCGTCGGGCGCGCGCCAGCCAGAGCTGGGCCACCACCTGGAACACCATGGTGATGACGAACAGGATGAGCGCCAGCTCGATCAGCGAGCTCGTCTCTAGCTTGCTCTGCGACTCGGGGAAGTTCAGCGCCAGGGTCGCCGAGACGGTCGTGCCGCTCTGGAACAGCGAGTGCGGGATGGTGAAGAAGTTGGCACCGATGACCATGGACACGGCCATGGTCTCGCCAAGCGCCCGCCCGAGACCGAGAAAGACGGCGCCGGCGATGCCCGCCAGCGCGTAGCGCATGCTGATCTTGCGCATGACCTCGTAGGTCGTGGAGCCCATCCCGTAGCCGGCCTCTTTGACGACCTTCGGCACCATCTGCAGCACGTCGCGCGAGACGGCCGTGATGAACGGCAGGATCATGAGGCTCAGCACGATGCTGGCCGTAAAGACGTCGACGCCCACCGGCGAACCACCGAAGATGCCCAGCCTGCCGAGCGGCGTCGCCTGGATCCAGGGTTCGATGTGACGTTGCATGAGCGGCACCACGATGAAGATGCCCCACATGCCGAAGATGATGCTGGGCACCGCGGCCAGCATCTCGATGGTGGTGCCCACGACCCGCGAGACCAGCGGGTGCACCAGCTCGACCAGCAGCAGCGCGATGGCGAGCGCCAGCGGCACCGCGATGAGCATCGCCAGGATCGTCGTGAGGAACGTGCCGAACAGGCTGGAGAGCGCACCGTACTGATTGGTGTCCGGGTTGTAGGCGACGTGGGTGAGGGGCTTGATGCCGAGCACGTGGATGGCCAGCCACGAGTTCTTCACCAGCACGCCGATGAGGAGGAACATGGCCAGCGCCACGGTCGCCGCGCAGGCGATGGTGAACCAGCGAAAGAGCGGGTCGCCGAAGGCGAAGTGGTGGCGGCGCGGGCGCGTCTGCGCGCCCGCGCCGCCCGGTGTCGAAATGTCGACTTCTCCTGAGCTCACTCGTCCCTCTCTCCGAGAGGCAGGTGGGTTGCCGTGCGTCTGTGAGGCCGGCGGGCGGCGGGGTCCTTGCGGCCCCGCCGCCCGCCGTCGACCGTGGGATTCGTCAGGCGGGCCAGACGGCCGTGCCGCTGACGGTGATCTGCGTCCACTGCTGCTCGACCAGGTTGTAGACCTTGGCCGGGATCGGCACGTAGTCGAGGCTCTGCGCCTGCGATGCCCCGCTGCGGTAGCCCCAGTCGAAGAACTTCAAGGCCATCTGCGCGGTCGCCGCGTCGGCCTGGCTCTTCTGCATGAGGGCAAACGTCGCGCCGGTGATCGGCCAGGTGGTCGCGCCGGGTTCGTTGACGAGCGCCATGGCGAAGCCCTGCGCGGGATCCCAGGTGGCGTTCCTGGCAGCCGCGGCAAAGGCGGTCAGGCTGGGGGCGACCGTCTTGCCGGCGGCGTTTCTCAGCATCACGGTGCTTATGTTGTTCTGCTGGGCGTAGGTGTACTCGACGTAGCCGATCGAGCCGTTGACCTGCTGCACCAGGGCGGCGACGCCGGCGCTCTTGGCGCCGCCGGTGCCCACCGGCCAGGCCGGCGCCGTGGCGGCGCCGATCTGGGCCTTCCAGGCCGGCGAGACCGCCGAAAGGTAGCTCGTGAAGATCCACGAGGTGCCCGAGCCGTCGGCGCGGTGCACGACGTTGATCTTGCTGGAGGGCAGCTTGACGCCCGGGTTGAGGGCGGCGATCGCCGGCGCGTTCCAGGTGGTGATCTTGCCCAGGTAGATCTGGGCCAGCGTGGGACCGTCGAGCTTGAGGGTGCCGCTCGGCACGCTGCTTAAGTTGACGATCACCACTGTCCCGCCGACGGCGGTCGGGAACTGCAGGAGCCCGGCGCTCTGCAGGTCGGTGGCCGTGAGCGGCGCGTCGGTCGCGCCGAACTGCACCGTCTTGGCCTTGATCGCGGCGATGCCGGCGGTCGAGCCGACTCCCTGATAATTGAGTTGCACGCCGCTGGAGACGCCCTGATAGGTCTTGGCCCAAGCGGTGTAAAGGGGCTCGGCGAAGGTCGAGCCGGCGCCGACCATGCTGTTGCCCGACGGGCCGGAGCTGCTCGACGAGCTGCTGCTCGAGCCGCCGCACGCCGCTGCCGTGAGCACGATGCCGACTGCCACCACACTGAGCGCCGTTGCGCGCCAGAACCTTTGCGATCTGATCATATGGGGTCTCCTTGGTCCTTTCCCTGGTCGAGGGCGGCCCGCGGCCACCTCGGAGGAATCTACCGACGGCGCGTTAGGGGACCGTTAGGCGCGGGTGATTGTTTGGCGTGGGGCGGCCGGCGCCGGACCCGGTGGTCGGGCCGGGCCCGACGGCCGCAGCTGCGGGGCGGGCTGCGTGAGCCCGCCCCGCAGTGGACCGGGCGGCCGCTGTCGCGGCCGCCCGGGGGGGCGTTGTCGTCATGCGGCTTTCGTCCCGGGCCCGCCGGCCGCCGACGGGGCTAGGTCGCGGGACCGGCCTGATCCGGGAGGGGATCCACCAGGGAAGGGAGACCCGGGCGAAGAGCCGAAAGCAGCGCCCCTCACTTGACGGCAGTCCTCACCAGCAGGGCTTGCTGCCGTTCTTGACGTTGGCGTGCCACACGGTCTTGATCGCCTTGACGGCAGCGGCCGGCAGCGGCACGAAATCGAGACCCTGTGCGTCCCTGATGCCCTGACTGCTCGTGAACGCCCAGTTGAAGAACTTGAGCATGGAGTTGCCCACGGCGTAGCTGTTCTGGCTGCGGCGCACCAGGATGTAGGTCGGGCCCGTGATCGGCCACGACGCGGCGCCCGTCTGGTTGACGAGGCTCGCGGTGAAACCGTCCGACCACGTCCACTTGGCATGCGCGGCGGCAGCGGCGAACTTGCTCGCCGACGGCAGCACCCACTTGCCCGAACGGTTCTTCATCTGCGCGTAGGGGATGTGCGCGGTGAGGGCGTACGAGTACTCCACGTAGCCGATGGCGCCCGACAGGTTCTGGACCTCGGCGGCCACGCTGGCGCTGCCCTTCATGCCGATGGCGTTACTGCCGGGCCAGCGGCCGCTCATGTCGGCGAACGGCCACGAGTGATCGACGGACTGCAGGTAGTGCGTGTAGATCCAGGTGGTGCCCGACGAATCGGAGCGGTGCACCGTGTGAATGGCGCCGCTCAGTTTGAGGCCGGGGTTGAGCGAGGTGATGCGCGAGTCGTTCCACTTGGTGATCTTGCCCTCGTAGATCTGGGCAAGGACGGGACCGCTCAGCCTGAGGCGACCGGCGCCGACCCCGCCGAGGTGCACGATCGGCACGATGCCGCCGATGCACGACGGGAACTGCACGAGTCCGGGCGAGGCGTTGAGGGCGGCGCGCGTCAGCGGCTTGTCGCTGGCCCCGAAGTTCACGGTGCCGTTCGTGATCTGCGTGATGCCGGTGCCCGAACCGACGGCGTTGTAGTTGATCCGCGCGGCGCTGTAGTCGTGGGCCCATCTTCCGTACAGGAGGGCGGGGAACGTGGCCCCGGCGCCGTTGATCGTGGTGGTCGCAAACGCCGAAGACGCCGCGACCAGCATGCCGACCGCGACGGCCGCGACGACGCCGGCGCGGACGGGCCACCGTCTCGCTGCTTTGCTCATGCTCTCTCTCCTTCGCTTCGCTTTCGCGCGCCTGGCGCGCGCATTCCCGGCTACCCGGCAGACTCTAGACAGCGGGTGTGAGTGAAGCGTGAGAGACCGGTGAGACGGGCGATAGGTGTCGGTTGCGGCCGCGCGAGCGGCCGATGCGCGCCGCGTTCAGACGGGCAGCGTGATGCTGAAGGTGCTGCCCAGGCCGAGCGTGCTCTCGACCGCGACCCAGCCGCCGTGGGCGACGGCGATGTGCTTGACGATGGACAGGCCGAGACCGGTGCCGCCCATATCGCGGCTGCGCGCCCTGTCGACGCGGTAGAAGCGTTCGAAGAGCCGCGTCAGATGTTCGCGGCCGATACCGCGGCCGGCGTCTTTGACCTTGATCGCGAGCCCCGCCGCCTCGACCGCGGCCGAGACGTCGACCGACGAGCCTTCGGGACTGTACTTCACGGCGTTGTCGACGAGGTTCACCACCGCTTGTTCGAGCAGCGGCGGGTTGATCTCGGCGTAGAGATCGTCGGCGCAGGAGAGCGTCAGCGTGATGTGCCTGGCGGCGGCCTTCATCTCGCAAACCTCGAGCGCCACCTGCAGGACGTCGCGGATGCTGCCGCGCTCGAGCGAGACGGTGGCGCCCTCGGAGCCGCTCTCGAGGCTGGACAGACTCAGAAGGTCTTCGATGATGGCGCTCAGGCGGTCGGCCTGGCCGACGATGATGCGCGAGAACCTCTCGGCGTCGTGGCGATCGTCGAGGGCGCCGTCGAGGAGGGTCTCGGCGAAGCCCTTGATCGTGGTGACCGGCGTCTTGATCTCATGCGAGACGTTGGCCACAAAGTCGCGCCTGATCGATTCGTAGTGCCGCATGCGAGTGATGTCGTTCAGCACGATGACCGCGCCGCGGCCGTCGCCGGCGCCGCCGCCCTCCTTGAGCTGGGCGCCGTGGACCCTGAGGTCGCGCGGCTCGTGCTCCGAGTGCACGACCACGTCGCCCTCGACGGGCTCCTCGCCGGCCAGCACCGCGGCCACGAACATCTGCAGCTCAGGGTTGCGAACGACCTCCTGGATGCTGCGGCCCTGGGCCTGCCGCGGTTCGACCCCCAGCAGGCGCGCCGCCGCCGCGTTGATGGTGATGACGCGCTCCTGCCCATCGACTGCCAGCACCCCTTCGGTCATGCCCGCCAGCACCGCTTCGCGCTCGTTGCGCTCCTCGGTGATCGTCTGGATGGTCTCGCTCAGCTGCCGGCCCATGGCGTTGAGACCGACGGCGACGTCGCCGATCTCGTCGGCGGTCGAGACGTGGATCTCGTGGGCGAAGTCGCCGCCGGCGAAGCGCTCGGCGCCGCGTTTGATGTCGCGCATGCGCCCCGAGATGCTGCGCGACACGACGAGGCCGAGAAGCGCCACCGCCAGAGCCACGATCAGCGTGCCCAGGACGATGCGCCGCGTCATGGCGTGCAGCTTGCTATCGACCTGCGTGAGCGGCAGTGCGGTGCGCACGACCGCCGTGACCTGGCGGTCCCCGTTGAGCACGGGGATGGCCACGTAGAGCATGCGCATCTTGAGCGTGTCGCTGTAGCGCGCCACCTGGCCCAGGCCACCATTGAGGGCGGTCTGCACCTCGGGACGCGTGGGGGTGTTGTGGTTGGGCATGGCGGCCGGGTCGGCCTCGGAGTCGGCCAGCACCTGGCCATCGACGCCGACGACGCTGTCGGGACCGGCGATCAGGGTGAGCCGGGTGTCGGCGGTGGCCCCCAGGGTCTTGATGAGCGCCTGAAGGGCGACGGGACGGTCGAGCAGCGGCACGACCTGGTTGCGGACCAGCTCGGCGCGCGCCTTCAGGTCGTTGACGGCCTGCTGACGGTAGAGGGCGGAGGCGCTACCGACGGCAAGCCAGCCGACGACTCCCGCGCACAGGACGACGGCCAGCAGATAGGTGATGTAGAGCTTCCAGAACAGGCGGGCGTGGTGCATGACTCACTCGTCTTTGAGCCTGTAGCCTACACCCCTTACGGTATCGATGTAGCCGCCGCACGGCCCGAGCTTGCGGCGCAGCGAGACGATGTGCACGTCGACCGAGCGGTCGGTCACGAAGCGTTCGCTCACGTACACGTCGTCACCCTGCGCGGCATCGACGATCTGCTGACGCGTGAAGACCCAGCCCGGCTTGCGGGCCATGAAGAGAAGAATGCGAAACTCCGAGGCCGTCAGGTCGACGGGCCGGTCGGCCACCAGCACCTGATGGCGGCCCGCGTGAATGACGAGGTCGTTGATCTTGATGGTCGCCTGCGCGTCGCCGTTCTCGGACTGGTCGCGCCGCAGCACCGCCTTGATCCGGGCCGTGAGCACGCGCGGGCTGAACGGCTTGGTCACGTAGTCGGCGGCGCCGAGCTCGAGGCCGGCGACAATGTCGGCCTCGCCGCCCTTGGCGGTCAGCATGACGACGGGGATCTCCTGCGTCTTGGGGTCGGCTTTGAGCTTGCGGCAGACTTCGAGGCCATCGACCCCGGGCAGCATGAGGTCGAGCAGGACCAGATCGGGAAGCTTGAGCCGGGCGGCGCTCAGGGCGTCCTCGCCGGTCTCGACGCAGACCACGTTGTAGCCCTCTTTGGCCAAGTTGTATTTGACCAGTTCGAGGATCTCCCGCTCGTCGTCGACGACGAGGATGGATTCCTTGGCCATCGCACCCCTCGCTACGGTTGCCGTGCTACGTCGCCACCACAGTATAGAGCGGCAACGTTAGGACTTGGTGAGCGTGCGTTCGGCGATGACGATCGTGCGACGCACGACCGTCTCGTGCTCGGCCAGCAGCTCGGGAAGCGCCGGTGCGCGGATCCGGCGGATGGCCGCGACGCCGCCCAGCGACGAGACGAACAGGGCGAGCTCCACGATGTTGGGCTGCGGCAGGTCGGTGCGCCCGGCGAGCCCGCGGCCCACGTCGGCGACCGCCGCCACACCGCCGAGGTCGACACCGACCAGCACGCCGCGGCGCGCGAGCAGCGCGGCAAACGGAACGCCGACTCCGGCCTGGGCGATCGTCGCCAGCGGCGTCGCGGCGGCGGCGGGCACGCCCGCCGCCGCCGCTCGCCAGGCCTCCAGATAGGCAAACGGGTCGACCGCGGGCCCGCCGTCGGGGTGGATCTCAAAGTGGCAATGCGGCGAGGTGCCGGCAGCGTCGCCGGTCTCGCCGACGTAGCCGATCACCTGCCCGGCGACGACATGGTCACCCGACTTGAGCCCGGCCGCGAAGCGCTCCATGTGCGCATAGTAGAAGTAGTCGCCGCGAGCATCGGTGAGGTGCGCGTTGTTGCCGCCGATGCCGTACGTGCTGTAGCCGATGACGCCGGCCAGCACGGCGACGATCGGCGTACCCATCGTGGCGAAGATGTCGTTACCTTCGTGGCGATGGCCCTTCATGTCGGCCCGGTAGGCGCCGAAGGTGTCCACGTAGTTCACGGGCCCCCTCACCGGGAAGACCGCGCCCGCAAACCGCGCCAGGATCGCCTGGCTGGGCGGCGCGGGGGCCGGCATCGTGGCGACTGTGCCGCCGGCGCTCGCGGCCCCGCCGGTCACGGCCCCGCCGGTCGCACCGCCGGCCTGCGAGCCGCCGGCCTGCGACTTGCCGGTCGCGGCCGATGAGGAGTTGCCGGTCTTGCCCAACGCCGTGGCGCCGGTCCTGCCGGGCGACGTCCTGATGGGTCGTGGTGTCGCCGAGGGCGTCGGCAGAGGCGCTGGCAGAGGAGTGGGCCCTGGTGGCCGAGCCGCCAGCTCGGCGAGTCGCTGCGCGGTCGGGGCGTCCGACGATGCCGACGCGCTGCCGACGACGATCACGTCGCCCGCCGCCAGGTCTCCCACCGGCTGATCGAGGACGAGAGTGAGGCCCGTGACGATCGCGCTCGGCGCAGGCGAGCTCTGGTCGATCTTCGTGATGAGAACGGTCAGCGTGCCGACGCCGGGCACCAGCATGGGCCCGCTCTGGTCGGCCACCGGCCGGCCGTCGACCGCGAGGCCGTTGACGAAGCTGTCGCCAGCGCCGGCGTCGGCCGACGCGGGCCCCGCGTCGGCTGTCGCGACGAGCTCGACGGAGTCGGCCGTGACCACGCCGCCGAGCAGGCTCACGTCGCTGAGCGACACGTCGCTCTCGCCGACCAGGGCCGTGCCGACGATGGTCGACCTGACCGTAGCGACGGCGTTGTCGAACTTCACATCCCCCGCCCTG
>PLTW01000045.1 GCA_003164655.1 Actinomycetota bacterium
CACCGTGTTCTTGGTCTCTCTGGCCTTGGTCAGGGTCACTTTGAGCGGTTCCATCGTGTCTCACTTCCGAAAGGTGGTGGGAAGTCGAGACTACCACCGGGCAGGGCCGGCGAAGCGATGCTGGGGTCGTTCCAACCTACGGTGCCGCGCTGGCGACCGATACGCCTCAAGTATCGGTACCCAGACGGCCGGGCTCGACCTTGTGCGGGCCACGACGTCGGAGGACTCCTTGCCTCGGGAGTAGAGGGATCGGCCGGATCGCCACAACTACGGCCAGTCACGACGGCGTTGTCAGGACTGGCTACGTTCACTCCTGCCGCATCGCCTTTCCCTCGCGCTCTCGCGCTCGCGGCGGCTTCAGATAGCCTCGACTGTCTCTGAGCGCGACGGAGATACCTCCCGCGGCCTCGGAGAGGCATCGGGACGGGAAACCAGCCAGTGCGCCGGCCGGCTCACGCCGCTCTCGATCTGTCACAAGAACTCGGCTCGATGCACTTACTGCATAGAGGCCGGCTCAGAGCCGGCGGGTCTTGTGGTCTCAAGCAACGGTGACCCGAAGCCGATAGCAAGACTGGGAGACGACACGGGCTGTGGGGTCCTGCGCCGCGCGGATTTGTCGATGGGGCGGTCAGGAGTTTGACGCCCATGCATGCATCGAGACAATGTAGCCGCAGCTCGCCGGGCTTCAGTCTCATCGAACTGCTCGTCACGATCGTCATCGCCGGCGTCGTCTTCGCCGCCATGGTGCCCCTCTTTGTGAGCGCTTCCAAGGTCTCGTCGGCAGACCGGGCGCGCAACATTGAGGCCGAAGTCGCCCAGAGCCGCATCGAGAGCATCCGCCAGCTCAGCTTCAGTCAGCTCTCGGGTGCCAACGCGGTCGCCAACCTGCAGAGCTCGAGCTTCTCCGGCGGCCAGTTCGGCTCGACCTACACACCGCCGGGCAGCAGCGCCGTCTATGGCGTGCAGTACTCGGTCACGCCCGTCCCGGCGACCGGCGCGCCCAACTACCTGCAGGTCCAGGTACACGTGACCTCGCCCTCGCCGCCCTCTCCGACCTACACCGCGACGATGTCGACCATCGTGATAAACCCGGCGGCCACGAGCAACAGCTCATCGCCGTCGCCGTCACCCTCGGTTTCGCCGTCGCCCTCGCCCTCGCCCTCGGCGACGAGCGGCCCCTACAGCCTGACCGTCATGGTCACCAACAACTACGTGAACTCGACCTCGGGTGTCACCGTGGTGCAGACCAACGTCACGCCCAATGTGACCCACACCCCTTCGCCGCAGTTTCCCACGACGAGCTCACCCGCCGTCTGGAGCGGTCTGGCCACCGGCACCTACCTGGTCACCTGCAACTACTACACAGGCGGCAAGATCCAGAGCGGATACGCGGCGACCCTCACTCAGACCGTCACCATCACGAACGCCAACCAGTCCTACAGCTTCACCCTGAACTAACCGGAGACTCGTCGCATGGCAGCATCCAACGAGAGAAAGCGCCGCCGGCAAGCCGGCGTCACACTCGTCGAACTCCTTGTCGTGATGATCGTCCTGTCGATCGTCACGACCATGATCATCAGCGGCTGGATCTCCCTGCAGTCCTCCTACGCGCACTCCGTCAATGAGAACGACGCGCGCTCGACGGCCCGCTACGCGCTTAACTACGCAAGCGGCGAGCTGCGCGCCGCGCAGCCGCTGAGTCTGACCACCCCGGCGCAATCGCCCTTCACTGTGGCCCAGCCCATGGAGGTCGACTACTACTCATCGCACGACCAGCCGGGCACGGCCGCCGACGGCAGCGGCATCGCCAACCTGCGGCTGACCCGCATCTACTTAGACACCACTACCGGCACGCTCTACTGGCAGCGTGACACCAACAACAACGGCAGCTGGGACAGCAGCGACCAGAAGGTCGTGCTGGCCAGCAACGTCGTCAACAACAGCACCCCGAACCCGACGGTGACGCCGGCCACCTCCTACACGGCCATCTTCACCTACGGCTACCTCGACACCAACGGCAACCTCGCGACCACCGACACGGTCGCCACGGCCAACCTCGGCACGATCGTCTCGGTCACCGTACGCATCATGGTCGCCGCCAGCCCCAGCCACACGACCACACCGGCAGACCTGCAGGCCACCGTCTCTGTGCGCAACGCGCCGGGCGGCTGATGAGAAGGAGCGCCATGAGAATGCTGAAAGACCAGAGCGGCATGGCCATGATCATGATGCTCGGCATCGCCGCGACCCTGGCCGTGCTGGCCGCCACGACCGTCATGGTCACGGCCAACACGCTGCACTCGACGGCGGCCGTGCGCACGCAGAACTCGGCGCTCGATTACGCCGAAGCCGCGCTCAGCAGCGGCGTGCTGGCGGCAAGCACGCAGACCTGGCCGTCGGGTGGCGGTGCGTTCAGCCCAAGCGCGCTGACCGCCGCCTACACCAACACTTACGCCTCGGGCCCCCCCGCCACCGTCGTCGTCTACGACGACCAAAACCCGGTCAACAAGGCCATCACCTCGGACCAGGGCTCGCCCACCTCGGCCACGACCCCCGACGGCAAGCTCTGGGTGCAGGCCGCAGTGACTTTCAACGGGCAGACCGCGGTCGTGCGTCAGATGGTCGGTGAGGTCAACGCGACGAGCTCCTTCCAGGTGCCCCAGGCGGCCATCTACACCGATGGCAATGTCAACTTCCAGGGCGGTGGGGGCAACGTCTTCGCCGTGACTGCCAGCGGCGCGCCCGACACGAGCAAGTCGGCGGCCGTCGAGGCCGGCGGTAACTTCGTCGGCAACTGGAGCACCAGCCTGTCACCCACAGGCGGCGCCCAGACCGTGGCCATCGACACCAACGGCACGGTGACCAACCCCAAGAACGGCATCTCCTCGCCGGTCGCCGGCACCGGCAACGTGGCCCCGCTGTCCACGGTGTTCACGCCGGCCAACGTGGCCACGATGACCGCCGAGGCCAAGGCGGGCTCGCCCACCGCGGCCGACGCCAACGGCACGGTGGTGAGCTCGAGCCTGCTCAACCAGCTGCAGGCCACCTCACCGCAGACCTACAACGCCCCGACCGATCTGGTGGTCAACGGCAGCCTGACGCTGGGTGGCGGCACCAGCGCGTTCGACTTCAAGTCGCTGTACGTGACGGGCAACCTCACCTTAAACGGCAACACCAACACCAACACGACGTCGCTCTACGTGGGCGGCAACTTCACGATCAACGGACCTTCGGGCACGAGCAAGTTCGGTCCGACCTACGTGGCCGGCAGCGTCAACTGGGGCGGCGCCTTAAACGAGCAGACCACCGACTACACCAACAGCGCGGCGGCACCGGGGCCGCTGTACGTCGGCGGCAGCTTCACCTCGCAGGGCGGGCCCTTCAGTGACCTGCTCGGCCCGACCTACGTCGCCGGCGCCGTGACCTTCTCGGGCAACAACGCCTCGATCCTCTGTCCGCTCTTCGTGACCCCCAGCAACGTCACGACCAGCGGCAGCGGCAACTTCGGCTCGACCACGCAGCCCATGGTGCTGCTCGGCCTGCCGGGCTCCACGGCGCCCATGAGCATGAGCGCAAACGGCGTCTTCACCGGCCTGCTCGTCAACATGGGAGGCGGCGTGAACTTAAACAACAGCGGTGTCGTGGTGCCCCCCAACAACTACTACTTCTTCGTCGATGGCGCGGTCATGGCGACCGGCGACGTCGACTTCACCAACAACGGCAACGTGGGCTACAGCCCGAGCGTGCTGGCCAACCTCCAGATCACGGCGGCTACGACCTCGACGAACGTGCTGCCCGGCA
This sequence comes from Actinomycetota bacterium, assembly GCA_003164655.1. Taxonomy (GTDB): domain Bacteria; phylum Actinomycetota; class Thermoleophilia; order UBA2241; family UBA2241; genus Bog-752. The sequence goes on from PLTW01000045.1 coordinate 3,802, forward strand.
CCTGGCAGCAGCTCAGTCCGAGCGGGAGCTGAACGGGGAGCACACGGGGTGAAAGCCATGCCCTCTCGCGGTGAATCAGGCAGCGATGCGGTACACCGCTCACCTTAGGCGAGGTCGTGCGGGCCGGGCGCGGCGCTGACGTCCCGGCTTGGCAGGCGCGCGGCACCCGGCCCTGGGCGTTGGCGTCTGGTCCCGTTGCCTTTCCCTTGCGTGCTTGCGCTCGCAGCGGCCCGAGATAGCCCCGACCACCTCCTGGGGCGACGAAGATACCTTCCGCGGCCTCCGAGAGGCATTCGGAGCGGCCGGCCTGGCAACCCGCGCGCGGGACAGGTCAGATGCCCCCC
>PLTW01000081.1 GCA_003164655.1 Actinomycetota bacterium
GGCGAGCAGCAGGCCGCCGGCGATCGGGCCGATGGCGATCCCCAGGCCGATGGTCCCGCCCCAGGCGCCGATGGCCCGGGCGCGCTCCTTGGGGTCGCGAAAGAGGTCGTTGATGATAGACAGCGACGAGGGGATCGTCAGGGCCGCGCCCGCTCCCATGACGGCCCGCCAGGCGATCAGCAAATGCACTGAACCCGAGAAAGCGGCGCCGATCGATCCTCCGGCGAAGACCGTCAGGCCAATGAGAAACAGGCGCCTGCGCCCGAACCGGTCGGCCAGACTGCCACCGACGAGCAGCAGCCCCGCGAAGACCATCGCATACGAATCGACGATCCACTGCAGTTCGCTCGAGGTGGCGTGCAACTGCCGCACGAGGGCGGGCAGGGCCACGTTGAGAATGGTGTTGTCGACATTGATGATCAAGGCTGCGACACACACCACGACGACTGCGGCCCAACCATGAGCGCGCGGCTCTCGACGACGCTGTACCATCGGTCCTCCTGAGACTACGATACTGACCAGTATCGAATACTTGCGAGCATGCTATGTTGACGGCAAGTTGTCAAAGGGAGGTGCAGGCAGCATGGCGATGTCCACGCGAGTCTCGCGGCCGCACCGCGATGAGGTCCGCTCACGGGTGTTGGCGGCAGCCGTCACGGTGTTTGCCAAGCGCGGCTTCGCTGCCGCGACTATCGACGAGGTGGCTGCTGCGGCGGGCTTTACGAAGGGCGCCGTCTACTCGAACTTCGCCAGCAAGGACGAGTTGTTCCTGGCGCTCATGGACGCCGAGGTGAACGCCCGAGTCGAGCTGATGAGACGCGTGGCGGCGGGTGCCGCCAGCACACGACAGGCACTCGCGGAGATCGGAGACCAGCTGGCCCGGGCCGCGACCGACCAGCCCGACTGGCAGCTGCTCTTCTTGGAGTTCTGGCTGCGGGCCGTCAGGGAGCCGTCGGTGCGCGAAAAGTTCGTCACCCATCGGCGGGCGCTGCGGGCATCGATCGCCGAGACGATACGACAGGCGGTAGCCGACGATCAGAGCGCCTGGAAGTGGCCGGCCGAAGATACGACCGTACTCCTGCTCGCTCTGTCGAACGGCTTCGCCATCGAGGCCCTCGCCGATCCCACGAGCATCCCCGACGGTCTGCTGGGACGCGTGCTTGCCCGCTTTGCCGACGGCGCGTAACGGCGCGTGAGATCCGGCAGAAATGCGAAGCGTGAAGGGCGTGCCGGTGACGGTGGCAGCGCTGGATCTTGCTGCAGCGACGGCAGGCTACAGGATACGGTCTGCAAAGTTCCGTCCCCCGCGGTTAGACTGTGATCGATAGCCGTAGTCCTTGCGTAGGCACCGGGGGGTGTGGAATGTCGGTACACGCAGAAGCGCATGGTGACTGATGCCCTCTTCTGAGTTTCCGGTCGACGATCCCCTGGCCGATCTTGCACCAGTGGCCCGCAAGATCGTCGACGCGGCCACGCATCTCATAGCGCGAGCCGGTCTGAAGGGCTTCACCTTGACCGCCGTGGCCGCCGAAGCCGGCGTCTATGCCGACTCCATCCGCTACTACTTCGGCGGCATCGGCGGCCTCCTGGAGACGATCGTGTCCTCACTGAGCCACGTCACCAGCTTTCGCGCCCTGGAGTCACTTGGAGCGATCGACGAGCGTGGGAGGCGATCGCAGGCTCTTGCCGAGGCCGGCCTCGACGTGGCTGAGGAAGAGGAACAGTACCGCGTCTTTTGGGAGGTCGTGCCGCGGGTTCTCGGCGACGAGGTGTTGCGCAAACGCATGGCCAAGGAGTACGAGTGGTATCGCGAGCTCTACCTGCGCGACTTCCCCGAGCGACCGACCGAGCTCAGGCAGGTTCCCGACCAGGAGCGCGCCCGCACGCTGTCCTCTTTGATGGTCGCGATCATCGATGGTCTGGCCCTGCAGAAGTCTCTCGACCCCGACCATGTCGATCTGGGAGCGGCCTTCGCGATGTGGGCTGAGATCGTCGCGCCGGCTCTCGAGAGAGAGCTCGCGCTGCACAGCCAATAGACGGCGATTTCTGTGCCTTGACAACCGTGCGGAGTCAGGTCTAGGTTTTCGTTAGTTACCACGAACGAGACATTCTGGCCAAGTTGGCCTTCTGCAGGTAGCCGCGAGGGCACAGACTGTGCTCCTCGTCATTGGGCCGCTGGTGCCGTGGGAGGGTTGATATTGGGGTAGGCCGCATGCGTTCCAGCCTCTCGGAGAACGCCCGTCGGAGGCGTCTCCGCTCGCCAGCGATCGTCCACCCGCGACGACTCCAAGTCAAACCACCGGTGGGAGGCGCATATGCCTGAAGAACTCGCCTACGCGCGCAAAGCAAGCGGCCTCGTGCGAGGCCTCTCGTTCTGGGACGCCTTCGGGATCGGCCTGATGGTGATCCAGCCTATCTACGCAATCTGGTATTCGATCCAGGTCGGCCTGGGCCTGTTCCCCGGCGGCAACCTCGTCATCGCCCTCATCATCTCCGCCGTTACGTGCGGTCTTTGTGCGCCGGTCGTGTGGGGCATTCTCGGCGCCTCGATGCCCCGCAGCGGCGGTGAGTACATCTTCAACTCGCGCATCATCAACCCGGTCATCGCGATGGGCGCCAGCGTTGCCAACGTGCTGGCCGTCACGTACTGGAACATCTTCATCGCGACGTGGATCGCCAGCCCCTCGCTTGCCATTCTCGCCCAGTTCGAAGGTTGGCAGGGCCTCAACACCTTTGTCAGCAGCAAGGCGGGCGTCGCGACGCTGTCCACCGTGTGCTTCATCGCCTCGTTTCTGGCCGTGGCCTTCGGCATGAATGTGTTCAAGCGCATTCAGCGGCCGCTCGTCTGGGTCGGCATCGGTGGGCCACTGGTGCTGGCCATCGTCATCTGGGTCGCCTCGAAGGCGAGCTTCATCAACCACTGGAACGCCGCGGCCGTCAAGTACCACTCGCTCAGCTACAACGGCTTCATTGCCGCGACGGGTACCGCTGCGGGGCACGTGATGCCCACAACGTGGAACTGGGGCGACACGATCGGCCTCAGCACCGGCGTCTTCTATCTGTTCATCTATGCCTACGCTCTCGTCTACCTGAGCGGCGAGGTCAAGCGCCCCGACAAGACGATATTCAAGGCCAGCTGGCTGGCGGTGCTCGTGCCGGCGGTGATCGGCATGCTGACCTTCGCCGGTCTGTATCACCTGGTCGACTTCAACTTTCTGAGCGCGGCGGCCTACAATGATCTCTTCGGCGGCGTCAAGGGCTACAACTTTCCCTACTCTACGAGCTACATGACGCTCTCCTGGCTTGCCTCGGGCAGAAGCGTCGTCATCGCCTTCATTGCCGCCGGCACGTTCCTGCTCACCAGCTACTGGTTGATCGTGGTCGACATCATGCTGGTGCCGCGCGTCATGTTCGCGTGGGGCATGGACCGCATGGGCCCGAAGTGGTTCACCGAGCTCCATCCGCGCTTCGCGACCCCGATCAAGAGCTACGCCTTCATCACGATCGTGCAGATCGTGCTCACGGTCGGCTATGTGCTGTGGTTTTCGAGCCAGCTCACGGGTCTCGTGGCCGCCGGCGCGCAACTCGTCTCGGTGTTCCTCATCACGGGCATCTCGGGCATCCTCTTTGCCTATCGCAAGAAGGTCCGCAGCATCTGGGACTCGTCGCCCTATAAGCGCTGGACGATCGCCGGCGTGCCTGTGATCACGATCGCGGGCGTCGTCTATGTCGCCTACATCCTGATGCTGCTGTACTACGCGTTCCTCGACCCGAAGACGCGCGACATCACCGGCAAGAAGGCCCTCATCTTCGTGGCCGCCTGGGTGATCGGCATCGCCTGGTATTACTTCTGGAAGCGTCGCAGCGCCAAGGTGGGCGTTGATGTCAGCATGACCTACGGGGATCTGCCCCCCGAGTGACGGCGAACAGGAGCAAGGCGCAGCGCGGGGCNNCGCGGGGCAGGTTGCGCGGCCTCAGTCCTGCAGGCCGGCGATGTGAGCGATCTCGCACTGAAGACACGGGAGGTTATCATGGCCATCGACAGCGGTCTGCGCTCGGCCCTCGAGGAGCGAGTCGTCGCCGGCGTCTCGGCCGGGCGCGACGAACTCATCGCCCTCGCCGGTGATCTCGTCAGCTACGACACGACGGCGCGTATGCCGGGCGATCCGCCGCGCGACGAGGCGGCACTACAGGAGCACCTCAGTCGCCGACTTGTGGAGCTGGGTGCCGAGATCGACCTGTGGGAGCCGGAGCCGACCGGCAAGGGCAATCCGTACGTGCCCGACGATCTCGATTTTCGCGGCAGACCGCAGCTCGCGGCCCGTCTGGCCGGTAGCGGCGGCGGCCGCAGCTTGCTGCTCAACGGTCACATCGACGCCGTCTCCGCCGAACCGCTCGAGCTATGGGCGAGTGACCCGTTCACACCCGACGTCCGCGA
>PLTW01000247.1:0-15648 GCA_003164655.1 Actinomycetota bacterium
GTGAGTGCCGGCGCCTCGATCGCCGGGGTGCTGCTGGGCAGCCCCGCCATGGCGCTGTCGTGCGCCGGCGCGGCGACCGCGACGGCGCACAGGCTGGCGCGCGCCGGCGCCGGCGGCGAGCCGGCCGGCGCGGCGTCCGCCGCGCCGGCGCTTCCGGCGTCCGGTAAGCAGACGGCAGCCGAGCGTCAGGCGGCGGCCGACACGCTGGCGGTCGCCACCGCCTACAGGGCGGCCCATCCCGACGAGAGCGAGGCGCTCGACACCTGCGCCGCTCTGGTGCCCGAGCTCGTCCGCAGCCTGGCCGACGCCCTGCGACGGGTGCCGGGCGGCGCCGACGACAAGGCACGCGCCGAGGCGCTGGGCGCGGTCCGTGCCCTGGAGGGCGCGCTGAGCACGGCGCGCGCCGAAGTCGGCACGCTCGACGAGCATTTTCGCGCCTGGCGCGCCGGCACGATCGCCCAGCGGCTCGAAGACTACGAGTTCCTGCTCGAGCTCGACACCCTCGTCGCCGCCCAGGCGCTGCCCGTCCTGGACGCCGGGCGGCTGCGGTCGTCGGGCGCCGGCGACGACGCCAATGCGGCGGCGCTGGCGGCTGTGCAGGCCGCCTTCGAGGCGCTTGGCGTGGTCGTGATCGTCGAGGACGACCCGGGGGCCGGCTCAGTCGACCCGGACGCCGGCTCCGCCGCCCGCCCGCCCGTCGCGGAGAACGAGATCCTCGTTCGCCTGCCGCGACGCGTGCGGCTCACCACCTACGAGCTTGCCACCGCCGGCGAGCTGGTCAAGCGCTCCTCGAACGCGGCGCTGGTCATGGACGGGCGCTGCCGTCATGCCACCGTGCGGATCGCCAAGACCCTGTTCGGCAAGCGCGCCATCAAGCTCGGCTTCTCGGCGGGCAGCGCGCTGTCGTCGCTGCGCGTGGCGGCCACCTCCGAGGCCGCCGGCCTGGCCGACACGGCCGCTGCGCTGCCGGGCGCCGTGGGCCTGGCCCTGGAGCGCTCCAAGAAGGTCGTCGACCGGGTCGCCGCCCTGCGCAGCGCCGGGCTCGACCAGCAGATCTCGGTGCTGACCAGGGAGCTGCAGCTCAAGCGCCAGGAGATCGCACAGGCGGGTCTGCTGGCGACCGCGGGTTCGTACGCCGAGCTTTCCACGCTGAAACGCCAGGTCGCCCTGCTGGAGCAGCGCAAGGCGCTGCTCGCGCTCGAATCGGAGCTCGGTGTCGCCGCGCCGGCGGCCACGACGCCCGAGGCCACGGCAGTCGACCCTTGACCGGCCGTCTGAGCGCTGCTTGACTCGCGCTACGACCGACCGGACACCGCCGCGCAAAGGAGCACCGCCATGCCAGACTCGGTCTATCAGCTCGGCAAGCTGCCCAAGCAGGACGACGACCGCAACCTGATGCTGGCCAAGTACGTGACGCCGGCGGCGCCGACCCCGCCGGCCGCCGTCGACTACGCGGCGGCGGTCAAGGCCTGGGGCATGCTCGGCAACGATACTGTGGGCGACTGCGCTCTCGCCGGACAGGCCCACGCCGACATGCTGTGGGNNGGCTACGATCCGCGCGACGACGGTCCCGGCGGCAATCCGACCGACCGCGGCACCACCCTCCTCGACGCTCTGAAGTACTGGCGTACGCGCGGCATCGACCGCCAGACGGTCAAGGCCTTCGTCGAGGTCGACGCCCAGTCGGTCGAGAACGCCAAGCTGGCCATCGACCTGTTCGGCTGCCTGTACGTCGGCGTCGAGCTGCCCGACGCCGTGCTGCCCGACTCGCCGGGCGATCTGCCCGCCTGGACGGTGACGCCCGACGGCACGCCGCACCACAAGCCCAACCCGCATAACGGTCACTGTGTGGTCTATGCCGCCTACGATGCCGCGGGCCCGACGGTGGTCACCTGGGGCACGACCGTCAAGGCCTCGTGGGGGTTCCACACCGCCTACTGCGACGAGCTCTACGCGCTGCTGTCGCCCGTCTGGCTGCGGCACGACCCGCCCGGCATCGACGTGGCCACCCTCACTGCCGACCTCGAGCTCGTCGCGCGGCACTAGGGCGAGTCGGGGGCGGCCGGGCGCCGCGCGGATCCCTGCGGCGGGGGGCAGCCCGGCGCCGCGCGGGCGCCTGCGCCGGCGGGCATACCAGTCTCAAAGGAGGAAGCCATGACCGAGCCACGCGAGGTCGCCGAACAGTCAGAGGAGATCGTCGAGGGCCTGTATCACTGGTACATTCACAACGCCGCTATCGGCGGCGCGATGTCGAGTTCGCACGCCCTCGTGTCGGGCGACGACTGCGTCTTTGTCGACCCGGTGCGCCTCGCCGACGACGCCCTGGCCGCCCTGCCCAGGCCGGGCGCCGTCGTGCTGACCGCCCGCTGTCACCAGCGCGCCGCCTGGCGCTACCGGCGCGAGCTCGGCGCCGAGGTCTGGCTGCCGGTCGACGCGACCGCCGCCGACGAAGAGCCCGACCGCCGCTACGGCGAGGGCGACACGCTGCCGGGCGGCCTCGTCGCCGTGCGCACGCCGGGACCGGAGTGGCCCCACTACTCGTTCCTGCGCGTTGCCGAGCCGGCCGTGCTGTTCTGTTCCGACCTCGTCTCGCACGAGAGCGGCGGCGTGCTGCACTTCATACCGCCCGAGTATCACGAAGACCCCGCCGAGACCCGGCGCAGCGTCGAACGGCTCCTCGAGCTGCCCTTTGCCATGCTCTGCTTCGATCACGGCGCGCCGCTGCTCGACGGCCCCCAAGAGGCCCTGCGGCGGCTGCTGGCCACCTCGTAGGACAGGCGCCGCCCCGCCTTTTAGTTTGCCGAACGACCCGCGGGGCGACAACCTGGTGATCGACGACCCTTCGTGGTCGGCGCCCCCGCGGCGGGCTGCGCCGCGGGGGGTCGTTTCGGCGCCGGCAGCGCCACCGCCGGTGGTGCCTCGGCGGGTCGCCGCCCGCCGGGCAACGAGAGGAACGCGCGTGCAGAGTAGCAGTCAGGGGCTTGCGCCCACCGCGGCAGCCGCCCTGGAGCGGGGGCTGGCTTGTAACCTGGACGACGTCATCATGACGGTCGGCCTGTCGAAGACCTTTCCCGGCGGCATCCGCGCCGTCGAGTCGCTCAACCTGACGGTCGCCGCCGGCGAGATCTTTGGCCTACTGGGCCCTAACGGCGCCGGCAAGACGACGACCGTCGGCATGCTGTCGACACGTGTCATCCCGACCGCCGGCGAGGCTTGCGTGGGCGGCGTCGACATCGTCGCCGAGCCGGCTCTGGCCAAACAGGCGATCGGCGTGGTGGCTCAGTCCAACACGCTCGACCGCAGCCTGACGGTCTGGGAGAACCTGTACTTCCACTGCCGCTACTTCGGCGCCGACAAGGCCGCCGCGCGCGCCCGGGCCGACGAGCTGCTCGCGCAGTTCCACCTGGCCGACCGGGCCCGGGCCGACGTCGCCACGCTGTCGGGCGGCATGGCCCAGCGGCTCATGGTCGCCCGCGGCATCGCCCACCGGCCGCACATCCTGTTCCTGGACGAGCCCACGGCCGGCCTCGACCCGCAGAGCCGCCTGGCCCTCTGGGAGATCCTCCACGGCCTTCACGGCGAGGGTCTCACCGTGCTGCTCACGACGCACTATATGGAAGAGGCAGACCAGCTCTGCGACCGGGTGGCGATCATGGACCACGGCCGTATTCTGGCTCTCGACACGCCGCGCGGACTCAAGGCCTCGGTCGGTGCCGACACGATCGCCCGGGTGGCCACGACCGGCGACCCGGCTGCGTTTGCCGCCGCGCTCGCGGCCGGCCTCGGCGACGGCGCCCGCACCGAGACCGGCGACGGTGCGGTCACCGTGTTCCTCAAGGGCGCCGACGGCGTGGTGCCGCGGATCGTGGCCCTGGCCGACGCGGGCGGCTTTGCCATCACCGATCTGTCGGTCAGCGAGCCCACGCTGGAGACCGTGTTCATCGCCTTGACCGGCAAGGAGCTGCGCGAATGAGCGCCGTCGCCGACCATCTCGCGACGCGCCGCGCGATGGGCTTTCGCCCATCGCGCGGCGCGTCGCTCGCGGCCTTCTGGGCTCTGCTGCTGCGCGACCTGCGCGTTCTGCGCAAGACGATCGTCGTGTTTGCCATCCGCACCGTCATGCAGCCGCTGCTGCTGGTGTTCGTGTTCACCTACGTCTTTCCCAAGATCGGCCAGGGGGTGGGTGGTTCGTCGTCGTCGGAGGCGGCCTTCTCGACCCTGCTCATGGCCGGTGTGGTGGGGACGTCGATGATCTTTCAGGGGGTGCAGGCGGTCGCCCTGCCGCTGGTGCAGGAGTTCGGCTACACGCGCGAGATCGAAGACAGGGTCATGGCGCCCCTGCCGGTGTGGGGGGTGGCGGTCGAGAAGATCGCCGCCGGCGCCGTGCAGGCGCTGATCGCCGGCCTCGTCGTGTTCCCGCTGGCGGCCGTCATTCCGGCGACGCCGGTGCACCTGCACGTGCACTGGCTGTTCCTGCTGACCATCGCGCCGATCGCGGCCGTGCTCAGCGCGGCCCTCGGCCTGACGATGGGCACCCGGGTCAAGCCCCAGCAGGTGCCCCTGCTGTTTGCCATCGTCGTGCTGCCGATCACCTTCCTCGGCGCGGTCTACTACCCCTGGGCGTCGCTCGCGCCCATCCGCTGGCTGCAGATCGTCGTGCTGGTGAACCCGTTGGTCTACATGTGCGAAGGCTTTCGCCTGGCGCTCACGTCGGGCGTCGTGCACATGCCCATCTGGGCCATCTACGCGGGCATGATCGCCTTCACCGTCGTGCTGTCGTGGGTGGGTATCGACGGCTTTCGGCGGCGCGTGCTGAGTTAGGCGGGCGCCCCGGGACGGGCTTCAGGCGGGCGCCGCCGGGGCGGGCTCTCTCACGCCGGCCGCGGCGACCGTGGCCAGCAAGTCGAGCAGCTCGGCGACGCCGTCCGACGGGGCCTGGGGCAGCGTCACGGTGATCGCCACGGCGGCGCCAGCGTCGCGGCCGACCAGAACGTGGCCGGCGCCCGGCCCGCCGGGCTGGGCGGCGCCGGCCGTGCGCCGCGGCCCGGTAACGACGCACGAGACCGCCCCCAGTGCCTCGCAGGCCGCGTGCGCCAGCCCCTCGAAACGCGCGCCCTCGTCGGTTGCGGCAAGGGTCGCGGCGAGCGCCGGCGCCATGTCGCGCAGCGCCTCGCACAGCCTTCTCAAGTCATCGCGGCCGGAGCGCGACGCCGCCCGCAGCGACGTGTTGTGCAAGGCCACGGCGGCCTGCCCGGCCACCGCCTCGCAGAGCCGCAGCTCCTGGCGGGAGTACGAGCGCGCGCGCCGCGCGTCGCTTGCCTCGAGCAGGCCGATCGCCTCGCCGCGGTAGACCAGCGGCAGCATGAGCAGGCTGCGGTCGCCGCCGCTGCGCAGGGTGGCGACCTCGGCCGCGTCGGCGCGCGGGTCGTCGACATTCACCACTGCCGGGGTGTGCTCGTCCAACACCTTGCGGGTGAGGGGGTATTGACGCACGTCGTACGTCTCGGTGTCGGGCAGGCGCTTGCCCGTAGCGTCGTACTCGGCCAGCGTGCGCACCAGCCTGAGCTCGCGGTCGTAGGCCGACACGGCGCAGAAGTCGCAGTCGAGCAGGTGCGTCACGCGGCGCGCGATCTCGGCAAGCAGCGGCTGCAGGTCGACTTCGCTGGCCACGGCGATCGAGGTCTCGACGATGGTGTCGAGCTCGCGTTCGCGGGCGCGCCGGGCGGCCAGCTGCGAGCTGCCGCCGATCGCCCGGGCGAGCTCCTCGATGTCGTCGACGGCGATGCGCCGGTGGCCGCCGGCGGTGCGCGTGCAGGGCAGAAAGCCGGTCGCCGTCCAGCGGCGGATGGTCACCGGCGAGACCCCGAGCCGCCGGGCCGCGCGCTGGACGTTCAGAAAGGCGCTCATGCCGGCAACCTATCGGGCGCCGCCGGGATGGTCAAGTACGAGCAGTTCCGCGGCCGGATCGTGAACAAGTTTGCGCAAGGAATCGGCCTGTCAGTTGGCCGCGATAGCTGGGAGAATCCCGTCACCGTCGGTGGCCGCGGTCAAATCTTCCGAGCAAGTTTCGGCCGCCCACTCGACAAGTTCGCACGCGCCGGCCGGACGGCTGGAGCACACGAAAGGGTGATAGACATGCGGGTCCTGCAACTGGGTGTCGGTTCGGTGGGCGAGGTGACGTCGCGCACCATGGCCCCCGATCCCGACGTGAGCTGCGTCGTGCTGGCCGACGTCGATGAGCAGCGGCTGGCCGAGGTGGCCGCCAAGCTGCCGCCCGGCAAGGTCGAGACGCTGCCGCTCGACGCCACCGACAAGGAGGCCCTCGTCAAGGCGCTGACCGGCGTCGAGCTGTGCTTCAACGCCCTGATCCCCGAGTACAACCTCGACATCATGGCCGCCTGCGTGGAGACCGGCACGAACTACCTGGACATGGCGGCCGCCGGGCCGCGTGACGTCGTGGGCACGGCCGACGTCGACGAAGAGATCGCCCTCGACGGCGAGTTCAAAAAGAAGGGCCTCACGGCGCTCGTCTTCTTCGGCATCGACCCCGGCGCCAGCGACGTCTTCGCCCGGGCACTCTACGACCAGTTCGACACCGTCGAGCGGCTCACGGTGCTCGACGGCGACAACAGCTCGGTCGACGGCGTCGACTTTGCCCCGAGCTTTTCGCCGACCACCATGGTCGAGGAGTGCCTCATCTTGCCGCCGCACGCCTTCGAGAACGGCAAGAAGATCCGCCGCACGTCGCTCACCACGACTCGCGAGTTCGACTTTCCGGCCCCGGTCGGCAAGCTCAAGGTGTGGAACGTCGACCACGAAGAGGCCCAGCTCATGCCCATGTTCCTGAGCGCCAAGGGTCTGCGCGACGCCGACTTCTTCATCGCCCTCGACGACCAGTGGGTCAACCTGCTGCTCACCTGGCGCAAGCTCGGTTTCGACCACAACAAGGAGATCGAGTTCGAGGGCGCGCGCTTCCGGCCGCTCGACCTGCTGGTCAGCCGGCTGCCCAAGTCGGTCGACCTGATCGGCCGCATGCACGGCGCGGTGTGTGTCGGGGCGCTGGCCGACGGCACCATCGCCGGCAAGCGCGTGCGCCGCTACATGTATCAGATCACCTCGCACGACGAGGCCTTCCGCACCATGGGCGTGCAGGGGACCGGCTACCAGACCGGCATCCCGGCCGCCTGCGGAGCGCTGCTGCTGGCCAAGGGCATCTTCAGCAAGCCGGGCGTCTATGCGCCCGAGCAGATCGAGCCGGCGCCGTTCCTCGAGCTGATGACCCAGCACGGCGCGCCGTGGGGTGTGGTCGACCTGTCGCTCGACCAGTAAGGCGCCCGGCAGCGCACGTGACCCGGCGAGGCAGACCACAGACCGGCAGGGGGGGCGGTATGGTAAGGCAAGGGAGAGGTGTCGCATGACCGACCAGTTGCGCACCGTCAACATCCGCCTGTTCGCCGTGGTGGCGATGATCTTCATCTTCGTCTCCTCGGGCGCCTTCGGCATCGAAGACATGGTCTCGTCGTCGGGCCCCGGTCTCACGATCGTGATGCTGCTGGCCCTGCCGGTCTTCTGGGCCATGCCCATGGCGCTGGTCTGTTCCGAGCTGGGCTCGGCGCTGCCCGAAGAGGGCGGCTACTACGCCTGGACGCGGCGCGCCATGGGCGAGTTCTGGGGCTTTCAGTGCGGCTGGTGGGCGTGGACCTGTCAGTGGGTCGATTCGGCCGTCTACATCGCCCTGGTCCAGGGGTACGTCGCCACCTGGTGGCCGCAGTTGAACGGCTGGGAGCTCTGGCTGATCGGCGCCGCGCTCATCGCGGTGTTCGCCTACACCAACATCCGCGGCCTCAATATCATCGCTCTGAGCTCGGTCGTGTTCACGGTCGTCATCGTGGCGCCGTTCCTCGTCGAGATCGTACTCGGCTTTGCCAAATGGCATGGTTCTCCGTTGCAGCCCTTCGTGCCTCCCGGCCAGTCGGTCGGCAGCAGTCTCAATCTGGGCCTCGCGGTGGGAGTCTGGATGTACTCCGGCTACGATTCGATGTCGACGATCGCCGGCGAGGTCCACAGCCCGCGGCGGCTCATTCCGCGCGGGCTGATGATCGCCATGCCGATCGTCGTCGCCCTGTACGTCCTGCCGACGCTCGCCGGCCTGGCCGGGGTCGGCAGGTGGAGCGAATGGGCCACCACCGGCGGCATCTCGTTCGTCGAGATCACCAAGGCCCTTGGGGGGCCGGTGCTGGGGTACGTCATGCTGGGGGTCGCCGTGATCAGCAACATGGCGCTCTATCAGGACTACCTCACCTCGGGCTCGCGGCCGGCCTACTCCATGGCCGAAGACAGGCTGCTGCCCAAGGCTCTCACCAGAGCGCACCCCAGGTACGGTACGCCCTTCGTCTCGATCCTCTTCTTGGCGGGACTCAATCTGGTGCTCATCATCGGCTCGTTCGCCAACCTGGTCGTGATCGACGTCTTTCTCAACATGCTCTACTACCTGCTCATCTTCGTGGCCGCCATCCGCCTGCGCCAGAAGGAGCCCGGACTCGAGCGACCCTTCCGCATATGGGGCGGCACGGCGACCCTCGTGGCGATCTGCGCGCCGGCGATCTTCATCGCCCTGCTCACCCTCTACACCAACGCCATCGACACGAGCACCACGATCTTCGGCCACGCCTCGTTTTCGATCTTCGGCTGGACGTTCGGCTGGTATGGCATCGGCGGCGTGATCGCCATGTGCACCGGGCCGGTCGCCTACCTGTTCTTCAAGAAGACGCTGGGAGGACGGCCGCTCGACGGCGAGCCGGCGGTCGCACCGACCGACGTGTCGGCCTAGAGGAGCGGCGAGGTCGGGCGTGGGCGCGGGCGGCGCCCAGCCTCGCCGGGCCGCGCCCAACGTTTGACGCCGGCTTGTGAGTCTCTAGGCTTTCAACGCAACAAAACGCACGGCCACCAGTCGAAAGGAGCGCGTATGAGTGAACTGATGGTTCTGGGCTTCGAAAACGAGGTCGAAGCCGACCGCTTCGGCCTCAAGCTGGCCGAGATGCAGAAGGACCTGATCGTCCAGTTACAGGACGCTGCCGAGGTCGTGCGCGACCCCGACGGCAAGCCCCACGTCAAGCACGACAGCCATCTGGTCGGGGCGGGCACGCTGGGCGGGGCCTTCTGGGGCATGCTGTTCGGCCTGCTGTTCTTCGTGCCTTTCCTGGGTCTTGCCATCGGCGCCGGCATGGGCGCCCTGTTCGGCAAGCTCGGCAAGACCGGCATCGACCAGCGCGTCCTGCAGGAGATGGGCGACGCCGTGCCGCCGGGCAAGGCCGGCTGGTTTCTGCTCATCGGCCAGCTCACCGAAGACAAGTTCCTGGCCGCCGTCCAGGGCACCGGCGCCAAGCTCGTGCGCTCCAATCTCACGGAAGCGCAGGAGAAGGAGCTCAAGAATGCCTTCGGCGCTCGCAAGCACGAGAAGTAGGCGACCGTCACAGGTAAGGGCGGCCTGCGGCGGGGCGGCCTTGTGGCCGCCCCGCCGTTCTGTCTTTGTCCGCCGACTCTAGGCTTCGATCTCGGGCCCGCGCCTGGCCGGATCCAGCGTGACCCAGGCGATGAGCCCTGACCCCAGGATCACGACGCCGGCCACCACCAGCGAGATCGAGAGGCCGCTGCGAAAGGCGCTGAAGGCGGCGTCGATGACGTGGGCCACGATGGGGCCGAAAGCCTGTTGAGCGGCGGCCGCTCCACCGCTGCCCTTGGGCACCTGACCGGTTTCGACCGCGTTGATGACGATAGTGCGAAACCCGGCCGGCACGCCGAGGCCGGTGAGCCGCCTGGTCAGCTCGACCGTCAGGTGGCCATTGACCAGCGAGCCCAGCACGGCGACGCCCACCACCGAACCCAGCTCGCGGGCGGTCGTGGTCGCCCCGGCGGCCATGCCGGAGTGCTCGGCCGGCACGACCGCCAGGGCGACCGAGGTGACCGGCACGACGGCGACACCGAAGCCCAGGCCGGCCAGGGCCAGCGCGGGGGCGAGCGTGGCGAACTCCACCTGGCCGCGCAGCGCCAGGTCGGTGGCCAGTACGCCGGCTCCGGCGGAAAGACAACCGAGCACGGTCGGCAGGCGCGGCCCGGCGCGGGCCACCCAGCGTCCGGTGAGGGCCGAGGCGGCGATCATGGCGATCGCCATGGGCACGAACAGGACCGCCGTGCGGTAGGCCGAGTAACCGACCACGACCTGCAGGTACAGCGCCGTAAAGAAGAAGATCGAGAAGATGCCGAAGTAGGCGGCGAAGGCGACCGTCAGGGCGCCGGTGAACGGCGCCTTGAGCAGGTAGACGTGGTCGAAGATCGGCGCCGGGCTGCGCTGCTCGACGGCCACGAACACGACGGCCGTCACGGCGCTCACCACGAAAAGCGTGACGACCACGGGGTCGCGGTAGCCGGTGGTCTCGCCGTGGATGACGGCGAAGATCGCCGCGCCCAGCGCCAGCGGACCGAGGACAAAGCCGGCGATGTCTATGCGGGACGCCTGCGGGTCTGCGCTCTCGGGCACGGTGAGCAGCGCCCCGAGCAGAGCGGCCAGGCCGGCGGCGAGGTTGAACCAGAACACGGCGCGCCAGCCGCCGAGTCCCACCAGAACGCCGCCGAGCACCGGTCCCATGGCCAGCGCCAGGCCGGCGACCGCCGCCCAGACGCCCAGCGCCCGGGCGCGCCGCGCGCGCTCGGGGTAGAGGTGGCGGATGATCGACAGCGTGCCCGGCTCGCTGGCGGCGGCGCCTACGCCCATGATCACCCGGGCGGCGACCAGGGCCGAGACCGTGGGCGCCAGCGCGCCGAACAGCGAGCCGCCGATGAACACCGCAAGGCCTCCCAGCATCACGCGCTTGCGCCCCAGGCGGTCGCCCAGCGTGCCCATGGCCAGCATCAGACCGGCGAAGGTCAGGGCGTAGCCGTTCACCACCCACTGCAACTGCGCGACGCCGGCGTGCAGGCTCGACTGCACGTCGGCCAAGGCGACGCTGACGATCGTCGTGTCGAGGAACGTCAGAAAGAGGACTGCGGTGAGGGTCGCCAGGGCGGGACGGCGGCCGCCAGAGGCGGCCGCCGTCCCGCCGCTCGCCGCGGCTGGGGGACGTGCCATCGTGGCGCCCTAAGCGGCGCCGCTCACGGCGACGCCGAAGGCGAGGCGCCGGCCTGTCCTTGCTCGAGCTTGAGCAAGGCCTGGAAGCTCGGCGCCGAGACCTTCCAGACGCCGCCCTCGAGCACCGCCTGTCCCTTCTGGTCGGGCAGCGCCACCTGGCCGCCCTGCACGATCGAGTAGGTCACGTCGGCCGTGGTCGGCGAGGTGACGCTCACCGCCGTCACCTTGGCCTGTGTCGCCTTGGCCAGCGGCGAGCCAGCCTGCGCCTGGATGACGGTGGCGAACTGCTGACCGTTCTGCAGCAGGGTGATCTTGGTCGCCGCCGGTGTCGTGCCGGCAAAGAAGGTCTGCCAGGCGGTCGTGATGGCCGCCGAGGGCGAGGCGTTCATGGCAGGGCTCGGTGTCGCGCTCGGCGTCGCTGCGGCAGTCGACTTGCTGCCGCAGGCGGCGACCGCCACGGGCAGCGCCAGGAGGCACGCGGCAAGCGCGGCGCGGCCTGTCCACGTGCGTGTCAACATTCTCATAGGTTCGCACCTCCCAAACGAAGTTTTCAGTGACGGCCGCCGTACGCGGCGGCCGTCGGGTTCCTTTGCCACCTGTCGGCGTTGCTTACACCTGTGAACGGGGCCGGCCGGCGCGCCCGCACCGTGTGGGCGGCACGGTCGCGGTTGCGCTCCCTGCCAGCGGCGGTAGTCTACGAACACGCAAACGATGTCCCGGTGTCTCGCCTGCGGCGAGCAGAAGGAGTGCCTTGTGACTATCACGCTTGACGGCCGGTCGCTGACGATCGAGAGCCTCGTGGGCATCGCCCGCGACGGCGAGCAGGTCGCACTCGACCCGCAAGCGCTGGAGCGCATCCGCGTGTGCCGGGCCATGCTCGAAGACAAGCTCGCGGCCCACGAGATCATGTACGGCACCAATACGGGGATCGGCGAGTTCTCCGAAGTCGTGCTCACCGACGAGCAGGTCGGGCTGTTTCAGCGCGCCCTGGTCTACAATCATGCCGCCGGCATCGGCGAACCCGCGCCTCAGGAGGTGGTGCGGGCGGCGATGGCCGGCCGTATCAACGTCCACGCCCACGGCAACTCGGGCATCCGCCCGGAGATCACCCTCACTCTCGTGGAGATGCTCAACCGGGGCGTGACTCCGGTGGTCTGCCAGAAGGGCTCGGTGGGCGCCTGCGGCGACCTCGCCCCGATGGCTCAGCTCGCCCTGTCGCTGATGGGCGAAGGCGAGTCGTTCTACCAGGGCGAGCGGCTGCCCACGAGCGCCGCCATGGAGCGCGCCGGCATCGCCATCCCCGGCCTGCGGGCCCGCGACGGCCTGGGCACCATCAACGGCGCCAACGTGCTCACCGCGATGAGCGCCCTGCTGCTGTACGACGCCGACCGCTGGCTGCGCCAGGCCGAGATCGCCTGCGCGATGTCGCTCGAGGCGCTGCTGGCCAACCTCAAGCCCTACGACGCGCGCCTGCATGAGCTGCGCGGCTTTGCCGGAGCGGTGCGCAGCGCCGCCGCCATCAGGCGCTGTATCGACGGCAGCGACCTGGCCACAGGCAAGATCAAGACAAAGGTCCAGGACGCCTACTCCATGCGCTCCTCGCCGCAGGTGATCGGCGCCGCCCACGACGCCGTCGCCTATGCCCGTACGCAGGTCGAGATCGAGCTCAACGGCGTCGGCGACAACCCGATCTTCATCCCCGAAGACAAACTGACGCTCACCGGCGCCAACTTCCAGGGCACGCCTGTCTCGCTGCCCATGGAGATGGTCGGCCAGGCGATCACCATGGTGAGCGTCCTGTCGGAGCGGCGCCTGAACCGCCTCGAAAACCCGGCCTTGAGCCAGGGGCTGCCCGACTTTCTGACCGCCGAGCCGGGCTTCTATTCGGGACTCATGCTCAGCCAGTACACCGCCGACACGCTGATTACCGAACAGCGCATCCTGGCCGCNNGTGGTGGGCATCGAGCTCATGGCCGCCGCCCAGGCGCTCGACTTTCGCGACTTCACCGCGGGCGCCGGCGTGCGCGCCGCCCACGACGTCGTGCGGCGCCACGTCGCGCACCTGGCCGAAGACCGGCCGCTCTACTCAGATCACAATACGATGGCGGCGCTCGTGGCCTCCGGCGAGATCCTCGAAGCCGTCGAGGCTGCCGTCGGCTCGCTGGGGTAAGGGCGCGGCGGTCGACCCGCTGGGGCAAAGGCGCGGCGGTCGGCTGCGCCGTCGAGGAAACGTATCCACGGCGGCCTGCCTGGTAGTATCGTGTGCTCACAATCCTATGGAGGCGCCGGTCGGCGCCGCCGAAAGGGGGGTGGACGATGAGCGTTCCACTTCAACGGGCGTCGCGCAGGTCAACGCGACGTCTCGCCCTGTGGTCGATCGCGGCCCTGTTCGCGATCGCCATGGTGGCGCTGCTGGCCGCGTGCGGCAGCAGTAGCAGTTCGTCGAGCAGTGCCAGTCCGAGCGCCAGCCCGAGCGCCAGCGCGACCACGGCAGCGGCGCCGTGGACGGCGGCGGACCTGGCGGCCGTCACGACCGATGCGTCGCTGAAGGCAATGCTGCCGAGCTCGATCGCGGCCGCGAACAACCTGCGGGTCGCCAGCGACATCCCCTACGCGCCGTGGGAGTACTACGTCAGCGCCACCAGCAAGCAGGTGACCGGCTTCGACTACGACCTCTCGCAGGCCATCGGCAAGAAGATCGGCATCCCCGCGTCGTTCAACGAGACGCCGTTCGACAGCATCATCCTGGCGATCAAGGGCGGCCGTCGCGACATGATCATGTCCGACATGTACGACAACGCCCAGCGCGAGAAGCAGGGCGTCAGCTTCGTCGACTACGCCTACGACGGCACGTCGATCCTGGTCGTCAAGGGCAATCCCAAGGGCGTCACCAACCTGGACAGCCTGGCCGGCCAGACCGTCTGCTGCGAGAGCGGCACGACTCAGCAGGCGCTCCTTCAGACCCTGAACACCCAGCTTCAGGGCGCCGGTAAGAAGGCCATGACCATCCTGGCGCTCCCGAACCAGCCCGCCGCTTTTCTTGCCGTCACCAGCGGCCGCGCGGTCGGCGACCTGACCGACCACTCGACCGCCGAGTACAACGCCAAGACGGTCAACAACGGCAACAGCCTCGAGGTCGTCGCCGACCCGGCGGCGCCGCAGGGCTACGACCCGCAGCTCGTCGGCGTTGGCATCGTGGCGACCAACACCGCCCTCGTCAGCACCGTGCAGAAGGCGCTGCAGGACCTGATCACCGACGGCAACTACCAGAAGATCGTCGACGCCTACGGCCTGATCAAGGTCACCTCGGCCCAAATCAACCAGGGCTCGAAGCCGATTCCGACGACAAGTACGTCTCCTTGATCGCAGGCGTGTGATGGCGACTGCTCAGGGTCAGAGCCCGTCGGCTGGGGCCGGTAGCCCGGCCCCAACCGACACACGCCCCGAGGCGATCAAGGCCATCCCGGTTCGCCACTGGGGTCGCTGGATCAGCGCTGTCGTTGTGATCTACCTCGTGACGGCGCTTATCTACTCGTTCATCAAGAGTCCGAACGTCGACTGGCCCGTGGTGGGCAACTACCTCTTCAAGCCCCTCGTGCTGCGGGGTGTGGCGCTCACCATCGAGCTGACGTTCGTCTGCATGGTCGTCGGCGCCGTGGGGGGCACGATCCTTGCCGTGATGCGCCTCTCCGCGAACCCCGTGCTCTCCTGGATCGCCTGGGTCTACATCTGGTTCTTTCGCGGCACCCCCGTCTACGTGCAGATCATCCTGTGGGGCAACATCGGCGTGCTCTACAGCCGCTTCTACGCAGGCCTGCCTTTCACCGGTCTGTCGCTGGGCTCCACCAACACCGGCGTGCTCGTCAACCACGTCATCGTGGTGGCCATCCTGGCGCTGGGCCTGAACGAGGCGGCCTATGCCGCCGAGCTCGTGCGCGCCGGCATCATCTCGGTCGACGCCGGCCAGACCGAGGCAGCGTCGTCGCTGGGCATGTCGCCTACGCTCATCATGCGCCGGATCGTCCTGCCGCAGGCCATGCGGGTGATCATTCCGACGATGGGCAACGAGACCATCAGCATGCTCAAGACCACCTCGCTGCTGGCGGTCCTGGGCGGCGGCGTCGAACTGTTCGGCCGGCTGCAGATCGTTTATTCGCAGACCTTCCAGATCATGCCGCTGCTCATCGTGGCCTGCATGTGGTACCTCGCGGTCACCACGGTCCTGACCATCGGCCAGATCTACCTCGAGCGATACTTCGGCAAGGGCTTCGGTCAGAAAGAGGCCGAAGCGGCCGAAAAGCGCGCCGGGCGAAGGGCGGCGAGGGCTCATGGCTGACGACGCCACGCTTGTCGCCGCGCCGGTCGTGACCGATCTCGCCAGCGGCCAGCCCATGGTCAAGGCCGAACAGGTCTGGAAGAGCTTCGGCAGGCTCGACGTGCTCAAGGGCATCGACTTCGAGGTCATGCCGCAGCAGACCTACGTGCTGCTCGGGCCGTCGGGCGGCGGCAAGTCGACGCTGCTG
>PLTW01000247.1:15662-15835 GCA_003164655.1 Actinomycetota bacterium
TCAACCTGTTCCCGCACATGACCGCGATCGAGAACGTCAGGGAGTCGCCCATCCGCGTGCAGGGCATCTCCCGCAAGCAGGCCGACAAGGAGGCCGAGGAGCTCTTGCGCCGGGTCGGTCTGGGCGAGAAGCTCGACACCTATCCGGCCCAGCTGTCGGGGGGCCAGCAGCAG
>PLTW01000165.1 GCA_003164655.1 Actinomycetota bacterium
GCCGCTCGCCGTCGGCGCCGCGCTGGGGCTGCCGCTCGCCGTCGGCGCCGCGCTGGGGCCGGAAGCGGGAGCGGCGGCGACCGGGGCAAGAACGGCGGCGACGCCCGACAGCGGCAGGCCGGCGGCCGCCGTTTGCCGGTCGATCATGTCGTTGACGGCGGCATCGAAGGCCGGCACGTCCGACACGACGGCCGGCAGCCCGTGCGCCTGCACGCCGCTCAGGGCCGCGTCGAGCACCTCCGCCGTGCCGGCCGCGGGCGCGACCCCGGCCGGCGATCCGCCCACGGCGACCACGACTCCGAGGGTCGAGCCCGCCGCAGGCCCGTCGAGCGCTCGCGCCACAGCCGCCCGCGAACCGCACGCCCGCAGCGTCACGCGCAAGCCGCGCACGCCATACCCCTGCAGGGCGCGCTCGAAAGCCACGCGATACACCGCCGACCAGCGACCCAGAGGCGAGGTCAGCACCATGACGGTGCGGCCGGCGGGTCGCACGGCGACCGTGGCCGCGTAGATCGGCGTCGCGGCGTCGAAGGCCAGCGACTGACGCAGCGAAAGGAGCGCGACCGCCGACGGTGCCCAGAGCTCGTACCGGCCGCGCCGGTGCACGACCACCGGCAGCGAGCTGGTGACCAGATCGCCCGCGCCGGCGCTGTTCAGGGCCGCACCGATGGCCGAGACCGCCTGCAGTCGCAGCGCCGTGTTCACGTCGGTCGAGCCGAGGATGTAGTTCACGAACGCGACCATGTTCAGCTCGCCGAAGCTGCCGTCCGCCAGCACAAGCCGCAGGTAGCGCACCTGACGCTGCAGCGCCCGGGTCGGCGACTGATGCACCGTCCACACGCCGACCAGCGGCACCGGCCGCGGGTGGATCGCCTTGGTCGCCACGTCGACGAAGCCCGGCAGGGCGCTGCGCACCGCCTCGGGATCGACCGTGATCCACGAGCCGAACGCGACGCCGAGCCGCGCGCCCAGCGCGCCGGCGGCGACCCGCGGGCCGGCCTGGTCGACGATCTCGGCGAGCGGCTGGAGACCGGCGCCCGGCAGCCGGCAGGACAGGCGCACGGGAACGACGACGGCCGTCAGTCGTGGCTGGTCGTAAGCGATGTGGAGCCAGACCACGCCGGCACAGCCCTCGAGCCGCGGGCCGTTCACAAAGACGGCGATGTCGCGCGGCGGCGGCGGCGGCGCCAGCAGCGGCCGGCTGGCCACCGCGGGCACGACGCGGTGCCACGGTCCGGGGGTCGCCAGCAGGATGATCACGCCCAGCGTGACGAGCACGCCCAGGAGCAGCGCGGCCCACGGGTCGAGACGCCGCAGCACCGCGGGCACGCGGTTCACTTCACGCCGGTGAACGACAGGGCGAGTGCCATCATCGCGTTGCTGGCGATCTCGTTGTCGAGCGTATTGGAGACCCAGTAGAGGGTGCCCGCCGTCTTCCAGGCGACCATGTGGAGCTGCGTGCCGTTGTAGAACTCCAGATACCTGATGCCGTGCACGGTGGTCACCGCGTCGGGCGCGGCGATCGCCGGGGGATCGGTCCAGCGCGTCTCTTCGATGTGCCAGTACCCGCCACTCGACGTCAAGCCGACCACAACGAGCGCCGCGCGGCTGCCATGGCCCGTGGGGATGGTATAGGCGCGCGACATCGCCCAGTCGTAGGAGAATCCGGGCACCCAGGCGGTGGGCATGCGCACCTTGACCTTGGTCTGATGAGCGAGCTGAAGCCACTGGGCGGTGTCCTGCGGGCTGTTGTGGACGATCGCCGGACCGGCCGGCGCCTTCTGGGGCAGCACCAGCTTGCCCGTGTAGGAAGGCCCGAGAGCGACGGTGACACCCGCCTGCACGCCGGGGGCGCGCGGCACGGTGATCACGCGGCTGGGCGGCAGCATGGCGGCGACGACGCGGGCATTGCCGGCGAAGCCCTGCGTCGCATAGACGGTCGTGGCCTTGGTGTCGCTCTGGACGACGTCGCCGGCGACCGTCGTCGAGTACCCTTGCGCGGCGAGCTGCCCGGCGGCGCCGGCGGCGCTGCCGGCGGGCGCGCCCCCGTTGGTCACCGCGACGGTGAACGAGCCTTTGGGCTGCGACTCGCCGCGCGGCGCCAGCACCGGCGGTCGCTGTGGGTTCATGAACTGATCGACGACCGCGGCGACCTCAGCCGGTGAGGCCTGCAGCTCGTCGGCGCCGCCGACCACGATGGGCTCGCCGACGACATGCGTCTGGTAGATGTGCGAGGTATTGACGCCGATTCCGAGCTGGACGAGCGACAGAAGCTGCTTGATCGACGAGACGTCGGAGGTCGTGTTGCGGGCGATCATGGCGATCAGCTTGGGGAACTTGAGCACGTTCTGCCAGCGCAGCGCCTGGCGCTTGAGCTCGCGCAAGAAGAGCTGCTGACGCTGCATGCGGCCCCAGTCGGCGAGCGCGTCGTGGCGGAAACGCACAAAGGCTAGCGCATCGTGGCCGTTCAGGCGCTGGTAGCCGGCCTTGATGTCGATCGACGAGTAGCCCGTGACGGCGGTGTTGTTGTAGTACTGGCGATCGACGTCGATGTAGACGCCGCCGAGGTAGTCGACGATGCCGATGAAACCCAGAAAGTCGACGTCGATGAAGTGATTCACCGGCAGGCCGGTGAGCGTCTCGAACGTCTTGACCGACAGCGCCGCCCCGCCGTCGGAGTAGGCAGCGTTGATGCGATCGGCGCCCCAGCCGGGGATCTCGACGCGCAGGTCGCGGGGAATCGACAGCATCGAGATGCTCTTCGTGCGGGGGTCGATGCGCAGCAGCATGATGGTGTCGGAGCGCCCCTTGTCGCCGGCCAGGCTCTCGCGCCGGTCGCTGCCCAGCACGAGGATGTTCACGGGGTCGTGCGTGGTGCGCGGCACGGTGAGCACCTTCTGTACCGCCTTGACCGTCGTGGGGTCGCTCCTGGAGACCTGGGAGACCGCGTTCTGCAGGTACCCGAAGGCCATGCCGAACGTGGTGGCCACGGCCAGCACGATCACGAGCACCGTCCACTTCAGGACGCGCACCCACACGGGCACGACGGGTCTGCGGGGCGTTACGGTGTACCGGGTGTACTGCGGCACTGAGGGCGGCTCCGTCACGTGATGAAGATGAGCATCATCGGATCATCCGGCTATGAGGATTGTACCGCACGACCCGGGCCGCTGGCACCTCGCCGCCCGGTCGTGACCCGCTCAGGGGCCGGCGCCGCCGGCCTCGCCGCCGGCCTCGACCCGGGTGACGTCGGCGCCCAGGCCGGCGAGCTTGGCGTCGAAGTCCTCGTAGCCGCGGTCGACGTGATGCAGGCCGCGCACCTCGGTCACGCCTTCGGCCACCAGGCCGGCGATGGCCAGGGCGGCGCCGCCGCGCAGGTCGGGGGCTTCGACCACACTGCCGGTCAACTGACGCGGGCCCGAGACCACGGCGTGGTGGCCGCTGGTGGTGATGCCGGCTCCTAGTCGGTTGAGCTCATCGACCACGGCGAAGCGGTTCTCGAAGACGTTCTCGGTGACGATGGAGGTGCCCTCGGCCAGCGACAGCGCCACCATGAACTGCGCCTGCAGGTCGGTGGCAAAGCCTGGGTGGGGCAGCGTGGAGACGTCGACCGGCCGCAGCGCGCCGAGCGCCCGCGCGCGGATCGTGCGATCGCCCTCGTCGACCTGCACGCCCATGGCCCGCAACTTGTTCAGGAACAGCTCGAGGCACGGCGGGTTCAGGCCGCGCACGGTCACGTCGCCGCCGGTCGCCACGCCGGCCAACAGGTAGGTGCCGGCCTCGATGCGGTCGGCGATGACCTCGTGGATGGCGCCGTGCAGCGCGTGCCCGCCCTCGATCTCGATCGAGCTGGTGCCGGCCCCGTGGATGCTGGCGCCCATCGACATGAGGAACTTGGCGAGATCGACGATCTCGGGCTCGCGGGCCGCGTTGTCGATGACCGTCGTGCCCTGGGCGGCGGTCGCCGCCATGAGAAGGTTCTCGGTCGCCCCGACGCTGGGATAGTCGAGCGGCACGACGGCGCCCCGCAGGCCGTCGCTTGTGACCTCGATGAAACCGTGCTCGATCTCGATGGCGGCGCCCAGCTTCTGCAGACCACGAATGTGAAAATCGATGCGCCGCGGGCCGATGTTGCAGCCGCCGGGCATGGCGATCGTGGCCCGACCGAGACGGGCGACCATCGGTCCCATCACGATGATGCTGGCCCGCATGCGCCGCACGAGCTCGTAGGGCGCGCGCTCGTTCAGCGGCCCAGAGGGGTCGATGCGCAGCTCGCCGTCGTCGAAGGTCACCTTGGCGCCGAGCGCGCGCAGCATGTCGACCATGGTGAACACGTCGGCGATGCGCGGCACGCGACGGATGGTCGACGGTTCGTCGGCCAGCAGGCTGGCCGCCATCAGCTTGAGGGCCGAGTTCTTGGCGCCAGAAAGGACGATCTCGCCCTCGAGCCGGCGACCGCCGCGCACGCGCAGCGAGCGACCTCGATCCGCGGCTTCGCTGGCGGCGCCGGCGGCGTCGTGCCCGGGCGGCTCGGGCCACTGCGCCTGCGTCATGTGCGGGCCGCGACCTTGAGCCGGTTCTCGGCCCGGCGCAGCGCCTGCTCGGCCTTGTAGAAGTCGACCTCGGCCTGCGCGCCGGGGTCGCCGCGCAGCGCGAGCCGGTCTTCGGCCCGTTTGCGGGCCGCGGTGGCTCGCGCCACGTCGATACTGCCCGCCTGCTCGGCCTGATCGACGACCAGCAGCACCTTGTCGAACAGCACCTGGACGTAACCGATGCCCGTGGCAAAGCGCTCCCACGTGCCGTCGGGCAGCTGCACGCGCGCCTCGCCGATCGCCACGAGCGAGACGAGCGGCTCGTGGCGCGGCAGAAAGCCGAGCTCGCCCTCGACGCCCGGCACGATGACCATGCTGGACGCACCGGTGTACACCGAGCCGTCGGGCGTGACGATCTCGACCTGCAGGCTGTGCTCGTCGGACATGATCAGCCCGCGGCCTGCGGCGCCGCCTCGCCGGCCGGCGTCTGCGGATGGTCGTCGGTCTGCGGCACGTCTGCGACCTGCTCCGCGCCGGCGTGGCCGCCGAGCGTCTTGGCCTGGGCGATGACCTCGTCGATGCCGCCGACCATGAAGAAGGCCTGCTCCGGCAGGTCGTCGTACTTGCCGTCGACGATCTCGGCAAAGCCGCGCACGGTCTCGGCGATCGGCACGTATTTGCCGGGCACCCCGGTGAACTGCTCGGCCACGAAGAACGGCTGCGACAGGAAGCGCTCGATACGCCGCGCCCGCTGTACGATCACCTTGTCTTCGTCGGTGAGCTCGTCCATGCCGAGAATGGCGATGATGTCCTGAAGGTCCTTGTAGCGCTGCAGGATCTCCTGCACCCGGGTGGCGACCGCGTAGTGCTCGTCGCCGACACTCGCCGGGCTCAGGATGCGCGACGTCGAGTCGAGCGGGTCGACCGCCGGGTAGATGCCCTTCTGCGAGATGGCGCGCGACAGCGTCGTCGTAGCGTCGAGATGGGCGAACGTCGCCGCCGGGGCGGGGTCGGTCAGGTCGTCGGCCGGCACGTAGATGGCCTGGACCGAGGTGATCGAGCCCTTCTTGGTCGAGGTGATGCGCTCCTGCAGGGCGCCCATATCCGTCGCCAGCGTCGGCTGATAACCCACGGCGGAGGGGATGCGGCCCAGCAGCGCCGACATCTCGGCGCCAGCCTGGGTGAAGCGGAAGATGTTGTCCACG
>PLTW01000232.1 GCA_003164655.1 Actinomycetota bacterium
GTCGTCGCCGCGGCGCTCGAACAGCTCTGAGTCTTCGACGTGAGCGACGACGTACAGGTCGCCCGGAGCGCCCCCGCCCGCGCCCGCCTCGCCCTTGCCCTTGAGGCGGATCTTCGTGCCCTCTTTGGCGCCCGCGGGGATCTTGACCGCGTAGCGCCGGGTCTGGCGGGTCGCGCCACCGCCGCGACAGGTAGGACACGGCGTGTCGACCACGGTGCCGTTGCCGTGGCAGCGCGGACAGGGCACCGAGATGGCAAACGGGCCCTGATTCTGGGCCATGACGCCGCGACCGTGGCATTCCGGACAGATGGCGGGCGTGGTGCCCGGCGCGGCGCCCGAGCCGTGACAGGTCGGGCAGGGTCCGTTGGTCTCGACCGGCACGCGCACCGAGGCGCCGCGCAACGACTCTTCAAAAGAGATCGTGACGTCGGCCTGAAGGTCGGCGCCGCGCTGGGCCGCGCTGCGGCCGGCGCCGCGGCGCCCGCCCTGTCCGGCGCCGCCGAACAGGTTCGACAGAATGTCGCCGAAGTCGCCCATCTGAAAGGTCTGGCCGCCCTGCTGGAACATGCTCGGGTCGAAGCCCTGAAAGCCGCCCTGCCCGGGCCGGCCCGTGCGCGGATCGAACGCCCCGAGACGCAGCATCTCGTCGTACTGCTTGCGCTTGTCTGTGTCGGACAGCGTCTCGTAGGCCTCGTTGGCCTCTTTGAACTTCTCTTCGGCCGCCTTGTCGCCCGAGTTCGTGTCGGGGTGATAGCGCCGCGCGAGCTTGCGGAAGGCCTTGCGGATCTCGTCGTGCGAGGCGCCGCGGGGTACACCCAGAGTCTTGTAGAAGTCGGCCATCGACTACCTCGCCACGATCACCCTGGCGGGCCGCAGCAGCCTGCCGTGCAGCAGGTAGCCGGGCTCCAGCACAGTGATGATCAGACCTTCGGAGTACTCGTCTGAGTCCTGAGCCACGACCGCTTCGTGGACGTTGGGGTCGAACGGCAGGCCGGGCGCGGACGGCACCTCGTCGAGGCCGTGGCCCTCGAGCACCGCACGCAGCTGTCCGGAGACCAGCTCGACACCCTTGATGAGCTGTCCTTCCTCGTGGCGCTCGGCCGACTCCAGAGCCCGCTGCATGTTGTCGAGCACCGGCAGCAGCGACTCGAGCACGCCCTCGCCGGCGCGCAGCACCAGAGCCTCGTTGTCGCGCTGGACGCGCTTGCGGTAGTTCTCGAACTCGGCCTTCAGACGCTGCAGATGGTCGAGGTACTGGTCGCGCTCGGCGGTCACGGTGCGCAGCTCGTCGGCCGGCGCCACGTCGACCAGCGTCGGGCCGGCCGGCTTCTCNNTCTCGTCGGCCGGCGTCGGGCCGGCAGGGTCGGCCTTCTGGCCGGCGCTGCCGGTCTGCGTGCGCCGATCCTTCTTGTCGTGGGGAGTCGTCATTGGCAGGTCGCTCTCTGTCGTGATCGCCGGNNCGGGCGGGGCGTACGCCCCGCCCGCCCGGCGCCGGCCCCTGCGGTCGCTAAAGCATCTCAGGGCTGGGCCACCGTCGCCTCGACGGTCTTCGGGGCCGCCTTGACCTCGATCCGCCTGGGCTTCTCGACTTCGGCCTTGGGCACGGTCACCTCGAGGACGCCGTCCTCGTAAGTGGCCCGGATCTCGTCGGCCTTGACGCCCTGCGGCAGGGCGAGACTGCGCTGGAAGACGCCGTAGCGCCGCTCGACGCGGTAGTAGCGCTCCTCGTCGACCTTCTCAGCGAAGGTGCGCTCGCCCTTGAGGGTAAGGACGTTGTCGTCGACCTCGATCTGGATATCGTCGACTTTCAGGCCCGGCAGCTCGGCCTTGAGCACGACAGCGTCGGTCGTGTCGAACACGTCGACCGCCGGCAGCCAGCTTTCCTGACGTCCCGACCACATCGAGTCGGCGAGGCGGCTCACTTGACTCTGCAAGCTCGTCATCTCGCGGAAGGGGTCCCATCTGATGATCGCCATTTTGCCCTGCTCTCCTTTCCGGTCTGTACCGCCGGGCCCCGTGGCCCGGCGGCAGCCGACCTTCGGCCTGTCGGTTCAGCCCGCGCCGCTAAGGCGCGAGCGGGTCACTGCTGCTGATCGTCGTCGATGACCTCGTAGTCGCCCTCTTCGACGGTTTCATCGCCACTGGCCTGCTCGCTGCCGGTCGTGCCGTCACCCGACGGCGGAGTCTGCTGCTGGGCCTGCTGGTAGATCGCCTCGGCGAGCTTGTGTGAGGCCTGCATGAGAGCGTCGGTCTTGGCCTTGATCTCGTCCGTGTTGTCGGAGTCGAGGGCCTTGCGCACCTCGACGGCGGCCGCTTCGATCTCGTCGCGGGTGGCCTGCTCGACTCGGTCGCCCATGTCGCGCAGCGACTTTTCGGTGGAGTACACGAGATTCTCGGCGTTGTTTTTGACCTCGGCGACGTCGCGCAGGCGGCGGTCCTCTTCGGCGTGGGACTCGGCGTCTTTCATCATCGACTCGATGTCCTGCTCGCTGAGGCCGCTCGAGGCGGTGATGGTGATCTTCTGTTCGTTACCGGTGCCCAGGTCTTTGGCGCTGACGTGCACGATGCCGTTGGCGTCGATGTCGCAGGTGACCTCGACCTGAGGGATGCCGCGCGGCGCCGGCGGGATGCC
>PLTW01000008.1:0-137 GCA_003164655.1 Actinomycetota bacterium
GGCGTTCGCCCACTACAGGTGGTAGACGACCGGCGCCGCTGATCCGGCCGACGTCTTCCGGCGCCCGCGGGGCGCGCAACGCAAAAAGAACCCAACCCGAGAAAACGAGCAGAGCTTGACGACAACGACCGCTGCAC
>PLTW01000008.1:182-2516 GCA_003164655.1 Actinomycetota bacterium
CGCGAGCGCGGCATCACCATCACCTCGGCGGCGACGACCTGCGAGTGGCGCGACATGCGCATCAATATTATAGACACGCCCGGGCACGTGGACTTCACGGTCGAAGTCGAGCGCAGCCTGCGGGTCCTCGATGGCGCGATCGCTCTGTTCTGTTCGGTGGGCGGCGTCGAGCCGCAGTCCGAAACGGTGTGGCGCCAAGCCGACAAGTACGGCATCCCGCGGGTCGGCTACATCAACAAGATGGACCGCATCGGCGCCGACTTCTTTCGCGGCATCGACATGATGGTCGAGCGCCTCGGCGCCCATCCCGTGCCGCTGCAGATCCCGATCGGCCGCGAAGCCGAGTTCCGCGGTGTCGTCGACCTCGTGACCATGCGGGCCACGGTCTGGACCGACGAGCTCGGTACGGCGTGGGAGAGCGATGCCATCCCCGACGACCTGCTCGAGCTTGCCGACGACTATCGCCACCGCTTGATCGAAGCCGTCGCCGACCACAGCGACCCGGTCACGGTCGCCTACCTCGAGGGTCGCGAGATCGACCCCGACGAGCTGCGAGCCGCCATCCGCGCGGCCACCCTCGACGCCTCCATCACCCCGGTGCTGTGCGGCTCGAGCTTCAAGAACAAAGGCGTCCAGCCGCTGCTCGACGCGGTCGTCGACTATCTGCCGTCGCCGCTCGACGTTCTGCCCGTGCACGGTCTGTCGCCCGACGGCGCCGACCTGGTGCGCGAACCCGACGACGCCGAACCGTTCGCCGCCCTGGCCTTCAAGGTCATGACCGACCCGTACGT
Source organism: Actinomycetota bacterium (assembly GCA_003164655.1). Lineage (GTDB taxonomy): Bacteria > Actinomycetota > Thermoleophilia > UBA2241 > UBA2241 > Bog-752. The sequence goes on from PLTW01000008.1 coordinate 974, forward strand.
CGGCAAGCTCACCTACTTTCGCATCTACTCGGGCCGGCTCGACGCCGGCTCGTATGTCTACAACTCCTCGAAGGACCGCAAGGAGCGCATCAGCCGCCTGTTGCGCATGCACGCCAACCACCGCGAGGACGCCGAAGCGATGTTCGCCGGCGAGCTCGGCGCCGCCGTGGGCCTCAAGTTCACCGGCACCGGCGATACGCTGTGTACCCAGCACCAGCCGATCGTCCTCGAGTCGATGGTGTTCCCCGAGCCGGTCATCTCGGTGGCCATCGAACCAAAGACCAAGGCCGACGAAGACAAGCTCTCCGCCTCGCTGGCGCGGCTCGCCGAAGAGGACCCTACCTTCAGGGTCGTCTCCGACGAAGAGACCGGCCAGACGGTCATCTCCGGCATGGGCGAGCTGCACCTCGAGATCATCGTCGACCGGCTGCTGCGCGAGTTTCGCGTCGACGCCAACGTCGGACGGCCGCAGGTCGCCTACCGCGAGACGATCCGCAAGCGCGCCGCCAAGGTCGTCGGCCGGTTCGTGCGCCAGACCGGCGGGCGCGGGCAGTACGGCCATGTCGTGATCGACCTCGAGCCCAACGAGCCGGGGGCCGGCTACGAGTTCGAGAGCCGCATCATGGGCGGGTCCATCCCTCGCGAGTACGTGCCGGCGGTCGACCAGGGCATCCAGGAAGCGATGACCACGGGCGTGCTGGCCGGTTATCCGGTGGTCGACATCAAGGTGCAGCTTATTGACGGGTCGTACCACGACGTCGACTCGTCTGAGCTGGCCTTCAAGATCGCCGGCTCGCTGGCCTTCAAAGAGGGGGCCCGCAGGGCCCAGCCCGTGCTGCTCGAACCAGTGTCGGCGGTCGAGGTCGTCACCCCAGCCGAGTTCATGGGCGACGTCATGGGCGACCTGAGCTCGCGACGCGGTCACGTCGACGGCATGGAGCAGCGCGGCAACGCCCACGTGATCGGCGCCACCGTACCGCTGTCGACCATGTTCGGCTATGCGACCGACCTGCGCTCCATGACGCAGGGTCGCGCCACCTACACCATGCAGTTCAAACACTACGCCGAGGTGCCGTCGAGCATCGCGGCCGAGATCGTGGCAAGGGTCAAAGGTGTCTGAGACAGGTTTGTTTGCCCTTGCCGAGTCGGATTGTGTATACTGCCAGTCTTGCGGTCGGGCAGGGTTCCTCGCCGCGACCATCGACTGGGTATCACGTCCCCCTGAGTGACCATTGCCTTCGGGTGCCGGGATAAAGGAGTAAGTACATGGCAAAGCAGAAGTTCGACCGCAGCAAGCCACACATGAACGTGGGCACGATCGGGCACGTCGACCACGGTAAGACGACCCTCACTGCGGCGATCACGCTTGTGCTCCATAACCGCGGGGGCAACACTCAGTACGTCGCCTTCGATCAGATCGACAAGGCTCCCGAGGAGCGCGAGCGGGGCATCACGATCGCCACCGCCCACGTCGAGTACGAGACCGAGAATCGCCACTACGCGCACGTCGACTGTCCCGGACACGCCGACTACATCAAGAACA
>PLTW01000183.1 GCA_003164655.1 Actinomycetota bacterium
CGCCGCGACCGCGGCGGCGACCGCTCCCTCGACGAACGGCGCCGCGGTGAGCACGACGCGGTCGCGCTGCGCCCGCGGCAGCAGGTCCAGGGCCATCTCCGCCGACAGCACGGCGCTGCCGAGGTCCATCAGCACCAGGACGCCGTCGGCGGACCACACCTCCTCTATGGCCCGCACGACCCGCGTGGCGTCGGTGCCCAGGGGATCGCCCGGCTGGTCGAGGCCGCCGGCCGGCGCGATCCGCAGATCCGGACCGCCCATCTGAGCGGCCAGCTCCACCACACCCGCAGCCAGCCGCGCGCTGTGGCAGACCAGGACCAGTCCGATCACGGCGCCAGCCCGGCGGGGAGCGCCGTCGCGGCCGCGTGCAGAAGGAGCCACGACGAAGTCGCCCCCGGGTCCTGGTGGCCGGCGCTGCGCTCGCCCAGGTAGCTGGCCCGGCCCTTGCGGGCCACGAGCGGCACGGTGGCCTCCATGCCCCGCTGCGCCGCCGCGGCCGACTGTCGCAGGGCCTCCGCCAGCGAAAGGCCGGACGCGGCGCCCGCTTGCAGCGCCTCCGCGGCCGGCACAAGGGCGTCGATCATGGTCTTGTCGGCGAGCTCGGCCTTGCCCCGCGCCTGGGCGCCGCTCACGCCGGCCGCCAGCGCGCTCGCCCAGTCCGACAGCGTAAGCTCAGATGCCTGACCGGCCGCGCTGCCCATCTGCAGCAACAGGGTTCCATAGAGCGGTCCGGCCGCGCCCCCCACGCTCGACACCAGCGTCATGCCCACCGTCTTCAGCAGCTCGCCCACGCCACCGCCGGCAAGCTCGCCGAGCGCGTCGAGCGCGTCGAGCCTGCCCAGCACTGCCTGCATGCCGCGCTCCATGTTGATGCCGTGGTCGGCGTCGCCGATGGCCGCGTCGAGCTCGGTCAGATGATCGCGGTCGCGCGCCACAGCCGCGGCGAAGGCGCGCATCCAGGCGACGACGTCGCCGCGCGTGATCGCCTCGCGGCGGGCGCCGCTTCCGTCCCCCGGGCCGGTCCCCTGGTCTGCCGCCGTCACGCGCCCCACCGCAGGCCGGTCGTCACCACCGGCGCGTCCCACAGCGCCGCGAGCTCGTCGTCCAAGCGCAGCAGCGTGATCGAGCAGCCCGCCATGTCGAGCGCGGTCATGTACGAGCCGACCAGGTTGCGCGCAATGACGATGCCGCGGCTCGCCAGCAGCGTGTGGAGCTCGTTGTAGACGACGTAGAGCTCCAGGAGCGGCGTGCCGCCCAAGCCGTTCACGAAGGCCAGCACACGGTCGCCGCGGCCGAAGGGCAGGTCGTCGACGATGGCCGTCGCCAGCGCCGCCACGATGTCGTGCGCGGAGGCCGCCGGCCGGCGTTCGCGACCCGGCTCACCGTGGATGCCGACGCCGAACTCGATCTCGTCGGGGCCGAGCTCGAGGGTGGGCTTGCCGACCATGGGCACGGTGCACGAGGTGAGAGCCACGCCCATGCTGCGCGCCCCGGCGTTGACCTTGCGGCAGAGCTCGGCGACTTCGGCCAGCGGCCGCCGCCGCTCGGCCGCCGCCCCGCAGATCTTCTCGGCCAGGACGGTGGCGCCGACGCCGCGCCGGCCGGCGGTGTGCCGGCCGTCCTGCAGCGCCACGTCGTCGTCGATCACGACCGACTCGACGACGATGCCTTCGTCGCGAGCCAGATCGGCCGCCATCTCGAAGTTCATGACGTCGCCGGTGTAGTTCTTGACGATGAGCAGCACGCCGGCGCCGCCGTCGACGGCCCTGGTGGCCGCCAGCACCTGATCGGGCGTCGGCGAGGTGAAGATCTGACCGGGACACGCGGCGTCGAGCATGCCTCTGCCGACGAAGCCGCCGTGCAGCGGCTCATGGCCGGAGCCGCCGCCCGAGACGATTGCGACCTTGCCCCGCAGCGGCGCGTCGGCCCGCACGATGTAGTCGGGCGCCGTATGCACCTTCAGCCTGTCGCCATGGGCCAGAGCGACGCCCGCGAGGGCGTCCTGCACGACGTCCTGCGGTCGGTTGATGAGCTTCTTCATCGCTTCTGCCCTCCAGCCATCTCTCGGCGCGAGACGCTCGACCCACGGTCGACAGAGCAGCCCGCTGCTCCCTGCCCCGCTGAAGGGTTTACGCTCAAGGACCGCCTACCGTCAAGGACGAGCGGTCACCGGGCGCCGCGGCCCCGGTGATCAGCCGCGGCGCGGGGTCTTGCGTTCGATGACGTCAAGACGGGAGTGCAGCTCGTTGCCCATGACCTCGTCGATGAGCGCACAGGCTTGCGACAGGCGCGGGTCGACGACCTGCCAGAGCACGCGTCCGTCCTCGCGCGAGCGCTTCACGAGGCCTTCGCGCTGGAGCACGGCCAGATGCTGAGACACGTTGGGGCGGCTGACCTCGAGGGCCTGGGCCAGCTCAGTGCCGGTACGCGGCCCGGCGCACAGCACGTGCATGAGCTCGTGGCGAGTAGGATTGGCCAGGGCCGCAAATACCGCGGCGTGCATGGCGTAGCGCTGGCGGTCGTCGTTCATGGCCGCAGTATTGCCGAGTTTCGCGATTTCGCAACATGGCAACATTAGAGCAGCAAGGGCGGCGCTCACGGAGACGACGGCTCGCGCCCCTAAGCAAGGCTCTCACCTCTCGAAAGGGGATCACCCATGGAGATGGCCATCTACTTCCCGGGCGGCAAGCGCGTGTTCGCCGACTTCGGCGGCTTTACAATCGAGACCGATCAGCCCGCACAAGGCGGCGGTGACGACTCCGCGCCGGCGCCCTTCGACCTGTTCCTCGCCTCGATCGGCACCTGCGCCGGCATCTATGCGCTGGGCTTCATGGCGCAGCGCGACCTCGACCCGGCGGGTTCCCATCTCATCTTGCGCACCCACCGAGACGCGGCCGCCGGCCTGGTCAGCAGGATCGAACTCGAGCTGACGCTCCCCGCCGGCTTCCCCGCCAAGTACCGCGAGGCCATCGTCAACGCGATGAACCTGTGTACCGTAAAGAAGCACCTGCAGCAGCCGCCGGTCTTTGAGATCAGCACGGTGGCGGCATGACGGCCGACGCCTTCGACCCGCAGCACGCCGGACGGCTCGAAGAGCCGGCCCGCCTGGCCGCCCTGCCGCACGGCTCCGTCGTGGCGCTGCTGCATCTGACGGGCGCCGAGACGATCGTCGATTACGGCGCCGGCACCGGCATCTACGCGATCGCCCTGGCCCAGGCCGTGCCGGCCGGTCGCGTCGTCGCCGTCGAGGCCCTGCCGCGCCTGGCCGACATGCTGCGCGCCAAGCTCACGCCGGAGCTCGCCGGCAGGCTGGAGCTGGTGGAGACCGACGCCAACACGGTGCCGCTGCCCGACGGGGCGGCCGACCGCGTCGTCATGATCGATGTGCTGCATCACCTCTACGACCAGCCCGAGGCGCTCGCCGAAGTCACCAGGCTCCTGCGTCCCGGCGGCCTCTTCGTCGTGGTGGACTGGGGCGACTGTGAGCGGCCGCTGGGCCCACCGCTGGCCCACGTCCTCGGGCTCGCGGCCGTGCGCGACGTGATCTCGAGCATGGGCCTCGAAGAGATCGAGGCCCACGAACCCGGCACGCTGCTGCCCTATCACCTCGCCGTGGTGGCCGTCAGAAGCTGAGCGGAACCCACCGGGTCTGCTCGACGAGGGGCGCGCGTAGCGGCCGCCCATGGTCACGCCGGCCGGTAGGCGAGCGGCAGGCTTTCGCCACCGCAGATGTCTGAAGTGAGGAGCGCGACCGCGCCCCGGATCAGAGGCCTCAGCCGCCGCCGGTCGGCACCGCGCCGCAGGTCGGCGACGACAGCGGCCCGTTGCTCAGGAAGCTGCCAAGCGTCTGTCTCACATCCTGGGAACCACACTTGGGGCAACGCTTCTGCTTATCCTTGATCGCACCCAGCGTCGGCACGGCAAAGGCGTGCTTGCACTGCCGACAGACCAGCTTGACGGTGGCCATTGGCCGCCCCCTCAATCGAACACAGATACCCTGGGGGGTATCATACCGCGGCGCCACGGTGACACGCAACAAGGCGGCGGGCACATGGCCCGGGCGCATCGCTGCCGAGTTGTTGACTTATACCCCCATGGGTATACTGGCGCCAGTCAGGCAGCCGACCGAACGGAGTCCCTCATGATCGTCGTCGACGACCGCTTCTGTCCCCAGAACCACGCCTGTCCCGCCGCGGCCGCTTGTCCTCAAAGCGCCGTCGTGCAGGACGACATCTTCTCGGCGCCGCGGATCGACCACGACCTCTGCACTGAGTGCGGCCTCTGCACTGGGCTCTGCCGCGTCTTTTCCTTGGTGCGAGACGAAGTTCCAGCGAGCAGGCCGTCGTGACCTCCATGGCGCACTCTATCGATGGCCGACGGCGCCGGCCGGACGCTCTCGCTGCGCAGCGACTGTCGGCGAACAAGGTGTCCAACGGGCTGGTCGCCGCGAGCGACGGCTGCCGAACAAGGGGGGCGTTGCGATGAAGAGCGCGGCCAATGTGCAAGCCGGGATCTGTGGACACCTCACGACCGTGCAAGCGGAGACCAGCGATGGTCGCCGTGTCACTTTCACTGTCGAAACGACTTGCGACAACGTCGAGCGTTTCAAAGCACGTCTTGCGGCCGACGACACGGTGGACGCATACGAGGAGATCAACCCGAAGGCATCGAGCCGCGTGCTCGCCTGTGGGCACGACGCTGCTCTCTGCACCGATTGCATCGTGCCCGCCGCGGCCCTGAAGGCGCTGCGCGTAGCGACGGGACTGGCGCTGCCGGCCGACGCGGCGGTCACCATCGGGACAGGCTGACGGCTCCAGGGGCGACAACGTCGCAACCCCGGAGCTTCGTGCAGTTTGTTCCCGGTCGCCGTGTGCGGTGTGCGGACCGACGTGCGGCGGGGATGCTGTTTTGGGGCCCTCGCTCTGCCGGCCGGCTGCGCGCCTTCAGTGCTGGCAGGCGCCTTCCAACCCCACGACAGGCAGGCCACCCTCGATGAACGCCTGGACTGCCGTCCGCACGTCGCCACCGACGCCGGCGTGCACGGCGATGCCCACCTGATTGAAACCCATCAGCGGACGGCCGCCGATGCCGTCGACGATGATGGCATCGACCTTGTGCTCGGCCAACGTGACGACCGGCGCCATGCAGCCGCCCTCGGTGTGCGGCGCGTTCTGAAGGATCTCCACATCTTCCACGTGGCCGTCGATCACATCGACCATGGTGAAGCACTCGCAGCGGCCGAAGTGGCCGGAGCGAAGGGCTTCCAGGCCGCCGGGCAGTTCAGAGGGAACGGCGACGCGGGTCTTTGTGCTGATCTGGTTGCTCATGGCTCTCTCACTCTCGATCGTGGTTTTTGTCGTCATCGATCCAAGTCGGTGTGCTCTCGTCCGCCGCGACAGCGGCGCTGGCCGCCATCGTCGCCGCAGCCGGGTCCGCGGGGATCCATGCCACCGTCGAGCCCGCGGCTGCGACCGCAGCGCGCGCCGGGACCCAGGCAGCTGCCCACGTCTGTGGACCCGCATCTGGGACACGAAGGCACGCGGCTCTGGCCCGTGGCCGGCGCAACCCAGAGCTCCCGGCACGCGAAACAGCGCATACGCCGTGGTTCGACCCGGTATTGCCCGCCCCCGATGAGGATCGCCTTGCCGCCGACCAGTGCCTCGGCGACCTTGGCGCGGCCGCGCTCCAGCACGCGGCCGACGGTCTGGCGCGAGACGCCCATGGCCTCAGCGGCCTGCTCGTGGCTCAGCGCCTCGAGGTCGACGAGGCGAATCGCCTCGAGCTCGTCGACGGCAAGCTGGAGCTGCGCGAGCTCCCGCGCGGGCACGCCCGCCGGCTTGAACAGCGTGATGCGCGGGATGCCTCCCACGGAACGTTCAATCGGAGGGCGGGGCATGTGTTCCTCTCATAGTTACTGGCATATGCCCATTATAGGGACACACGCAGCGGCTGTCACCCCAAGACGCAAGCCGCCTCGCCTTCGGGCGGCGGGCCGGCGGCGGCGTTCGCGATGTCGGCGGCACGATGCAGCCGCTCGATGAGACGCAGCCGGGAGAAGCCTTCGCCGTCGTCGAGCCTCTCTCTGTGCCCCTTCAATGACGTTCAGACCAGAATGCTCTGGCCGCAGCACAGGCCCCGAACGGCGATCCGGTCTTGTCAGGCAGCCCAGCGCAACCTATACTCATATACCCTACGGGGTATATGTCGACCGGACTAGACGATGGCTCCGAAGCCGCCGGCCGTTCGGGCTGTGCCCTTTGGACTGAAAGCGAGAAGGCGAGGAACAGTGGCCCTTTACGACTTTGTCTGCGCGGACTGCAACCAGACCTTCGAGGTGTTCTCCATCGGCTTCCTCAAAGCCGGGCAGGAGGAGTGCCCCAGGTGCGGCTCGCATAACGTCGATCAGAAGTTCTCGAGCTTCTTGAGCGGCGGCTCAAGTTCCGGTCCCAGTCCCAGTCCCAGCTCCGGCTGCGGCGCACCGGCGAGCAGCCCTTTCGGCTGAGGCTGAGCGCAGGCGGCGCGGTCGCGCCGCAGGGGAGCAGACCAGCCGCGCTGATACACGGCTTGGTCTGCCGGAGTCACTCAACGGGATTGCAGAGGGAGACCATGTTCGATACCAGGCAAGGGTCCAACAGGCGCGCCACGTCCCTGTCCGCGGCCCCTCTTCCCCGGCGGCCGCGCTGCCGCGCCGTCGGCGAGGTAGTGGCTAGCCGAATGGAGTGTGGAAGATGTCGGTGACTGTCTACTCGACGCCGACGTGCGGCTACTGCAACGCCGCCAAG
>PLTW01000100.1 GCA_003164655.1 Actinomycetota bacterium
TGGGAGCGGTTCTGGTTCGACCGCGAGCCGGCTGTCGCCACCGCACCGGCCACCGAGGCCAGCGGGAGCAAGGCGGCCGTCGCCACCGCTCCGGCCGCCGGCGCCGCGCCCGACTCCTGAAGGCCGGGGTCAGGCTGGCGGGTGAGGGGTAGAACCACGGAAGGAAAACCAAGCCAAGGGAGACGGCAGTGACGAGCGACGAAGAAACGACGGTCTCGTGGAAGGTGATCGAGCCCCACTGGAAGGTATGGTCGGCCGACGATATCGAGATCGGCGAGGTGTTTCTGCCGGTCGGCGACGAGAACACCGACATCTTCGACGGACTGGCGATCACCCATCACGGCGGCCCCAGCGTGGTGCACAACTGGCTCGACCGGCCGCGTTACGTAAGCCAGGACAAGGTGGCGGCCATTCAGGAGGGTCTCGTGCGGCTGACGATCAGGGCCGACGAGGCTCGCGGCCTGCCCGAGCACAATGTGCCCGAGAGCGCCGAGATCCTGCCCGAGAAGGCCGGCCTTGGGGACCGCCTGAAGACCGACCTCGAGAAGCACACCCACGAGGACAAGACGTACTGAAATCCCGGCTCGAGGTCACCGTGTCGGGCTCGCCGGTGCGCCGCGGCTCACCCCGTGCGCCCCGGTCGCGTGCGCGGCTCGACCTTGGGCAGCCATTCGTCGGAGCGCGTCAGGGCGCGGTTGTGTTCGTCGGGCGGCAGGTCGCGCAGCCTGCCGAGTAGCGACTCGAGGTCGACGATGCGCGTCGCGACGATCGCCAGGCCGCGTTCGTCGTTGTTCTGCAGCTCGCCCTCGATCAACAGGTAGAGCGCCTCTTTGAGCACCCGGCCGTAGCGCAGGTAGACGTCGTTGAAGACGACGACCTCGGCCAGGCCGGTCTCGTCTTCGAGGGTGAGAAACAGCGTGCGGTGGCCGCTGCGGATCCAGGGCATCTGGGCGCGCTCGAGCACGCCGGCCAGGCGGATACGCCGGCCGTCGGGCGCCAGGTGCAGACGGCCGAACGACACGACGTCGAGCGCCGCGAGCCGGTCGCGCACGAAGGCCAGCGGATGGGCGCTCACGTTCAGGCCGAGCACCTCGAGCTCGACGGCGACCTTCTCGCGGGCGCTCCACGACGGCACGAACGGCAGCGCCCCGAACTGTTCGTCGGTCGCCAGCTGCAGCGCTTCGTCCTGGCCCGCGGCCAGGACGAAGCCATCGCCCACATCTTCTTGGGGTTTGGCGAGAGCGGTGTCGCCGCTTGGGCCACACTGTTCGCCGGACGCTGACGCACCGCCCGGGCGGGCGGAGGGCCGGGAGGGGGGTGATGGTCGCTCTTCGCGGGGGAGACAATTCGTTCTTGGCGCAGCCGAAGCGGCCGCGAAGCCGCGACCGGAACCCCCCTCCCGGCCCGCAGCCCACCCGCGCCGCCCGGCAACGCCTCTCGCCACCTGCGCGTGCACCAGCGGCACCTGCACGAGCAGCTCCTCGCGGCGTGTGCCCAGCTCGTCGAAGGCTCCCACCCGCACCAGGTTGATGACGATCTCGACGCTCACCCGTGTGCGCCGGCAGAAATCGGGCAGCGAGCGGTATGGCCCGCCGCGCTCGGGCGTTCGCTCGGCCACGATCGCCGCGCCGGCCGCGTGGCTCATCTCTTTGACGTAGGCCAGGCCGACCCGCAGGGCGCGGCCGTCGCGCTCGACGGAAAAGCCGTCCACGCTGGCATTGACGTCGACCGGCAGCACCTCGAGCCCCCAGCGGCGGGCGTCGTTTACCACCACCCGCGGCGAGTAGAAGCCCATCGGCTGGTTGTTCATGAGGCCGCAAAAGAACTCGGCCGGGTAGTGCGCCTTGAGCCAGGCGCTGGCGTTGCACACGACGGCAAAGCAGGCGGCGTGAGCCTTGTTGAAGCCGTAGGCGGCAAAGCCGCGCAGCTGGCGAAAGACCTCGTCGGCGGTGGCCCGCGGCACGCCGCGCGCCACCGCCTTCGCGACGAAGTCGCGCCCGATCTGGTCCATCTCTTCCAGGGAGCGTTCGTGGGTCATGGCGCGGCGCAGCAGGTCGCCTTCGGCGAGCGAGAAGCCGGCGATGACCGCGGCCACCTCGATCACCTGCTCCTGGTAGAGGATGACGCCGTAGGTGCGTTTGAGCACCGGCCAGAGGTCGGGGTGCGGCACGACCGCCTTTTCGCGGCCGTGGCGGCGGCGGATGAACGGCCCGATCATCTCGGCCTGCAGCGGCCCTGGGCGGAACAGCGAGATGGCGGCGATGATGTCTTCGAAGTCGCGCTCGCGCAGCCGCGTGGCGAGGTTGCGCTGGCCCGAGCTTTCGAGCTGGAACACGCCGATGGTGCGCGCCTCGCCGATCAGCTTGTAGACGGCCGGGTCGTCGCGCGGCACCTGCCAGGCCGAGACATGCTCGCCGGTGCGCGCCGCGATGAGGCGCACCGCTTCGGCGATGGCGCTGTGCATGCGCAGCCCGAGAATGTCCATCTTGACGAGGCCGAGCGTCTCGACGTCGTCCTTGTTGAACTGAGCGACGATCACCCCCTTGGCCGCCCACTGCAGCGGCACGCGGTCGGTGATGGGGTCGCGCGACAGGATGAAGCCGCCGAGATGCGTGCCGAGGATGTAGGGAAAGCCCGAGAGGCGCTCGGCCAAACTGACGAGCCGCTTGTAGTGCGGGCTGCGGAACTCGTGGTTGGCCAGCTCGGGGCGTTCGGCGAGCATCTGCGACAGGCCGGCGGCGCTGCCCCACGGCACCTTCCGGGACAGGGCGTCGATCTCGTCGGGGCGAAAGTCGAAGGCCCTGGCGACGATGCGCACCGCCGACGGCGCCCGCACCGTGTTGACGTTGGCCACCATCGCCACCCGCTCGTGGCCGAAGCGCTCGTAGATGTACTCGATGACCTCGTCGCGGCGCGCCGACTCGAAGTCGATGTCGATGTCGGGCATTTCGCGGCGAGCGGGGTTGAGGAAGCGTTCGAAGAGCAGCTCGTGGGCGATGGGGTCGGCGTCGGTGATGTGCAGCACGTAGCTCACGATGCTGTTGCCGGCCGAGCCCCGCCCCGAGTAGTAGATGCCGTGCTCGCGGGTGAACTGGACGATGTCGCGCACGGCCAGAAAGTATTCGGCGAAGCCGAGCTCTTCGATGACCTTGAGCTCGCGCTGGAGGCGTTCGAGCACCTCGGGGGTGACCGGGCTGTAGCGCTCGGCGGCGCCGGCGAAGCAGTGCTTGCACAGCAGCGAGTAGGCGGTCTCGCCGGGCGGCAGGGGGTAGGCGGGAAAGAGCAGCCGGCCGAGCCCCAGGTCGAGGTTGCAGCGAGCTGCGATGCGGGCGGCGTTGCGGTAGGCCTGCGGGTAGCGGGCAAANNCCGAGCGGGTTGGGCAGCGGCTGGTTGGCGGCCTCGGCGGCGAGGATGTCGTGCAGCGGCGCGTCGGCCGGGCTCAGGTAGTGGACGTCGTTGGTGGCGACGGTGGGCAGGCGCAGCTCGCGGGCCAGGAGGTCGAGCTGCTGCACGTAGCGGGCGGAGCCCGGCAGCTGTTCGTCGATGAGCTCGATGAAGAAGTCGTGGCGGCCGAAGAGCCGCGCGTAGCGCTGCGCGGCCAGCCGGGCGCCCGCTTTGTCGCCGGCGCAAAGAAGGGCGCCCACCTCGCCGCGTCGGCAGGCCGACAGGGCGATGAGGTGGTCGTGGTTGGCGGCCAGTGTGGCGACGCGGGCCAGCGGCGGCTCGCCGCGATGCTCGAGGTGGGCGGCGCTGACGATGCGGCAGAGCTGCGACCAGCCCTGGTAGTCGCGGGCCAGCAGGGCGAGGTGATAGCCGGCTGCGGCGAACTGGCCGCGCGGCGGGGAAGGGGAGAGGTCCGTGGTGGAGACGCGCGGGACGACGGGCTCGGGTGGGGGCGTGGGCGAGCCGGCTGCGGAGGGCTCGGGGGTCGGGCTCGCGCTTCGCGACCCAGAGTACGGCACCCGCGGCTGGCGCCGCGGGTAGCACTCACGCTCAGAGTTCGCCCTCATCCCCGAGCCCTCCTTCGCCGGCTCGCCCGTTGCCGCTCCGGTGCCCGGCGTTCCACACACGGGGGCGAGAGGGCCGGCGGCGGCTGCGTCGCCGCTCACCCCTCGCCCGAGGGCGATGGCCTCGGCCCTGGCCGCTTCGGCTACGTCGGCCGCCGGCGCGGCGAGGATGGATTCGACGCTGATCTCGACGCCGACGATGGGTTTGACGCCGGCCGCCCGGCAGGCCTGGTAGAAGCGCACGGCGCCGTAGAGGCCGTCGTGGTCGGTGATCGCCAGGGCCGGCATGCCCAGGCGGCGGGCGGCGTCGACGAGTTCGTCGATGCGTCCGGCGCCGTCGCCGAACGAGAAGTTGGTGTGAACGTGAAGGTGGACGAAGCTCATGCGACACCAGGTGGGCCCTGCCGATGGGGAGAGTGCAGCGCGCAAACCGCGCGGGCGAGCGCCCGGCACGTTGGACGACGTGTGCCCGGGCAAGGTCGGTCGCCTGCGGTGCTCGACTCTCCCCCGAACGACCCCAGTATGAAACGAACACATGTTCGTGTCAAGGGTGGGTGACGAGCGCGCCGAACGGCTCCGGGAAGACGGCCGGTCGCCGATGGCCTACACTACCAAGACGCACAGCCGGTCGCCGGCGGCAGGGCCGCGCGCGGCCGCCGGCGCCACCGACGTCCACGACGACTCACCCACGAGGTGCTCCCGTTTGACCCCCGACGATCCACCCGGCGACTCCGCCGGCAACGCGCTCGCCGCGGACGCGCCTGCGGCGACCGATGCTCCCCCGGACGCGGCCGCCCCGTCGGCGGCGAGTGCCGCCACCCCCGTTGCGGAGGGCCGGCTGATCGCCGGCCGCTATCGGGTCGAGCGGCGGCTGGGCGGCGGCGGCATGGCCGAGGTCTTCCTGGCGCAGGACACGACGCTGGGGCGGCTGGTGGCGGTGAAGGTCCTGCGCGAGCGGTTCGCCGATGACGACCAGTTCGTAGCGCGCTTCCATCGCGAGGCGCGCGCGGCCGCCGCCCTGAACCATCCCAACGTGGTCGCCATCCACGATCGCGGCGGCTCGGCAGGCACTTCGTACATCGTCATGGAGTACGTCGCCGGCGAGACCGTGAAGGAGCTCGTCCAGCGCGCCGGGCGCCTGACGCCGGCCGTGGCGCGCGACATCGAGCTCGGTCTGCTCGCCGCCCTGCGCGCGGCTCACGACGGCGGCGTCATCCACCGCGACGTGACCGCCCAGAACGTCCTGCTCGCGGGGGACGGCAGGGTCAAGGTGGCCGACTTCGGGATCG
>PLTW01000229.1:0-2683 GCA_003164655.1 Actinomycetota bacterium
CCTTCACCGTGGACAACACCTCGGCCGGCAGCGACCAGACGGTCGTGCTACCGGGAGGCGTGACGCTCACCTTCAGTTCGGTGATCACGCCCGGCCTCACGAGCGTGACCGAGAGTGCCGCTGACCCCGTGCTCGTTCCGACGCCCTTCCTGGTCTCGGGCCTCTACTACGACATCGAGACCAGCGCCACGTATTCGGGCACGATCACGGTGACCGTGCCCTACCTCCCCGCGCAGGGGGCGCCCCAACTCTTGCACTTCGATGGCACGAGCTGGGTCAACGTCACGCCGGCGATCATCGACACCATGAACGACACCATCACCGGCACCGTCTCGAGCCTCTCGCCCTTTGCGGTCGGCCTCGTTCCGGCCGCCATCACCACCAGCTCGCCGCTGCCCGACGGCACCTACGGCAGCCCCTACAGCCAGACCCTGGGCGCCAGCGGCTGCGTGGGACCGTGCACCTGGTCGATCGCCTCCGGGGCCCTGCCGGCCGGCCTCTCGCTCGACCCCACGAGCGGCACGATCAGCGGCACAGCGACGGCCGCCGGCCCCTCCGCCTTCACGGTCGAGGTCGCCGATAGCGCCGGCAACAGCGCCACCGCGGCCCTCGCCATCACGATCACCAAGGCCGTCCTCACGGTGAGAGCCAACGACGCCGCCAAGACCTATGGGCAGAGCGACCCGGCCTTCAGCTACACGCTGAGCGGCTTCACCAACGGCGACACCGCCCAATCGGTCAACGTGAGCGGCTCGCCCGCGATCGGCCGGGCCGCCGGTGAAAACGTCGGCAGCTACCCGATCGACGTCACCAGCGTGAGCGGCATGAGCGCTGGCAACTACAGCTTCACGGCGAGTCCGAAGCCGGGCATCTGCGCGATCAACCCGGCGCCGCTCACGATCAGCGCCGTCACCTGCACAAAGACCTACGACGGCACGACGACCTCGAGGGGCACGCCGACGGTGAGCGGCCTGCAGGGCAAAGACACTGTGACCGGCCTCACCCAGGCCTTCGCGTCGCCGAACGTCATGGGCTCCAGCGCCAGCACCCTGAAGGTCACCGGCTCCACGGTCAACGACGGTAACGGCGGCGCCAACTACACGGTCACGACCGGCACGGCGACTGGCACGATCACGCCGGCGCCGCTCACGATCAGCGCCGGCAACCAGACCAAGAACTTCGGCGCCACCCTGACAAGCCCCACGACCAGCGCCTTTGCGACCTCCGGCCTGCTGGCCAGCGACAGCGTGAGCTCGGTCGCCCTAACGAGCACCGGAGCCGCCGCGAGTGCCGCTCCCGGCACCTACTCCATCGTCCCCAGCGCCGCCGTCGGCAGCGGCCTTGGCAACTACGCCATCAGCTATGTGAATGGCACGCTCACGGTCGTCAAGGCACCGACCGCAGTCGCCCTGATGTCGACGCCGGCCCAGTACTCAGACGTCTCGACCTTCACGGCCACGGTGAGCCCGGCCGCAGCCGGCGGCTCGCAGCTCAGCGGCACAGTGCAGTTCGCGGTCAACGGCACCAAGGTCGGCAGCCCAGTGGCGATCAACTCGAGCGGCGTGGCCGGCTACAACTACACGGTCACAAGCCCGCAGGGCAGCTACCCGGTGACGGCGACCTTCACGAGCAGTAACGCCAAATTCGCAAGCCCCGCCACAGCGGCAGCCGCGACAATGGTGGTGAGCCCCGAAGACGCCTCGGTCAGCTACACAGGCGACACCCTGGGTACGGTCGGCAGCGCTCTGAACCTCCAGGCCACCGTGATAGATAGCGCCGCGGTCGGCTACATCGGCCTCAACCCCGAGACCGGTGCCGGCAAGACGATCGGCGACATCACCAAAATGTGGATCGCCTTCGCGATCACCCCGGTGGGCGGCTCGACCTCAACGACGATCTACGCACAGGTGCTCGACACCGGCACCGTGGGGGACGGCATCGGCACGGCCAGCGCTACCTTCAAGGCGTCGAGTACCGGCTCCTACACGGTCCTCGCCGAGCTGGTCGCCGGATCCTCGGGCGGCGCGAACCAGTACTACAGCGCCCCCAACGCCCAGCCTGCGACCATCACCTTCGCCCCGAGCTCGGGCGAGTTCGCGACCGGCGCTGGCTGGATCACAGACCCGGCGACCCTAAGCCGCGGCTTCTTCGGCCTCAACGCCTTCTACAACAGCGCTGGTAAGGCCCAGGGCCAGTTCGCCTACGTCTGGAGCGGCACCTACAACGGCGTGCCGGCCTTCTTTACCATCACCAGCAACGCTCTCACGGCGTTGGGCTTCTCGGGCAGCACCTACCCCCTGAGCGCCACGCTCTCGGGCACGGCCACCCTGCAGGTCAACAAGGCCTCCAACTTCGCCCTGCTCTACGGCCCCGAGACCAAGCTGCCCTTCACGGTCAGCGCCTACGATACCGGCAAGAGCTCCGGCGTGGGCCTCGACAAGCTCTCGCTGACGCTCACCGGCAGCAAGGCGTCCTTCCTGACCGGCGGCATGAAGAGCTTCTCGGGCGTGCTGCTGGGCGGCGGCAACGTCGTGATCCACCTGAAGTAGGGGACGGCGCAGAGCCAACGATCAACTGCCGTACGACGACAACGGGGAGCCCAGGCTCCCCGTTGTCGTCCGGGAAGCCTTGCGCTCAGCCTCGACCTGGTAAGACGCATTGGCACACAGGCGCTGTGCCACTG
>PLTW01000229.1:2690-14366 GCA_003164655.1 Actinomycetota bacterium
CTTCTACATGAACGGCGCACAGGTCGCTTCGATGGCTTCGAGTGCGTCTGGCATGGTGACAGACTCCACCGCGGTCCACATTGGAGCATCGCCGGGCGGCGGCGAGGAGGACTTCTCTGGGTCGATGGATGAGGTGCGCCTGTTTGATCGCGCTCTCTCTGCCTCCGAGATTTCTCAGCTTTACCAGAGCTCGTAGGGCCGACGTTGCCGAGGCAAAAGGACGTTGAAGCTTGGTGTCGGGGCACGCAGACTGACACGGCTCCTGGCCGACATGCTGCGCGATCCTGAAGATGAGTGCACGCACCCCGACCCAGAGCTGGCGGTCGACATGCGGTTGCGACGCCTTGCGCGAGACGGCGCGAGCAGTCGCGGCGAGCACGTCTAGCGCGAGGCCGTATCCCCGCCCAAGGTCAGGAGTGTGTCGTACACGTCGGGGCGACGGTCCCTGAAGACCGACCACTGCTCGCGGTAGCCGCGGATCTCGTCGAGATCGACCGTGGCCGTCACGATCTCTTCGGCGTCCTGGGACGCCTGGGCGACCACCGCCCCAGTGTGGTCGGCGATGAACGAGGACCCATAGAAGCGCGTGCTGGTGCCCTCGGCGCGCTCGGTGCCAATCCTGTTCGAGGCGACCAGAGGCATGAAGTTGGCGGCTGCGTGACCCTGCTGCACCCGCTGCCACGCGCCCAGCGAGCGGGCGTCGCTCGTTGGGGGGTCGGAGCCGATAGCCGTCGGGTAGAGGAGGGCCTCGGCCCCCATGAGCGCCATGCAGCGAGCGCTCTCGGGAAACCACTGGTCCCAACAGATGCCGATCCCAAGCACGCCGTAGCGCGTCCGCCACACTCTCGGACCGGTATCGCCGGGGCTAAAGTAGTACTTCTCCTCATAGGCCGGCGCTTGGGGGATGTGCGTCTTGCGATAGACGCCGAGCACGGAGCCGTCGGCGTCGACCATGGCCACGGTGTTGAAGAAGGCGTTGTTCGCACGTTCGAAGAAGCTTACCGGGACCACGACCCCGAGCTCCCGGGCGACGCGTCGGAGGCGGTCGACAGTCGGGTGCCCGGCGAGCGGTCGGGCCAGGGCGAACCATCCGGCGTCCTGATCGATGGGAAAATACGGCGTCTCGAACAGCTCTTGCAGCAGCACGACGTCGGCGCCGCGCTGCGCTGCGTCGCGCACCAGCCGCTCGGCCCTCGCCACATTGTCCTCGGCTTCGCGGCCGCACGACATCTGCGTGGCGGCGAAGGTCACCTCACGTGCCACGGCGATCCCCCCTTTCGGTGCGACTTTGCCTGCCGGCCGGCGCCGCTCACCGGGCCAGCCTCTCGGATGGCACCTGCTGCGTGATGCAGTGGATGCCGCCGCCCCCGTAGGCGAGCACCGGCGTCGGCACGCCCACGATCTCGCGGTCGGGGAAGATCTCACCCAGCAGCTCGAGCGCATACTCGTCGAAAACGGCGCCGGCTGTCGGCACGACGAGTCCGCCATTGGCCTGGTAGGAGTTCACATACGTTACCGTGAGGTGCTTGCCGCCGATGTCGACCGCGGTGCGGCGATCCATCTCAGAGATCTCGATGCGCCGGCCCCGAGCGTCGACGGCTTCGTCCAGGCGCCGCCGGTTCTCCTGAAGGTTCTCGAAGTCGACATGGTCCTTCTCGCGCACCATGTGCAGGATGACGCGGCCGGGGGCGACGAAGTGACAGACACCGTCGACGTGTCCGTCGGTGGCGGTCGCCTCAGCCCGGCCGGCCTTGAGCCAGATGACAGTCTCGGCGCCGAGGTAGTCGCGCAGGATCTCCTCCTGGCGCTCCTGGCTCATGCCGGGGTTGCGCGATGGGTGCAACAGGCAGCTCTCGGTCGTGATCAGGGTCCCCTCGCCGTCGACCGTGAAGGCCCCGCCTTCGAGGACCATCGGTGCGGCAAAGCGCCGCCAGCCGAAGTGCTCGCAGAGGAGCGNNGGCAGTTCGATGACCTCGATGTTGTCGGAGCCGCAGTAGCTGCGCGCGTTGCCGCCCTCGCCGGGGTGGGCGATGACCAGGACGGGCTCAAAGCGGGCGATCGCGCGCGCCACGGCGGCGTGCGTGGCCTGGGCGAGGAGGTAGTATTCGCCCCAGTAGGCGCGCGCCCGGGTTGGCCACGAGATGAGGCAGCGCTCGTGGGGCGCCCACTCCGCCGGCATTGCGAAACCCTCGGCGTGCGGCGCGACCGCCGCCTCCCGCCGTTCTGCGTCCATCGACGTCATGGTGTCTCCCCTCTCAACGGAGTCGACGGCGCAATACGGCGTGCGCCGTATTGAGCCGGGAGCCTAAGGTTCCGGGTGGGATCCCGAGGATCTCAGCGGCGCTGCGATAGTCGTAACCCCAGTGGTCGACCAGCAGCACGGCGAGGCGCTGTTTCGGCGGAAGTACCGCCAGGCGTCGCCTGAGGTCATCACGCCCGACCACGAGTTCGGCCGTGTCGGCCGCCACGCCGCGGTGGACCTCGGGCAGTTGGTCTGGGGGCATGAGTTCGAGTGGTCGGCTGCGCCGCAAGTAGTCGAGGCAGGTCGTGCGCGTGATGGAGTGCAGCCAGGTGCCGACCGAGGCTTCGCCGCGAAAGTGGGGTAGCGCCCGAAAGGCCTTGAGAGCCACGTCCTGCAGGGCATCGTCGACCAGCTCGCGGTCGCGTAGCAAGCGGTAGGCCACCAAGCGCAGGCGACGGTCGTAGTGGCGCAGGACGGCGACAAAAGCGCTGTGTTCACGGCGGCAGGCGGCGGCCAGCAGCCGGGCACCGATCTCGTCGCCGTCGGACGTGACTGCAACGTGACGCCGCGCTGGGCCGGTCCCCCGGGTCGGCGCGTCGATGATTCCCGCGCGGTCAGGCATCGAGCGCATTGTCGATGGCGACCCGACCAGCAGGACCGACTCGGTGAGTGCGATTACTCATCGGACTGTGCTCGGCACCTGCTGCGTGATGCAGTGCACACCGCCGCCCCCGTAGGCGATGATCGGCGACGGCACTCCGACGACCTCGCGGTCGGGGAGTATCTCCTGCAGTCGCTCCAGGGCGACCTGGTCACCGTCCGTGCCACCCGTGGGCACGATCAGGGCGCCGTTGGCCATGTAGGAGTTGATGTAGTTCTCGACTATGCTCGCGCCACCGATGTCGACCGGGCGACTTCTCAGATCAAACTCGACAACCTCGATTTCGCGGCCGCGGGCGTCGGTGGTCTCCAGGCGGCGTCGGTTTTCCGCCAGGTTTTCGTAGTCAGGGTGTCGCTTGTCGCGGACCATGTGCAGCAGCACGCGTCCCGGTCCCGCGAAGAAGGCCACACCGTCCACGTGCCCATCCGTGTCCGGGTCTTCGTCTTCGCCTAGGCCCGCCTTGAGCCAGATGACCTTCGTGACGCCGAGGTAGTCCTTGAGGACCTGCTCAATGTCGGCGGGGGAGAGGAGCGGGTTCCTCGAAGGGTGCAACAGACAGCTCTCGGTCGTAATCAGTGTGCCTTGGCCGTCGACTGTGATACTGCCACCCTCGAGCACCATCGGGGCGCTCCAGCGTTTGACATGCAGATGCCGGCACAGGCGGTCACCGACGGTGGCGTCGAGATCGTACGGCAGGTACTTGCCACCCCAAGAATTGAACTCAAAGTCGGCTGCGGCGAGGTTGCCGTCGTCGTCCACAAGGAAGATCGGTCCGCTGTCGCGCAGCCAGGAGTCGTCGATCGGCATCTCTACGATCTCGATCTCAGCGCCGCAGTAACTGCGCGCCGCGGCCGCGTCGTCTGGGCGCGCGACCATGAGCACCGGCTCGAAGCCGTTTATGGTTCGGGCGACCGCCGCAAAGCTTGCCTCGGCGTGAGTATAGCGCTGACCCCACAATTCACGCCGCGTAGAGGTGGGCCATGCCATCAGGCTGCGATCATGCGGCTCATACTCGGCAGGCATGTGGTATCCGGCGGCGCGGGGAGTTTCGACCGCTGCCTGCACGGGGACTGGCGACTCGCGGCGATCGTCGTGCATGTCGGCTCCTTCGTAAAGGCATGATCTGTTGACTTGATTTTACGATAAATCAACAACACGCGACAAGTACCCGGCGACGTGACGGCTTCATGCTCGCGCTTGCTCTGACGGCCATTCTCGTTTCACGCATCAAGCCTTGACAGCGTCCGCTGACCAGCGTATTGATTGCACGATAAAGAAAACGGCTGGCAGCGAGTATCGGCAGCGCACGCAGGTCGTCGCGGCGTTCGCGGGTCTTGCCGACACGAGACTGAGTGCCAAGGCGCTCCGCGAGGGGGGAAGCATGAATCACAGAAGGCATTTCGGCCGGTTGTGGGCAGTTGCTGAAGTGGCCGCGGTTCTGGTATTCGCGCTCATTGCCGGCTCCGGGAGCGCCGTCGCGGCGAGCTCCACGTCGAGCCCGGCGGCTTCAGTTTCTCCGGGCAGCCTCGTTCTGCGCATCGGCTGGACGACGGAGCCGGACAACCTCAATCCGTTCATTGGCTGGCAGAACCCGGACTACGAGATCTGGGCGATCAACTACGACTTCCTGTTCGGATTCGGCCGTAACCAGCAGCCGACGCTCGACCTGGCTCGCGAGTTTCCCACGAAGCAGAACGGCGGCATCTCAGCCGACGGCAAAGTGTGGACGATCAAGCTGCGGCAGGGTGTGAAGTGGTCTGACGGGCAGCCCTTCACGGCCGCCGACGTCGCCTTCACTTACAACTACATCGTCCAGAACAACATGGCCAACATGACCCTCTCGACCGACGGCATCGTCAGTGCCGAGGCGCTTGACCCGACGACCGTGCGGATCGTCTGCTCATATCCCAAGGCCGACATGGAACACATCTACGTGCCCATTCTGCCCAAGCATGTGTGGGACAAGGTCTCGCCGAATGCGGCGATCACCAGTTTTCAGAACGCGCCCCCCATCGTCGGCACCGGACCATTTCAGGTGGTCCAGTTCTCGAAGGGCAACTACGTGCGCATGCTCAGGAACCCGTACTACTGGGGCAAGCGGCCGACTCTGAACGAGATCCTCTTCGAGATGTACCAGAACCCCATCTCGATGGTGTCCGACTTGAAGTCGGGTGCTCTGGACGCTGCCTGGGGAATACCGCCGGCCGAGTTCCCCGGTGTCAAGGCCATGAAGAGCATGACGGCTCTCGCCTACCCCTACTACAACTGGGAATATCTGAACTTCAACTGCTACGCGAAGCCCAGCTCAAAGGGCAATCCCGTCCTGAAGGACTGGCGTTTCCGCCAGGCCCTGAATTACGCGATCGATCGCAACCGCATCGTGTCGGTCGCCTACAACGGGTACGCGGCGCCCGGCACGACGATCCTCCCGCCCAATACGTGGCGAAACCCCGACTACCACTGGCAGCCGAGCGCCAGCCAGGCCTACACCTTCAACTTGGCCAAGGCGGGGCAGATGCTTACCTCTGCCGGTTATCCCCTGAAGAATGGCGTTCGCGTCGACAAGCAAGGCAAGCCGATCACGCTGCGCTTGTGGGCAACCACCGACGACGACCAGGCACAAGTCGCAGGCAGGTTGATCACTGGGTGGCTGGATCAGCTCGGTCTTCACATCCAGCTCTCGGTGATCGACAGCGGTTCTCTGCTGGCCGGCCTGTGGAACTACTCGGGCAAGGTGTACTCGCCGGACTTCGACATGTACATCAACGACTGGCTCGGGTATTTGGATCCCGGCGAGACCCTCGTGACGAACACGACGTCTCAGATCGGGGCTACCAATGAACCCAGTTGGTCCAATGCCACGTACGACCAACTGTGTGCTCAGCAGGCGCGGGCCCTCAATCCCCAGGCCCGTCAGGCCCTGATCTGGCGCGCGCAGCAGGTGATGTATGAGCAATCGCCGTGGATCGTGTTCGCATACCCCGAGTACTTCGAGGCGTACGACACGCAGAAGTGGACAGGCTGGACGCGAGTGAACGACGGCACGGGGCCGGCCTTCTTTACGTCGGGCAACGTCGAC
This sequence comes from Actinomycetota bacterium, assembly GCA_003164655.1. Classification (GTDB taxonomy): domain Bacteria; phylum Actinomycetota; class Thermoleophilia; order UBA2241; family UBA2241; genus Bog-752. Next base: position 8,673 of record PLTW01000229.1, read on the forward strand.
ACCTATCTCAACCTGGCTCCGCCGAGCGCGACGGTCGCCTCCGGCTCGGGTGGTCACGTCGCCGTCTGGATCTTCGCTGCTGCGGCGGCGGCGGTCGTTGTCGCCGTGGTCATCGTCGTGAGGCGACGCCGCAGCACTCACGCCGCCCTGGTCGAGGAGTGAGCCGAGCGGCCAGGACGCGGCGCCCTGCCGTCGTAGTGCCGCCGCCAACGATCAGCGCGGGCGCTGCGAGAGAAGTGGTGCGCGGGAGCGCCGGATTCCACAGTCCAGGTTACGAGAAGGAGACTCAGATGATGAGCACAGCGCAGCTCGGGACGGCCGAATTGAGGGCGCGACCCCTGCCCTCGCTGGCCAAGTTCCGCGGCCGGGACTTCGTTTCCGATCAGGACTTCACGTGTGAGGAGCTGCTCGAGCTGATCCACCTGGCGGTGGTGCTCAAGGAACTTTGGGCGCGCAAGCCGGTGACTCCGTTCCTTCTGGGCAAGCATCTCGGCATGATCTTCGAGGACCCCTCAACACGCACCCGGATCAGCTTTGAAACGGGCATGGTCGAGCTCGGCGGGCATGCCGTATACCTGCGTCCGGGGGAGATGCATCTGCCGGCTCGCGAGAGCATAGCCGATACCGCTCGTGTGCTCTCCCGATTCCTTCACTGCATCGAGGCCAGGACGCACACCGTCGCGGTGTTGCGGGAGCTTGCTCAGTACGCCACGGTCCCCGTCATCAACGGCGAGGCCGGCGACTACGACCATCCGATCCAGTCCGTGTCGGACGCCCTGACCATCCTCGAGTACGACGGCAGGCTGGAGGGCGCGACCATGGCGTTCCTGGGCAACGGCGACTGCATGTGCAACTCCGTGATCATGACCTTCTCGCTGCTGGGCATGAACGTCAACGTGGCGACCCCGCCACACTTTCCGTTCCGCGACGAGATTCGCGCAGTCGCGGAACGCAACTGTGCGGCATACGGAACGCGGCTGCTGGTCACCGACGATCCAGTCGAGGCGGTGCGCGACGCCGATTACGTGTACACCTCCCTGTGGTGGTGGGAGGACTCAGAGGAATACGTGGCCGAGATCCGCAGAAAGAACCGGACTTTCCAGGTGAACGCCGAGTTGTGGAGTCTGACCAAGCCGGGAGCCCTGTTCATGCACTGCTTGCCGGCCGTGCGCGGTGACGAAGTGACCGACGAGATCATCGATGGGCCGGCGTCGATGGTGTGGGACATGGCAGAGAACCGCAAACACCTCCAGAAGGCCGTGCTTCTGGCTCTGGTCGGGATCGATGAGCTGCCGGGCGATCCGGATCTCCAGAAGATCGGACGTGCCCTTCTGTCGTGAGGTCGGCGCAGGGGCCGACATGAAGCATGGACGGCGGCACGGCGCGACCGCCTGTCGGCCGGCCGACGGGGCCGCTGCGCTTGGTGCGCCATTGTGGAGTCGAAGCAGGATGAGCCTTCGGGTGACGATGGCTGGGAGGCGTCGTGGGCAAGCGGGTGTCGGCTGACAGACCGAGGGAGACGACACTGGATTCGCCGACTGCGCAGCGCATCCTCGAGGCCGCCGAGCGCGTTCTCACCGACCAGGGATACTCGCGTCTGACGCTCCAGGCCATCGAGCAGGAGTCGGGTGAGTATCGCGCTCTTGTCGCCTACTACTTCGGCAACAAGCAGGGCCTCGTGCAGGCGGTGGTCGACTCTCTGATGAGCGAGGGCGACGCGGCGCTGAGAGCGAGGCTGGAAGAAGTGGCCGACTCGGCCGATCGCGTGCTTGCCCTTCTGGAGACCCAGCGCGAGATCTCCGCCGACTGGCGCGGCTTCAGGGCCTTCTTCGAGCTGCTGCCGCACATCATGCGCGACGACGAGATGCGGGCGCGGCTCGTCGAGTCATATCGCTCGTCACGCGAGCTCGACGGGCAGTTCCTCGAGAGTGTCAGCGATGTTCTGGGACCGCCCGACTCCGACCGACTGGCGGCGCTCAGTGTTGCTATCGTCGAGGGGTTGGCGGTCCAGTTCGCGGCCGACCCAGAGCACTTCGATCACGAAGGCACTTACCGTCTTTGGCAGTCGATGGTGCTGCATCTGCTGGAAGCTGGCGGCGGCCTGAGGAGCTAGCGCCAGTTCGCCGGTTGCCGCCTGGGAACGCGGCGGGCGCGCCCGGCTGGCTCATAAAGTGCGTGCCGGGCGATCCTGCGGTTCCTGCCGGGCGGTCCACTGAACGCCGCGGACCCGGCAGGCGAGCATCGGCGACGCCGAGCCGACGATTCCCCGACTGGGGAAGATCTCGATCAGCCCGTGGGTAACCAAACCCCGATGCGCCACCTTGCGGGGACCCCTTCGCGTACCACGGATGGTTGGTGACAGCGCGCTCAGACCCCACACCACCGCATCGCGGCCAGCGCCACGGCCGCGCAGTGGTCGACCAGGCTGTCGACCGAGACGTGCTCATCGCTCGCATGGGCGCTTTCGATACCGGCGGGCCCGAAAGACAGCGTTGGCGTGTGGCCCCAGCGTGTGAAATGCGCGGCGTCGTGCCAGGAGTCGAGGCCCGAGACCTTGCCGGTCCGGCCCAGGTCGGCGGCGCTGTCGAGGACGGTCCGCACGAGCGGGTGGTCGGCCGGTATCTCGGCGGGGACGATGTCCGCCATCCACTGCCAGTGAAGGGGATGCTCGCGCAGCCAGGGGTCGGCGTTGGCGGCAGCGTTGATCCAGTCCGTTATCTCGGCCTGGACGGCTTTGGCCGTCCCCTCGCTGTCGACGTTCGCCGGCAGGTATTGAATTTCGCAGGTGATGCTGCAGCGCGGCGGGTAGGTGACCGTCCACACGCCGCCCTGAATGATCGTCGGCACGATATCGGCTGGCGCCAGGCACCAGTGATTCTTGTCGGGCCGACCGCGCCACTCGCCACGCAGGGTCTCGATAGCGCCGAGCACGATCTTGGCCTTCTCGATGGCGTTCACCGCGCCGCCCTCAGACCAGTGTGGCTGGGGCATCTCGGCATGACCGGCGCGGCCCTCGACCGTGATGATCGGTACCACGGCGCCGCGGCAACACACCCAGGCGTCGAACCCGGTGGGCTCGCCACAGATGCCGGCGTCGGCGCGGACGCCGTGCTGAACACAGGCCAGGCTGCCGGCGCCCGACGACTCCTCGTCGGTGTTTGCGCAGTAGACGATGTCGCCGCGCAGCGTCACCCCAGCGCGGTGCAGCGCCTCGAGGGCAATCAGCAGCGAGGCGAGGCCACCCTTCATGTCATTGACGCCGCGGCCCCAGAGCTGGCCGTCCTTCAGGACGGCCTTGAAAGGATCGGTCGCCCAATCTTCGCGCGGCCCCGGCGTGACCGCGTCGATGTGGCCGTTGAGCAGCAGCGAGCGGCCCCCGCCGCTGCCCGCCAGGCGAGCAGCCAACTGCGGCCGACCCTTGAAGTCGAGGTCGTCGGGCACGAAGCGGTTGCCCCGGCCGGTCGGTTCAGGTTCCCAGAGGTCGACCTCGGCACCAATCCCGCGCAGGCGTGTGGCCAGCGACTGCTGGAGGCGCACTTCGTCGCGCGGGGGATCGTCGTCGACCATGCGCGCAGTGGTATCGAGCGCAACCAGCTCTGCGACAAGGTCGACGAGCTCGTCGCGCGCCTCGCGCGCCAGCTCGACGACCTTCTTCTCACGGCTGCTCAACGGGGTCGTCATCGGAGCCTCCTGTTCGGGCTGGATCGTGAAGGGTGCCAGAACCTCGATTCGCCATCGGACCAGCGGTTCTCTAGCATGCGGCGATGATCTTCTCGCTTCTCTACATGGCGTTTTGCGCCGTCCGTCGTCTGACGCCCGCTGGCGATCGGCGCGACCGCGAGCTTGAGATCCTCGTCCTTCCCGCTGGCGGGAACCCATCCATCGGTCCACTTCGTATGTTAGCGCCAGAGTCACCTCCGGTGTGAGCGACGCATGACCGTAGTCCGCCAGTGAGAAGTCCGGCCAGATGATCGTCTCGGGCGGCGATGGGCTCGGCTCGTGTCTGCTTGCCGCGAGACGCGTGCAGGAGCCTCACAGCCACCGTGGCATCGGCCGTGTTCAGCGTGTAGCGCACCATCTCAGCGTCCTGGTTTGCACAGCCACCAGACAGTCGGCCTGCAGGGAGTGGTAGAGGGCGATGGCCGCCCGCGCTCGCAGCACAAGGCCGCGATGCCGGTCTCATCGGCATCGGGCGAGCTCAGGCAAGGCAGACAGCCTCGATTGCGGCCTGCTTCTACAGCGCCCCCGAGACCTCGTCGATGGAACAGGCAGCGATCTCCTGTTCGAAGGCGCGGGCAGTCAGGGTGGCGCGGATCGCCTCGATCTCGCCCGGCGCGTCGCAGGTGCCCAAAATGCTTTCAGAAACAGAGCACACCCCATAGGGTGGGAATCCTCTTTGCTCGACTTGACCAAGGAGGCCTCAGCTTGTGTCTTGAAGAGGGAAGCAGCCAAGCCCGGCCCGGAGGCACACAGCCTAACGAGCACACAATCCAGCTCTCGTGAAACGTACACCTCTCACAGATCGACTCCCCCTGATGTGGACAGAAGCTTTGCGGGCGCTAACCTGCATGCTTCCCATGATAGTAGCCGTTGCCTTGTACAAAACCACCTATCTGGTAACACTAGGCCAAGGAGCCTTCTTTTTCAGCACAATGTTCTTGCCCAAGAAGACAGGCGAGCGGATAGTCATGGGATCAATAGTGGTGGCTTTAGGCCTTGGGTTCTATCTCATAGGTGGCTCTGTTGCACAACACGCTTGGGTAGCTGTCCTCTTCACGTTTCTGGTCTGTCTTAACTTGAGTTTCTTGAGTAATTGGAGAACTGGTGGTCCACTAGCTTTGACCTTCGTAATGATATTTACGGCAGGACTAAACACTGGTTCACCACAGAAAGCATCGGCGAATTTCTTGGCTTTTGCCTTCGTGATGGGTTGGTCTGCCCTGATCTCACTGCTCCCCATCTGGCAACCAATCCCGATGCCGCCGGTGAATACAGAGCGAGCTAGTGGCGAACTTGCCGAGCAAGGTTTTCGAATCGGCATTGGAGCATCTCTAGCGTTGGCTGTCTCATATATGTTCGGCTTTGAAAAGCTTGGCTGGGCTCCCAGTGCAGTTGGTAACGTAGTTCGCTATGACGAGGCTCTGTCACGAAGAAGGGCGTGGGCTAGATTCTTTGGAACTATTGGAGGAGCTGTCTTAGCATCTATTGCGTTAGCCTTCTTTGAGAGTGTGACGATCATAGTGCTTGTTGGTGCATTGTTCGCGGTATTGAACGGTTTATTCAAGAAGACGAGAATTGGCATGATGCCGCTGTTCTATACTGCGACAATTCTGGTACTCTACAGCGCGAATGACTTATCGGTTGGTAGGTTAGTAACGCTACAAAGAGTCGGTTATAACCTGATCGGTATCACGATCGGGATGATTGTGATCATGTATCCGTTCTCTCGATTGGTTGAGGTACTGAACCCAAAGGCAAAGGTTCAGTAGCACCCCGAGGCCTCCAGCACCTCGGGACAGGCTGGGCTTGACCCCTCCCGACAGACATCCCAGATAGGGTGCGTCTGTTGCTTGGCGTTGGCCGTCGGCGTCGGCTCGGGCGCCTGAACAGCAGCACGCTGCGCGGTTGCGATCGCGTGGCACAACAACAAGTCATGTTGCCTGCGATTCCGCTCACAGCAGCGCCATCTCGCCG
>PLTW01000238.1 GCA_003164655.1 Actinomycetota bacterium
GTCTGATCTTGTCGGTCATGACACTCCTCGAGGTGATCTCGTAGCTCCAGCACCGCAACACGGGCGCCTACCTACCCGTCCGGCGCCGTGGGCAACCCGTCGAGTCGCGCGGCCATTGTCTGCCGTTTCGAGGCTTTGCCGGCTGGTCGACCGTGACGAGTACTCTCCTGTTGCGGCCTGATGAATGGGCGTCTTGGTACCCCTCACGCACAGAACCGCTGAACACCCCGGCCGGTAGAGAACGACGTGTCGCTCAGCTCAAAGTCCTACCTCGCCCAGGTCACGAACTCATCGAGCTGCGCCCGCTGGCGCTCGAAGCGATTGATCGCTGCCTCGTTGTCGGGGTAGCCGAGGGCCACGCCGATGACGAACTTCTTGTCGGCGGCCCGCGGCAAAAGCTCGCGCAGCGTGTCGGGGTCGCGCACCGCCATCGCCATGATGCAGCTGCCCAGACCCTTGTCGTGGGCCGCCAGACACACGGACTGCACGATCAGCCCACCGTCAAAGAGGACGTAGTCGTTGGCGAGGCCCTTCTCTGCGGCGAAGAACAACACGCAGGGGGCGCCGAAGAACTCAGCGGGGCCGGTCGGTCCCGGCGCGAACGCAGAGCGCAAGTCGAAGAGCTGCCTGGTGCGCGCCGCCAGGTGCGGTGGCCACTCGCGCGGCATGCGAAAGTCGGGACCGGCGGGAGCTTCGCGCTGGTTTGGCGCCTTGCCGGCGTCCTTGAGGCGCTCCAGGGTCTTGCCGCTGACCACGTAGATGTTCCAGGCCTGCGTGTTGGCCCAGGAAGGCGACCAGCGGGCTTCGTCCAGGATCTCGCGGATGAGCTCCTGGGGCACCGCATCAGGCTTGAACCGGCGGATGCTCCTACGGCCGCGAATGGCGCTTTCGAACTTCATCGGTCATCTCCTTCTGCTTGTCTTGCGACGGTGCGAGTGGTCCAGCCGGCGTCGTCCATGGCCGCCTCGGCTGCCTCGCGGGTCTCACAACCGGTGCGCCAGCGGGTCGCCACCAGGCGACGTCCGGTCACCTCGTCGGACTCCGGCGACGCCAGCCAGAGCAGGGGCGGGACCACTATGGCGGGATCGAGCAGCCCCGTTCGCACCGCCTCAGGTACTCCGTCCGGGATCATGCCGGTAAGGGTCGCGCCGCCCGGTAGCAGGGCGTTTACCGTGACGCCGGTGCCGGCCAGATCCTGAGCCCAGATGATGGTCTGCGACTCGAGTGCGGCCTTGGACGGGCCGTAGGGCGAAAAGCCGTGCCGGCGCATGGTCTCGTGGTTCATCGAGATATTGACGATGCGACCCCACCCGGCACGGAGCATGAGCGGCACGGCGTATCTGGCCATCAGGAACGGGCCGTTGACGTTGGTGTCGATCACCATGCGCCAGGTCTCGGGCTCGATCGTCCAGAATGTGGCCGGTTTGGTCATGAACGAGGCGCTGACATACTTCATGCCGCGGCCGGCATTGTTGACCAGGATGTCGAGCCCTCCGAAGCGTCCGACCGCCGCCTCGACCGTTCGCTCGCAGTCCTGCTGGCGTGTGACGTCGGCGACGAGAGGCCAGACACAGTCCTCGCCGCGAGCCAAGCGCGCCTCCTGGGCCACGGCCTCGATCTCGCGGCGCTGGTGGGCGGCAGTGGCTACGATACTCGCTCCAGCTCGCGCAAGCCCCAGCACCATGGCCCGCCCGAGGCCGCGTCCGCCGCCCGTGACGATCGCCACGCGGCCTGAGAGTCGGTCTGGCTCCATCGGCGTCCTCCTCAGTGGTCGGGGGCTAGCTCCCAGTAGCCCGACAGTCCGGTCGACGCCGACCCTACTCGCCGAGGGCCAGGAACTGCCGGATCTTCTCGAGCCAGTCGGGGATGGCGATCTGCTGGGGGCAGAGCTCCTCGCAATCGTGACACTGTGTGCACGCCTCGGCGCGCTGCGGCTCCGGCAGCCAGCCGTAGGCGAAGCGCGCCGCCGCCGGTCCGCCGTTGTAGATGATCGCCTCGTTGTAGAGCCCGAGCACCTCGGGAATGGCGACGCCGCTGGGGCAGGGCAGGCAGTAGCGGCAGTTGGTGCAGCCGATCGGACTGCAAGCCAGATACGCATCGCGGACCTGCCGATACACGTCGAGCTCGCCTGCGCCGAGCACCCCGACTTCGGCGTGCTCGGCGCAGGCGAGGTTCTCCTCGAGCTGCTCCCTGCTGCTCATGCCCGAGAGCAGGAACGACACCTCGGCGTGATCCCAGACCCAGCGCAGCGCCCAGTCGACCGGCGAGCGCGGCGTCGCGCCTGCGGCCTCGCGCCGCGCGTTGGCGGCGGCCCAGAGCTCAGCGACCGCCTCCGGCGGGCGCCGTGACAGCCGGCCGCCGCGCAGCGGCTCCATGACGATCACGCCGAGCCCTCTGGCCGCGGCATTCTCGAGCCCCCGCGTGCCCGCCTGGAACTCCTCGTCCATGAAGTTGTACTGGATCTGGCAGAACTCCCAGATGTCGGTGGCGTCGAGAACCTCCTCGAAGACCGGGTACTGGTCGTGAAACGAGAACCCCAGATGGCCGATGCGCCCGGCGGCCAGCGCCTCCTCGGCCCAGGCGAGCACGTCGTACTCGCGCATCTTGGCGACACTGCCGGCGCGCAGGCCGTGCAAAAGGTAGAAGTCGACCGAGTCGAGCTGCAGGCGCTCGAGCTGCTCGCTGAAGTAGCGCTCACAGTCGTCGTGCGACTGGACCCTGAACATGGGCAGCTTGGTAGCCACCTTGAGCCGACCGCGCAGCTCGGCGAAGCCGGTCTCGCCCGGTCCGAACAGGTCCCGGGCCACTACGGGCAACGCTTGGCCGAGCCAGCGTTCGCTGGCGCCGTCGTGATAGGGGTAAGCCGTGTCGATGTAGTTGACGCCGGCCTCGACGGCGCGGCGCAACATCGCGTTGGCGCTGGCGACGTCGATGCGGCCGTAGGCGTCGTCTGCCGCCGCGGTGCCATCCGTCAGTTGCGGCAGGCGCATGGCTCCGAACCCCAACACGGACGGTCGAAAATCGATCCCGCCGAAGCTTCGATACTGCATCGTTCTCCTCTCGGTGATGGTCTGGTCGGCGCGGGCCGTCGTTCTGTCAGCGGTCCTGCAGTCGCTTCGAGAGGAGCACGCCGCCCTGGGCCATGTTCTCGAAGGCATTCTCCTTGACGATGACGACGAAGGCTTCTTTGGGGATGTCGGTGATCTCGCTGGCGGCGTCGGTAAGCTCTTTGGCGAGCCTCTCCTTCACGTCGTGCGACAGTGTGGACGCCTCAATGGTGATGACGGGCATGGCGTACCTCCCTTTAGATCCTTCGGAGCAGTGAATGGCGCGCAGTTCGGCAGCAGGATGGCGGTAAGTGCAGCGACTGCGACCAGAATGGCTCATGGGCGAGAGTACTCTGATCGAAGCTCATCGTCTGCCGTCCTGCTCGATCGGCAGTGGTGCACGCTCGGCCGCGGCCAGCGCTGCCCCGTGCGGGCTCGCCGGCTCGGTCTGGTGGACGTAGCGATCGCCGCGACTCCAGGAAGCGGCGGCCGCCACGAGACAGGCGGCGATGGCGAAGTCGAAGGCGGTGTGGAGGCCGGCGGCAAACGGCTTGGTAATCAACTCCGGAAAGAAACGGCGTCCGGTGAGCACGACCGCCTGGGCCTGCGGCAGCTTCGAGAGCACCGATGGGCCCAACAGGTGCTGCATCGGGTTGTAGCCCAAAAAGGCGGCGAACAGAGTGGAGACCGGTGGAAGGTGGGCTACCCGGGCGGCCGCCGCGGACGGCACGCCATGACTCACGAGGCCGTGGTAGAGGCTCGCCGGCAGCGAACCGGCCAGGCCGATGATCATGAGGCTGAAGAAGACGCCAATCGAGAGCACCTGGGCGGAGTTCTGGAAGGTGATGTTCATGCCACCGCCGGCACCGCGGTGCTCGGGCGGCAGGCTGTTCATCACGCCGGCGCGATTGGGCGCGGAGAAGGCCCCCATGGACAGGCCGCCCATCAGGAGCACGAGGGCAAACGCCCAGTAGGGAAAGGCGAGCGGCAAGAGTTCGAGCAACACGAAGGAGAGAGCCATGACGAGCATGCCGCCGGTCGCGAAGGGCCGCGCTCCCAAGCGATCCGAGAGCACGCCGGACACGGGACCGGACACCAGGACGCCCGCCGTCAGCGGCAGCATGTAGATGCCCGCCCACAGCGGTGTCTGCTCGAAGCTGTAGCCGTGCAGCGGCAGCCAGATGCCCTGCAGCCAGATGATGAGGATGAACATGAGGCCGCCACGGCC
>PLTW01000034.1 GCA_003164655.1 Actinomycetota bacterium
CCTTGCAGGCCTTGTGCAGGCAGGCGTGGACGTGGTGGATGGTCTGCGGCGAGAGCCCGCTCTTGCCATCCTGCTTGCCCGTCTCGGCGAGCTTGGCGTAGAGGGCGTTGACTTGGCTACCGGAGAGCTTCTGCAGCTTCACCGCGCCGATGTGCGGCGCGATGTGGCACTCCACGTGCTGCACGTAAGACCCGTAGGTCGAGGGCCGGATTGTGGCCTTCACCGCAGGCAGCCACTCTTTGGTCAGATACTGCTTCACCGTCGCCTTGGTCGGTGCCGTATAGGTCTGCTGTTCGACCGCCACCAGCAGTTTGTTCATGGCGGCTTGGCATTCCTTCTGGGTGGCGTAGCCGGACTTGGTCTCGCGGCGGCGCTCGTCGGTCTCGCGCAGCTCACCGCCGCAGGCGGGGCAGCTCGCCTTGGGGCGACGCTCGACCCAGAAGCGCCGGTTGCAGTCGGTGCAGCGCTGGGCTGGGGCCGCTCCGATGTCGACGATGTACTCCCAGCTGCCGGCGCGCTCATCACCGCGGTGGCGGATCGAGCCTCTCATCATTGACCTCCCGATTGATGATCGCGCTCTGTTGAGCGTTCGTCCTCACGCGCGTCGCTTTCGATCCAAGCGGCGACCCGCTTCTCACTGAGGAGAAGAACGTCTGCGATCTGGGCTACCGACAGGCCTTGTTTGCTCAGCCTGATGGCTTCTTGAGCTATCTCGGGGTGGCGCTGGTAGCGTTTCTTTGCCGTTGCCTTACACCTCGGGCTGCAGTACTCCTGATCGGCGCGTCGCGCCAGAAACACCTTGCCGCAGGCATTGCGCCGACAGAAGCCCACGCGGCCGCCTCCAGTGAGGTCGCGGTAGGCCATAAACGCCAGGGTCGACAGCAGCGAGGGGCTCGACCACTGTGCCGTGAGCCGTTCGGGGTGATCTGGGTCGCTACGCAGATCCGGCGTCACGAAGGCAAGCAGGCGGCGCAAGGTCTCCAGGTAGGCATCGGGCTCGGCCGTCATCGCCGCGCCGACCGGTGGCAGCGGATGTTTCAAGTTGCGCAGGGCGACCGCGAAGATCCTGGCGTGGTGTAGGAACACCTCAAGAGGCTCGGCGTAGAGCCGCCCGAAGGCTTCGCTGAGCGGCGCCGGGTAGTCGAACGTGGCTGCTTCGCGCGGGTCAAGGTCGGGAAAGAAGGCCGCCCAGTTGTCGAGCGGCTGCAGGCGCCAGGAGACCACCGCGCCAAATGAGTGGTAGTTGCGCCGCAGCGCCAGGCCGGGCTCGGGCAGTGCGCCTGGCAGGCCGGGCTCCTGGCTAAAGGCCTTCCGTGCCACCTCTTGGTCGAGAAGCTCGCCGGTCGCTGCTGTCGGGCGGCCCAGCCATGGCGCCGAGAGGATCGTGTCGCACAAACGCCACTGTCCGGCGGTGAGCTCGAAGGTGCGCGTCGTCGGCAGGTCGCGGGCGGACTCACCCCAAAAGGCGGCAGCCTCGGGCCGATAGCGCGCTGCCGTGGTGAACGCCTGCAAGCCCGTGAGAAGGACACCGAGCAGTCCGTAACGACTGCACCAGTCGCCGACCGCCTCCAGCAGCTTCTCGTCGGCGCCCACGTAGTTCACGCCGGACACGGCGCTCGTCCGCTTGCTGAGGCTTCCGAACAGCAGGCCGTTGTCGTACTCGTCGCCCAGCCGGGCCAGGGTGATGTAAGGGGGCTCGTGATCGCGCCAGCGCGCCAGCGCCGCGGTGTTTTCCTGCCAGGGGTCGTAGCGGCGCAACCGGGCTCCAGGTGCTGGGCGGATGTAGAGGCGGTCGACCTCGTAGCGGTCGTAGCGCCACCAACTCGTGCTGAGAAACTCATCGCTCATGGCCCCACCTTTCGGTGTCACCCCAAAGTCTCCTCTGTCTAAGGTGACATGACCAGAGTATTAATCGCCTCAAGGCCACATTGCAAGTCACTGGAGGCGACTGATGAACACTAAGGACCGACAAAGCACCACCCCATGCGACCAGCGGCCGCAGGGATGTAAGCGGGAGCCGGACCCGGCCACCATGACCCGCGACGAACTTCGGCAGTATCTGCGGTCGCGGGCGACCGTCTCGCTCTGGCCGTTTACGGGCAGGGCACTCTCGCTGTCTCGATCTGCGACGTACAGCTGTCGCGAGATTCAGGTACTGCGCCTCGGTCATCTCTGCCGCGTCTCCAGCTCATGGCTGGAGAACGTGCTGTTCGGGGAGTGATCAGATGGTTCCGCTCGCCTTGAACACCACTCCCGCGCTGGAACGTCTCCTGGCGCGCCTTCGTGATGTGCACGCCACCCCCATGGGCTTTGCGGCCCGTTGTCCGGCGCACAACGATCGCAACCCCAGCCTGAGCATCGCACAGGGCGCTGACGGTCGCCTGCTGCTGCACTGCTGGGCGGGCTGCAAGACGGCCGACATCCTTGCCGCTTTGGGCCTGCGCTGGTCCGATCTCTTTGCGAGCGACGCAGCGCGGCGCCTCGGCGGGCCCAAGGGTGGCCACCGATGAGCGCCCCGCCCGGCTGCACACTTGCCCAACTGGCCGACGCAAAGAGGCTGCCCGTCGAGTTCCTCAGCGGCCTCGGTCTGCGTGACGGCCAGTGGTCCGAGAAGACCCAGCAGGGCCCGGTGGGTGTTCCGGCGGTCGTCGTTCCCTACCGCGGCACCGACGGTCGGCGTCTGCGCGATCGCTACCGCACCGCGCTCGCGGGACCCGACCGCTTCCGCTGGGGCCGCGGCGAGGATCTGTGTCTCTACGGATTGTGGCGCCTCACAGAGATCACCGCCACCGGCTGGGCGCTCCTCGTGGAAGGCGAGTCGGACTGCTGGACCGGGTGGTTCTACGACCTGCCGGTGCTGGGGGTGCCGGGCGCTCGCGCATGGAAGCCGCAGTGGGCTGAGCTACTGGAGGGCCTCGAGGTCTTTGTCTGGTGTGAGCCGGACGAGGGTGGCGCGAACTTCGCCGCGAGCATCGCGCGCGACATCCGTAGCCTGCGCGTCGTGCGCGCGGGAGGTGACGTACCATGACCGTCGCCAAGGATCTCAGCGAAGTTCACCTGGCCGGAGTGGATCTGCCCGCCTATCTTGAGAAGCTCAAGTGTGCCAGCGTCGCCCCTGCGGCCAGCGACGGGGACAAGACGCCGCCGTGGCAGGCGATCGCCGACCTGTCGGATGAGCCGGACGGAGTTGCGCTGGAAGGGGCTCTTCGCGCTCTGCATTGTGCCTGCAGCGACCTGGATGCCATCGCCAGGACCGCTGCGGCCGACCAGGCACAACGCCTCTTGAAAGAACGCCACGTCTCGGCGCCGGGTGAGCGTGTCCGCGCGGCGCTGGGCCAAGCGTGCGAGTCGGGCACCGCGGATGCACCCGGAGCCGCACTTGAGGCCGTGTTGAGCGACCCCGAGCCCTGGCCCGAGGAGGTCGATGGCGCGCAGTTGCTCGAGGACCTCTGCGAGACGTTGCGCCGCCACCTGATCATGTCGGAAGACCAGATCGTCGCCGGGGCACTTTGGGCCCTCTATGCCCACTGCTTCGATGCCTTCGAGGTGGCACCGCTATTGGGCGTCACCTCACCCGTGAAACGCTGTGCCAAGACGCGCCTGACCGAACTTGTGGCTCGCCTTGTGCCGCGGCCCTTGTCGGTCGCCAATCTCACGCCGGCCGCGGCCTTCCGGGCAATCGAGAGGTACCGGCCCACCCTGCTGTTCGACGAAGCCGACCGCTCGCTTAAGGACAACCCCGAGCTGAACGGTATCCTGAACGCCGGTCACACGCGCGACAGCGCGCACGTCATGCGCTGCGTCGGCGAGGAGGCCGAACCGCGCCTGTTCAGCGTCTGGGCACCCAAGCTCGTAGCCGGCATCGGTCGTCAGGCGGGCACTCTCGAGGATCGCAGTATCGTCATCGAACTGCAGCGCAAGCGCCCCGACCAGAAGGTTGCACCGCTGCGCCAGCGCAACAAGGCCGCGCTTGAGCCTCTGCGCCGCCGCGCCGCTCGATGGGCCGCCGATCATCTCGACCAACTCACCCTTGCCGATCCCGAGACCCCCAGCCTCGGCGGCAACGATCGTGCGGCCGACAACTGGTGTCCGCTGCTGGCCATCGCAGACGAGACGGGCGGCGAGTGGCCGATGAGGGCACGCGACGCAGCCGAACGGCTGACGACGGGTGCAGCGACAAAAGAAGGCGACGACGACGGGATTCTCTTGCTCGCCGACCTGCGTGATCTCTTTGCCGAAGGTGCAGCGGACAAGCTCCTGACGGCCGCTGTTGTTACGGCGCTGACCGGTCAAGAGGAACGGCCCTGGGCGCATTACCGGCACGGTAACCCGCTCGATTCCAACACCGTGGCGCGCCTCCTCAAGCCATTCGGGGTGCACCCCGGCGAAGTGCGCATCGCCGACAAGACGGGGCGCGGATACAGGCTTGAGAACTGCGAGGAAGCCTTCTCGCGCTACCTTCCCGCACCTCAACCTGAAACACCCGAAACAGACCTGCAAAACGCCGGTTTTTGAGGTGAAACTCCCGAGCCGTGCGTTTCACCCGATAAAGTGCCTATTTGCAGGATTGTTTCACCTGTTTCAGGCAAGGAGCCCTGCAAGCCGTGGGGAGCGACAAACGCTGGCGGCGCGGCACCTGCGTGCCCAGCTCGGCGACGTTGACCGCTCGGCCAGTGGCCGTAGGGAATTGGGCTCAAAACAACACTCAACCTCAAGGCTAGGGTTAGGGTTGTGTCGAACATTACAGTAGGCCGCAAAAGGACGGCGAAACCAACTCGCAGGAGCAGAACAGTCATGTCGACAACCCAAGCGCCCTGGGCAAATCGTATCGTCGCCCACGGCGAAGAGCCTCCCGAGAACCTTGTGCCCAATCCCGAGAACTGGAGGCGTCACGACGCCGCCCAGCAGCGAGCCTTAGCCGGCGTGCTCGGCGAGGTCGGGCTTGTGCAGAGCGTCGTCGTCAACCGCACGACCGGACGTCTGGTCGACGGCCACCTGCGCGTCGAGCTTGCCGTCGCTCAAGGTCAGCCCAGCGTGCCGGTCGTCTACGTCGAGCTCTCTGAGGATGACGAACGCCTCGTTCTGGCGAGCCTTGACCCGATCGCGGCCATGGCCTCAGCCGATCGCGACAAGCTGCAGGAACTGCTCGCCTCGCTGCAGTGCGAAGACGAGGCGGTGCGCGGCCTGCTTGAGTCCATCGCCCGCCAGGAACACGTCGAGCTGCCCGGCGCCGCGGGGCTTGTCGACCCGGACGTCGTTCCGGAGCTTCCCGAGGAGCCTGTCACCAAAGAGGGCGATCAGTGGATGCTGGGCGACCACCGTCTGC
>PLTW01000152.1 GCA_003164655.1 Actinomycetota bacterium
GCGACGATGCGAGAGAACGGCTCGGTAGCGCCGGCCGGGCCGCCGGCCCCGCACAGCGCGAGCAGCGCCCCGGCCAGCATGTCGCCGCTCACCCCGCTTGCGCACTCGAGGTAGAGCGTCGCGCCCGGGCCGGCGCTCGCCGTCATGACCGGGCCTCGAGACGGGCGCCGCGTCGCCCGGGCGCGCCGGCGGCGGCGCCGGCGGCGAAGGCGGTAGTGGCGGTCGAGAGAGTGGCGAGCAGAGGTGGGTGGGTGGGCATGCGTAGCCTTTCGCGGAATGTCTGCAATCCGACAGTGCGCATACTAGCAAACGTTTGGGCGCGCTCCGCGTCAAGCCGTTCGTCGGATACAATCTCCTTATGAAGATCGCTCAGATCGCCCCGCCCTGGATAACGGTGCCGCCGGCCGGCTATGGCGGCACCGAATGGGTCGTCAAGCATCTGTGCGACGGCCTGTCGGCGGCCGGCCACGAGGTCGTACTGTTCGCCTCGGGCGACTCCGAGACGCCGGCCGAGCTGCGGGCGCTGTTCGCCGAGCCGCAGACGGCGATGATGGCGCTGCCCTCGGCGATGACCTCCTACGACGCCCGCCAGGTGTCGCACGCCATCGCCCAGATCCAGGCCGACGGCGACTTCGACATCGTCCACGACCATTCGGGGTTCCTGCTCGTCGCCTTTCGCCGGTTCTGCGATCTGCCGCCGGTGCTGCACACCGTGCACTGCGCCTTCGACACCCACGCCTACCCCTTCTATGAGCAGTTCCGCGACGCCGTCGCCTACGCTTCGATCAGCGACTTTCAGCGCACCCTGGGGCCGCCCGGCATGGCCTGGGCCGGCACGGTTCACAATGCCCTGCCGGTCGCGGGCTGGCCGCTTGTCGCGGGCAAGGACGACTACCTGCTGGCCTTCGGGCGCGTCTGCGAGGACAAGGGCTTCCATCTGGCCATCGAGGTCGCCCGGCGCACCGGCCACCGCCTGGTCATGGCCGGGATCGTGCAGGACTGGTATCGCGACTACTTCGAGCGCCGCATCCTCCCCGAGATCGACGGCGACCGCGTGGTCTTCGAAGCCGAGGTCTCGGACGAGCGCAAGCGCGAGCTGTTCGCCCACGCCAAGGGCTTCCTCTTTCCGATCCTGTGGCCCGAGCCGTTCGGCCTGGTGATGGTCGAGGCGATGGCCACCGGCACACCGGTGATCGCCTTGCGCAACGGCTCGGTCGGCGAGGTGGTCGACGACGGCGTGACGGGCTTTGTGTGCGACGACGTCGAGCAGATGGTGGCCGCCGTGGCGCGGCTCGGCGAGATCGACCCGAACGCCTGCCGCCGCGTTGTCGAGGAGCGCTTCAGCGTGGCGGCCATGACCGCCGGCTACGAGGCCCTCTACCGCCGGCTGCTGGGCTGAGGACGGGCGCAGCGGCGGCGACCGCCGCCCGGCCCGACCAGCGAGAGGGTCACTCGCGCGCCGCCTCGAGCGCCCGCTTGCGCTCGATGTCGCGCCACTGCGCCGCCACCCATTTCTCGACGCTGTTGCCCAGGATCACGTCGCGGATGGCCTTGGCCCGCCCCGCCTTTTCGGCCGCGGGCATGGTGAGCGCCCGGTAGATGGCGGCGGCCTGATCTTCGATGTCGAACGGGTTGACCGAGACCGCGAACCGGCCGATCTCCTCGAAGGCGCCGGTGTTCTCGGAGAGGATCAGCGCGCCGTCCCGCGTGTTGACCAGCGCCCCTTCCTTGGCGACCAGGTTCATGCCGTCGAAGATCGCGTTGACCATGAGCGCGTCGTAATGCTTGTAGGCGGCCAGCGTGGCCGGAAAGTTGTCCTCGAGACGCAGGTCGATCGGCAGCCAGTCGGCGCTGCCGTGACGCGTGTTGATCTCGGCCGCGAGGTGCAGCACGTGCTCGCGGTAGGCCACGTACTCCTCGACGTCCTCGCGCGAGGGCTGCAGGCGGGCCAGAAAGGTGATGCGGCCCTCGAACTCGGGGTGCAGCTCGAGAAAGCGGTCGAACGCCAGAAAGCCGCGCAGGATGTTCTTTGACAGGTCGAGCCGGTCGACCCGCACCAGCAGGAACTCGCGGCGCCGCTCGAGCAGCTCACGCTCGGCGGCCGCCACGCGCGGCGAGCGTACCGCGCTCTCGAGCACGTCGGGATCGATCGAGACGGGATAGGCGCGCACCCACACCGTACGGTCGCCCACATTCACCGCCTTCTCGTGAGTGTCGATGGCGACGTCGAGCACGTCGACGCAGCCCTGCAGAAAGCTGTCGACGTAGTGCTGCGTGTGGAAGGCCACCACATCGTTGGCCAGCAGACTGCGAAAGATCTGCTCGCGGATGCCGCGGGGCAGCACCCTCCAGTAGTCGGACTGCGCCCAGGGGATGTGCACGAACTGCTGCAGGAACGCGCGCGGCGCCCCGGCCCGCACCACCGGGGCGACGGCGTACAGGTGATAGTCGTGGACGATCACCACGCGGCCGGCGCCGTCGTCGCCCAGCTCGTCGAGGATGGCCTCGCCGAACAGCCGGTTGACGGGCAGGTAGCCCTTGCTCCAGGCGTCGAGCTCGTTCTGGCGGATGTCGGGGTGACGGGCCAGGTCCCAGAGATAGTGCTGAATGAACCAGAGCATGGGATTGGCGGCGATGTTGTAGAAGAGGTTGTAGGCCTCGCGCTCGGGGGCGACGTAGCGCACCCGGAAGGTCTCCCCGTCCAGATCGACGCGCAGCGAGGCCGCGACCGCGGCGAGCGTCTCTTCTTCGTCGCTCGCCGCGGCCGCGATCCACACGCCGGGATGGCGCCGCAGCATGGCGCTGAGCACCGTCACCAGGCCGCCGGCGCCGCGCGTGACCACCGGCTCGCCCGACGCGTCGCTATGATACGAGACAGGGCCGCGGTTGGCCGCCACGATCAGGTCGGGGCGCTCGGGCGCCGTCTCTGCCTCTGTCACAACCCTCCCCCTTCCCCGGCTTTCACGCCGGCGCCGCGCGACTCGAGGCGCAGACCGGTATCAGGCGCCGTCCGCCAGCAGCTCGTTGAAGATGCGCAGGTAGTCGCGCAGCAGACGCGGCGTCAGAAAGTGCTCGCGCACGTGCTCCTTGCCCTTGCGCGCCATGGACCGGGCCCATTCGGGTCGGTCGAGGATCTCGAGACAGCGCTCGGCGCAGGCCGCGCTCGAGTCGACGAGGAACCCGGTGACGCCGTCCTCGATCTGCAGGGGGATGCCGCCGACGTTGCCGGCGACCACCGGCCGCGCCTTCCAGAGCCCCTCGCTCACGGTAAGGCCAAAGCCCTCGCGGGTCGACTTCTGCAGAACAACGGCGGCGTGCGACTGGAAGGCGTTGACCTCGACGCTGCCGATGTTGTCGAGATTGGAGAGCACGTACACGTCGGGATCGCCGCCGACATAGCGGTGAAGCTTTTCGAGATACTCCCAGCCTTCGGGATCGTCGGAGGCCATCGAGCCGATCAGCGCGAGCTGCACCTCGGGCCAGCGCGCCTTGACCAGCCGGTAGGCGTCGACCACGCCCAGCGGGTCCTTCCAGGGATCGAAGCGCGAGACCTGCAGCAGCAGCGGCCGGTCTACGTCGATGCCGAACTGGCGCACGATGTAGTGGGCGTCGTCGGGCACCAGCGTCATGTTCTTGGGAGCCAGCGGGTCGATCGCCGGCGGCACGACCTCGAGCGGGATACCGAGTCCGTCGGGGGCGTAGTCGGCCATCGTGTAGATCGCCCGGTCGTAGCGGCGGATGAACGGCAGCAGGTAGTCGTAGAGGGCGCGGTCGGGCGTCGAGGTGTCGATGTGACAGCGCCAGATCCAGCGCGTCGCAGCCTCGCCGTCGGTGGCCGTCCAGGCTCGCATGGCGCACGGTTGCGGGTCGTGGATCACGACGAAGTCGTAATGGCCCGACAGCTGCGCGGCGTTGCGGCGGTTGACGTCTTCGTAGGTCGAGCGGACCTTGCCGGTGAGCTCGACCGGCGCTCCCTGCAGGCCGTTGTGAAAGCTCTTGGTGACGTTGAAGAACTCGTTGTCGGCGGTCAGCACCTGCCACTCGGCCTGCAGACCAACGTCGTTCATCAGGGGCAGCAGGGTGTAGAGGATCTCGGCCACGCCGCCACCGAACGAGGTGGCGTTGACGTGCAGCACGCGCCTGCCCTGAAGCGGCGCCGCAAGCTCCCTGATCTCGGTCATGAGATCCTTGAAGATGATGCTCTGGTAATCGGCCAGGAACTTGTGGCCGACGTTGATATCACGCACGTGCGCCTCCGGTTCGACGGCACCGTAGTACATCACATCGCGAGCCCCGGCGCCCCCCGGGCGCGCGACGCCCACGTGCGGGGCACCCCTTGTGTTCCCACCGCGACCGCGACCCGCACCTCCGCCGTCGCCTGCGAGCGGCATCGGGGCGAACGCCCGGCCCTCTGCCGGCCGTCTCTCACCCCGATGGTATACTCAGGGACAGGCCATGGGCGGTCCAGGGCGACACCCGGTTCATCTGCGCGCGCACGCGCGGCGCGCGGCGCTCGCGGTCGCCGTGGCGGCGCTGCTGACCGGGCTTGCCGTGCTGCCCGCCGCGGCCGGCTCCGCGGACGCCGGCTCCCAGGCGGCGATCGTCACGGTCGGCGCCGGCCAGACGTACGGCGCGGTGGCGGTCGCCGCCGCCAAAGCCGATGACACGGCCACCGCCGTGGCCGGCTCGCTGCCCGCGGGCGTCGCGCTCGCCGGCGCGACGGCGACCTGCTCCTCTTACGTCGTTAACCGCGCCCTCGTCTCCCAGGCCGACGTGACCGCCAGCGGCGTCGATCTGCTCGACGGCGTGGTGACCGCCGCCAGCGTCCACCTCAGTGCCACGGCGAGCGTGCGCAACGACGCCGCCCAGGCGACACTCAGCGGCGGCGCGGTGTCGGGGGTGCACGCCGCCGGTGTCGACGACGCCTCGATCCCGGACGCCGGGGGCAGCGTCGCGGTCCCCGGTGTGGGCACGCTCACCATCCTCGCCGCGAGCTCCGAAGCCAGCGGCGGTTCGGGCAGCGTCCAAGTCGTGGGCCTGCGGCTCGAGGTCACTACCGCCACCGACGGCGTCCCCGCCGGCACCACGATCGCCGTCGGCTCGCTCGCCGTGCGCGCCGACCAGACGACTCTCGACACTCTACTGCCCACCCCGACGCCCACCCCGACGGGCACGGCCACCGCCACGCCCACGCCGACGCCCACCCCGACGGCCACGGCCACCGCCACGCCCACGCC
>PLTW01000104.1:0-7081 GCA_003164655.1 Actinomycetota bacterium
GGACGAGAGGGCCACTGTTCTCGCTGAGAATGACCCTGCCTTGGTGACCGTTCAGTGCCCCGCGCGATTATGTAGACGCCGACGGCCGCCGCCTGCTCTACACCGGCGACCTGAGGGCTCACGGCCGCACCGGCTTTCGCTTTGCGAACATGCTCAGCGACGAGCGCCTGCACGGCGTCGACTGGCTGCTGATCGAAGGCACCACGCTGGGTTCCTCGGGCGCCACGCACGGCCTGCGCTCTGAGGCCGATGTCGAGGGGAAGCTCATCGAGCTGGCCCGCGCCGAGCCCGGCAAGCTCGTCGCGGTGGTCGCCTCGGGCCAGAACCTCGACCGCCTGGTCTCCTGCTTTCGCGCCGCCCGGCATAGCAGCCGGCTGTTGGTCATCGATCCCTATCAGGCCTACGTGCTGATGAAGCTCGCCTCCCTGTCGAAGAACATCCCGCAGTTCACTTGGGACGACGTCCGCGTGAGCTTTGCGCCCTATCAGGTCGGTCGCCTCAAAGACGCCGGCCTCATGGACCTCGTCTACCAGATGAGCGAGCAGGGCTATGTCTCGAGCGACCAGCTCGCCGCCGAGCCGGGGCGCTACCTCATGTGCTCGCGCGGCAGCTACGGCGTGACCAAGCTGTTCGACAAGGTCGGGGCCGGAAACGTCGTTCTGGTCTGGTCGATGTGGAGCGGCTACTGGCAGCGCGACGGCTGCGCCATGCGCACCTGGGCCGAGCGCGCCGGAGTCAAGGCGTACTTCGTGCACAGCGGCGGGCATGCCTGGCCTGAGGATCTGCGCCGGCTGGCCAGCGCGATCGCGGCGAAGGAGACGGCGTGGGTGCACACCGACTACCGTGAACCCGGCGCCGTCTGGCGATCACTTGGCAGCCCTCGGTATGATGCCGTCGACTGAGGGGCCAGAGGCTCTTCTTGTGCGCGCGTTACGCGTGCCGGCGCGCGACTGGCCGGGTGGACTCTCCGGCCTTGGTCGCCCTGGGCTCTACGCGTGGTGGGTCGATACCCGCGGCGCTTGAGACCTCAGCCGTGGCCTTTGTTCGGAGTTGCTCGAGGGCATTCTCTATGTCGGACAGGCCGGCGCCGGCTCATCGGCGAGCGGGGTGGGACTGACCCTACGCGAACAACAGCCAACCAGCACAACCCGCGAGAGGAGAAGAGAATGATCTTTCACATCAACCGCCTGACATTCAAGTCGGGTCTCAGCGAGGAGCAGCGCCGAGCAGGTCTCGACCTGCTTCGCCAGGCGGGGGAGGCCAACCCTGCCGTGCAGTCGTACGTCGTGGGCCCCGACCTCGGAGGAGAGTTCGAATGGGGTGCCGTGTACGTGCTCGAGGATCTCGATGGGTACTGGGAGTACCTGACACATCCGGCGCACGTCCGCTCCGAAATGAATGGAATGGAGCTCATCGACCGGTTCGAGGCCTTCGACATCACGGACTCCGATGATCCCGAGCTCGGCGACAAGATCGCGATGCTGCAAGCCCGAAACTACGAGGAGCACCCCGAGCTCGCCGAGTTGGTGGCTCAGGTGCCGTCGTTCACGGTGCCCGACGCCGAAGGCAAACAGCAATGACCTGCACTGGGACCCCTCGGCTGAGGTGACGCCGGTCCTGCCTAAACGGAGCTACTGCTCCGCCTCGGCGACCGCGTGGTCGATGAGCCGGCGCGCCACCGAGAGCCGGTGGGGCAGCGCCGGGAGGCGACCCGCCGGGAACCACTGCGCGTCCACGATCTCGCCCTCCTGGCAGTGGATCTCACCGCTTGCGTACTCGGCCATGAAGGCAACCATCAGCGAGTGCGGGAAAGGCCAGCACTGGCTGCCGAAGTAGCGCAGGCTGCAGACTTGCAGGCCTACCTCCTCCTCGACCTCGCGCCGGACGCAGTCCTCAAGCGACTCAGAGGGCTCAACGAAGCCGGCGAGCGCGCTGTAGACAGGCGCCCTGCTGCGCGTCCCGCAGGCGAGCAGCAGCTCCCTCCCACCGGGCCCTTGGCGCGTCACCAGGACCATCATGGCTGGCGCGAGCCGCGGATAGTAGACCTCGCCGCAGGCCGGGCAGCGGCGGGCCCGCCCCTCGTCGCTCTCTTGAGTGGGTGTGGCGCACGCGCCACAGTGGCGGTGGGTCCGATCGAACTCGAGAACCTGAGCGGCGCGGCCGGCCACTGCCACGAGTTCGTCCGGCAGGCGGTCGAAGAGCCTGCGTAGTGGCTCCAGCGTGAACCCAGGCGGTGCCGCCTCGACCCCTGCCCGCGCCGCCCAGCAGGGAAGCTCGCCCAGGAGGCCGATGCAGCGCGCGCCATCGACGGTGACTGGCGGCCCATCGCCCTGCGGGACGGTGAGGGCGTTCGCCTGGCAGGCCGTGGCGGACGTGAGGAGTCTCCCGCCCTCAAACACGAACCAGAGCCCGCTTGGCGGGCTGGCGGCGGGCGCAGACCAAAGCGGTGTGAAGGACGCGGGCAGGAACATGGATGGAGAGAAGCAAACCGCACTCTGGTCCGGACTGCAAGAGCTCCGCCGCAAGCTGCATCTCGGGGGGCGTACGCCTCAGAGCGTGGCCGGAACCCATTCGTCGGTCTGAACCGCCCCGAGTTCAGTGGAGACTCGTCTGTTTGAGTGCTTCCCCTGCTTCGGTGGCAGCGGCCTGAGCATAGTACGCTTCCTCGAACTCTGCCGGCAGGATGTAGCCGATCGGCTCAAGGAGCCGCGTGTGGTTGAACCGTAGTGGCATCTGGGTGAGCCGCACGGCCGGCAGCAATGGACAAAGGATGTGGCGGATGACCGAATACGTGAAGAAGGCCCCTCCGAAAGCCGCCGCCGACCTGGCCCGGGTCCACGACACGGTGGCCGGCATCATCGCCGACGTGCGCGCGCGGGGCCTCGACGCCGTGCGCCAGTATTCACGCACCTTCGACGGCTGGGACCCGCCGTCGTTCAAGGTGGCCCCGGAGGAGATCGAGCGGGCCAAGGCGGCCATCGCCCCCAACGTCCTGTCGTCGCTCGACTTCGCCCACGCCCAGATCAAGGCGTTCGCCCAGTCGCAGCGCGCCAGCCTCACCGACTTCGAGGTCGAGACGCTGCCCGGCGTGTTCCTCGGCCAGAAACAGATCCCGGTGGCGAACGTGGGCGCCTACGTGCCCGGTGGCAAGTACCCCATGCTGATGTCGGCCCAGATGAGCGTGCTCACCGCCAAGGTCGCCGGCGTCGAGCGCGTCGTGGCCTGTGCCCCGCCCTACCAGGCCGGGGGCATTTTCCCCGAGATGCTCTGGTCGATGGCCCTGGCCGGCGCCGACGAGATCTGGTGCCTGGGTGGCGTGCAGGCCCTTGCCCTCATGGCCTGCGGCGCCGAGGGCTACGAGCCGGTCGACTTCATCGCAGGCCCCGGCAACATGTACGTGGCCGAGGCCAAACGGCAGCTCTTCGGTGAAGTGGGCATCGACCTGCTGGCCGGCCCCACCGAGATCCTCGTGATCGTCGACGATGTGGCCGACCCGCGCATTGCGGCGGCCGACCTGCTCGGTCAGGCCGAGCACGGCCCGACTTCGCCGGCCATCCTCGTCAGCCTCTCGCGGGCGGCCGGGCTGGCGGTGCTCGCCGAGATCGAGCGCCAGCTGCCCGAGCTGCCCACTCGCGAGGTGGCCGAGCGCTCCTGGGCCGACTACGGCGAGGTCGTCGTGGTCTCGGGCCGTGAAGAGGCCGTGGCAGTGGCCGATACCTACGCGCCCGAGCACCTCGAGGTGCAGACCGCCGACCCCGGCTGGTATCTTGAGCACCTGCGCAACTACGGCACGCTGTGCGTCGGCGAGGAGGCCACGATCACCTTCTCCGACAAGGCGATCGGGACGAATCACACCCTGCCGACCGGTCGCGCGGCCCGCTACACCGGCGGCCTGTGGGTCGGCAAGTTCTTGAAGACGGTGACCTACCAGCGCTGTACGCGCGAAGGCGCCCTTGTGATCGCCCCGCACGCCGGGCGCCTGGCCGACGCCGAGCACATGTTCGGTCACGGCAAGACGGCATATCTGCGCATCGACAAGTACGGCGGTCGGGGAGGTGCCTAGCCGGGCTTCTCGAGCGACCGCGGCAAGAACTCTGACGCGCGAGGCCGGGCGGCTGCGTCCAGCTCGCCGACGATTCGCGTATTCGCACCATCACGACTCACAAAGCATGGGGCGCAAACCGATCATCGTTCGGCCATGGGAACGTGACTCTGGGCCGGTTGAATCGACTCCGCAGCTTGTCCCTGCGCCTTGCGGTGACGTTGCCAGCTGCTCCGGACCGCAGGCCCCTCTTGCCCGGGGTCTGCGGTCCTTCGTCCAAATGCGTGTGCTACGGCATAGACGCAGATTCGTCTGCGGGGAGTTCGCCACGACGACACTGCGTTTGCCCTTGAGCAAACATTCTGCAAACGAACGCGACGCTACTGCTAACCACTCGGTGTTACTCGATGGCACTCAGTCCCGATTTCCCGCGCTCATGACAGCGCCCAGTGACACTGCCTGACGCCTGTTGGCAGAGTGGCCAACGCCTTTGCACGGCGGAGGTCAGCGGTTCGAATCCGCCGCGGTCCACCAGCACTCTTACGCTTGTGTGCAGGGGTTTTGTGAATCCGCGAAGTCGGCGAAAGCGCTCCGGAAGGCCTCTCTGCAAACCTCTTGCAAACGAACGGGTTGGCAGAAGGCGGCACCGAGCGGTTCTCACAGGCACTCGATGGCACATCGCCCGTCCGCGGCGAAGGTCGTTGATTCGACTCCAACGTCGCTCGCGACGCCTCCGGCAAGACGCCGGGGGGTAAAGCGTCTGGCGTAGAAGTGAGCGCCCACCCCACCCAGCGACCCGGCGAAGAAGAGCTCTCGCGCCGGGCGTGACTTCGTAGCGGCAGGAATCGCACGGCGTTGTCAGCTCTGGCAACGTTCACTTCTGGTGCAACGCCCCCCCCCTGACCACCTCTGTCTTCGGGTGTAAGCCGCCCCCATACGAAACAGATGAGACTCGCACCATCACGGTAGTGAGGACGCGCTGATCCGCCGGTTCTTCTTGCGGCCACCTGCTGACCCGGCGGGGAGCGACCGATGAGACCGGTCGCAAGGGTCGGCCTTCGTGCTTCTCGGGGCCGAGGGGCATGGGGTCCGACGCAGGGGGGCCTATGGTTCGGCCGCTCGGCGTACCCGCCAGGCCGTGAACGGCCAAGCGCCATCACCCGAATCACCCCATCCGGGTGAAGCCTGGCGACATCCTCACCTCTAGAGTGCCGGCAAGAGATCAGGCACGGCGACTCAAAGGGAGGAACACCATGAACCTCGACTTCCGTAGCGAGATAGCAGTGGCCGCAGCGCGCGCCTTCGCGGACGGCGCTCGGGACGGCCAGACCGGCGTCCAGTGCGGATCCGCCCGGCTGGTTGCGGCACGGCCGGCCGACCAGACCACGGTCGCCGGGATCATCGCGACCATCGTGACCCAGACCACCAAGGAGCTCGCGGCTGCCGGCTGACGCGAGCCTCCCGGAGCAGCTGGCCACCACCAACCAAGGAGGGGCCTGTGACACGGGAAATTGCAGTGCACCTATCCGGGGCGTCGTTCCCAAGAGCGCCCGCTTCGGCGCAAGCGAAGGAGGGTTTCCCGTGAAGAAGCTGATCCTGTTCATGGCAGGCGGCGTTGGGTTAGGCCTTCTCGCCCTCGCACTGATCGCCTGCGGCGGCAATGCGACCGCCAGCAGCACACCTGCGCCCATCGCCAGCAGCAGCCCGACGGCCGCGACCGCCACGGTCACGACCCTGGCCGGCAAGGCCGGCAGCAAGGGGGTTGCCAACGGCACCGGCTCGGCGGCGCGCTTGGACGATCCTGGTGCCATCGCCCTTGATGCGGTCGGCAACCTCTTCGTCGCCGACCTCTACGCCATACGCAAGGTCGCGCCCGCCGGGGTGGTCACGAGCGTCGCGGGTAAGGGTGGCGTGAAGGGTAGCGCCAACGGTACTGGCGCCGCAGCTCGCTTCGATAACCTCTGCGGCATCGCCCGCGACGCCGCCGGCAACCTCTACGTCAGCGACTGCAACAACCACACGATCCGCAAGATCACGCCCGCCGGGGTGGTCACCACGGTGGCGGGCCTCGCTACCAATTCGGGCCGCGCCGACGGCACGGGCAGCGCGGCGAGTTTCAACAATCCCGGCGGCATTTGTTGCGACGCCGCCGGCGATCTCTACGTCGCCGACACCGGCAACTACACGATCCGCAAGATCACGTCCGCGGGGGTGGTCACCACGGTGGCGGGCGCGGCCACCTACGAGGGTCACAACGATGGCATCGGCGCCGCGGCGGGCTTCTCCTATCCCTATGGCATCGTCGTGGATGCCGCCGGCAACCTCTACATCGCCGACACCAATAACAACACGATCCGCAAGATCACGTTCCCCAAATGAGAGTGCCGTCGAGGCACGCTCGAGGGAGGGATTTGCCATGAAGAAACTGCTACTCGCCTCCGTGCTCGCCGCAGCCCTGCTGGGGCTGCTGGCGGCACCGGCCTTCGCCGGCCCGAAGACCTTCACCGTCTCACCCAGCGGCGGCAACGACACCGCCAACCTCCAGGCGGCCTTCAACGCCGCCGTCAAGGCCGGTCCGGGCAGCACTGTGCAGCTCAGTGTCGGCCACTTCTACACCAACACCATCCTCGCGCAGAGCTTCAACGGCACCTTCAAGGGCGCCGGCGAAGGCCAGACCGTTATCGACACCCCACGCGCGCTCGATCCGACTGCTCCGGCAGTCAACGACCCGAGCTTCGCCACGACCGCTTTCGAGCCTTTCGCCTTCCTCTTCGGCTTCAGCGGCGGCAACGTCAGGGTCTCCGCCATGAGTGTCGACATCACCGCCGACGCCCCCGCGGACCCCTGGTCGGCGCATGAGGCGATCGGCGCCACCAACATTCAGGACATCTTCCTCATCACCGGCAGCGCCAACTCGAGCTTCGACCAGGTCGGCTTCACGGCGGCTGCAAGCGACGACCCCAATACCGGTTACAACGTCGGCTGCGGCATCGGCATCCAGGGCAACATCGTCTTCGACGAGAACCCGGCCGATGAGCT
>PLTW01000104.1:7112-9832 GCA_003164655.1 Actinomycetota bacterium
ACTTCCTCGTCTCCCACAATCAGATCCAGGCCAGCGGGGCGCACGCCGTCTGGTGCATCCAGGGCTGGGTGGCCAACGACAGCGATCTCCCCAACCAGCTGCCGCCGCTGCCGGCGCCGCGCTTTCGGATCAGCGACAACCTCATCCAGACCTCGGGCACCGCGTCGGGTGTCAACCTCTGGGACTTCACCCGTCTGTTCGGCAGCGCCTGCCGCCTCGACGCCTCGATCACGGGCAACCGCTTCGTCCTGGGCACCGGGCCCGGCACCTACGGCGACGGCATCGGCGAGTTCGCCACACAGGACATCCCCTGCCTCGACAACAGCTTCTCGGGCAGTGCCCAGTACGGCATCTACATCGGCGACGACTTCGACTCAAACAACAACGCCTTGCCGGTGAGTGGTTGGCTGATCGTCGGCAATGACCTCCGGCACCTGAGCGCTGCGGTCGCACCCATCGACCTCGGACAAGGAAGCAGCCACTGTCTCGTGGTCTGCCCGACGCGGACCGGCGTGCTGAACCTGGGCTTCAAGAACATCCTCGTGAACGTCACCCTTCTGCCGGGTAGCGAAGCGACTCCGGCGGCTGCTCAGATGGCGCCGCGGCAGCGGATCACGCCACTGAAGCGGGTGATGCGGTCTGAAGCGATCTGACACGCTGCTCCAGTACCGCCGTGCCTGATCCTCGCTCGCGGGGCCACAGTGTTCGCCTCGGGATCGAGCGCTGACCTTCGGCCCCGAGACTTCCGGCCTGCCGCTTCGCCCCCGGAGCGGTGGGCCGGTCGTCTGGGGAACGTCAACTCAACGTGGTCTTCTCGGAGCCTTTCCCTTGCGTTCTCGCGCTCGCGACGGCCACAGATAGCCCCTAATGTCTCGCAGCGCGACGAGGATACCTTCCTCGGCCTCGGAGACGCAGCCGGAGTGACCGGTCTTCCCACGGTCCGGCCCCTTGAACGTCGGTCTGGCAACAATGCCGACCGTCGTCTGCCTGCGAATCGGCGTTCGGCAGTCCATCAACAAACGATCGAAAGGCCTGCACGATTCCTGGCACAACCGCAATGAGGAACGACCCGCTGTCCGCGTCTCCCAGAAGCACGACCGAGGCCGGGCCGTCCGGCCAGAGTCGGCCGAGCGGGTAGGCGACGCGCGCGTCAAGTTCGTCGTCTGACTTCGGCTCAATCGCCTTCACGCCATTGAGAGCGTTGGCGACGCCGGGCACCTTCAGGAGTTTCCGCCACGGCTCGACGAGCACGGCGTATTTCTTCTTGTAGCGCCAGCATGCTTCGGGGTCGCGACGTTCCCGGCACCAAAGCCACAACGCCACCGCCGGATGCACCTCGACAACGCAGCGTCCCGCACCGGGCTTGCCGATCGCGGCAACCATGCGGACAGCTCTCTCACGCAGCTCTTGCGGGTACCGGTCGGGGCCTGCTCAGTCGCGCAGTTCGGGGACATAGCACGGGTAGTCCGCTTGTGCTTCCTTCACCAGTTCCAAGTCGATCTCGACAATCGCAACCGGGTCCACGGCCGAGGTTTGCGCGATCAGCTCGCCGGTGGGCGCGTACACGAAGCCCTCGCCCCCAAACTGACCGCAATGCGTTGTCACGTGTGCAGACCTGTTCGAGCTCACGACGTAACATCCAGAGACCGTTGCCGCCATGGCGCCCGCAGCACGCCACTTTGTGTCCAGTGCGCCCGTCGCACGCGGCACTGCGATCACATTCGCCCCGAGGCGACGATAGTGCCGGGCCCATTCGTTGAACATCAGCTCGGTGCACAGGAGAGCGCCGATGTGCAGGTCCTGGTACTCAGCCACATCGAATCCGCCCATTTCCGGCGCGAACCAGTCGGCCTCGTACCATCCCTCCTCCTGGGGGAAGAAGTGCTTGTGATGCACCGGCTCGTATGCCCCGCCAGAAACGAGAAACGCTTCATTGGCCAGCAGTCGCGTACCCTTAATGGGACGCGACCCGAACGTCGCCCAGGGAAGGACCCGAAGCACGTCGGTCAGGGCGTCGTGAGACCGGATGAATCGCAACGCCGCGGTCTTGTCGAACCCGCGTCGATCCGCAATCCAGTCGCCGATCGGCATCTCGTTGAGGATCAGAAGGTCCGGAGCCTGCTCGGTCAGTCGTTCGACGAGTCGGAGCCACGCGGGGCCGTCGAGATCGAGACCGTCAGGCAGTTCACATACTGCGAGTTTCATTCGCACTCCTGGTGGGCCGTTGCCGCGCCACCGTCGGCAGAGTACGCATGTGGCGCCAAGTCGGGGGTCAAGCCTATCGCAGCTACGCCATTCCCGCGCGAAGTGACCAGAGCGGGGCCACTGCCACACACCGAGAGTCTGACGTGGAAGTGGTTCATGCCACGTCGGGGCGCGTTTCGCCGGCTCCTATCTTCTATCCCCTCCAGCGGTTGACCGCCGTGAAGGTCGCCCCGTGCCATCGCCGGCTCCTGGATCCTGATGACGGTGCGCAGAACGCGGGAAGCTCGCGCTTCTCGACAATGGTCGGCTTGCTTCCCGTAGCCGACAGAGTGCTGTGCGACCTGCGCCATCGGCGCAGCGCAGGAGACGTCATGCAGGGTCACATCACCTCCCATGATCGTGCTCTGACCGCTGCGCGGACGGCACTCCAGCCACCGCCGCGCGGTCGGGGCTGGCTCCGCGCCCGGTCACACACGGGGGCGTGTTGGCCAGGCGCGGAGCCCCAGGGAGGCCCT
>PLTW01000216.1 GCA_003164655.1 Actinomycetota bacterium
CGGGCGTGGAATCAATCATCTAGGGCGCCGTGGTCGTGCGCGGCCAAAGGCTACTTGCCGGGGCTGCTCGAAGTCATCCCCGGCGTCCTCGCGGGGCTGTGTCTGGATCTCTTCCTCACGGGCTCCGCGGGCGGCCGTACGGCCGCCCGCGCCCTGCGCTCTTCTGGTCTTCGAGAGCCGCCCAGCGCGGCGATCGTCACCGCGGGCGGCCGCGCCGCCCGCGGCGGAGCGCCGCGGAGGCCGTGGTAAGCTGCCCGCACCATGACCGTCGTCTTCCTCCTGCTGGCCCTCGCCATCATCCTGGTCTCCGCCGAGCTGTTCACCAACGGCATCGAGTGGTTCGGGCGGCGCTTCGAGCTCGGCGAGGGGGCGGTGGGCAGCGTGCTCGCGGCCGTCGGCACGGCGCTGCCCGAGACCCTGATCCCGATCATCGCCATCCTCTTCACCCACGCCGCCGACTCAAAGGAGATCGGCGTGGGCGCGATCCTCGGGGCCCCCTTCATGCTCTCGAGCCTCACGATGGTGGTCACCGGGACGGCGGTGGTCGTGTTCTACCTGCGCCACCGGCGGCCCCTGGAGTTCAGTGTCAACGAGCCCGTGCTGCGCCGCGATCTTTCGTTCTTCGTGGTCGCCTACGCCTGCGCCATGATCGCCGGCGCGCTGCCGCTTCACCACGTCAAGTGGATCCTCTCGCCGTGCCTGCTGGCCGCCTACGGCGTGTATGTCTGGCGCACGGTGCGCGGCGGCGGCGTGCTCGAGGGCGAGACCAAGCCGCTCTACTTTCACCGCCACCCGGTCATGCCCCACCGGCGGCGCATCATCCTGCAGGTGGTCGTGGCGACTCTCGGCATCATCGTCGGAGCGCGCTTCTTCGTGGCCCAGGTGCAGCACGTCAGCGCCACGCTGGGCATCGACCCCCTGCTCGTCTCGCTGATCCTGAGCCCGCTGGCCACCGAGCTGCCCGAGAAGTTCAACTCGGTGATCTGGGTGCGGCAGGGCAAGGACACGCTGGCGCTGGGCAACATCACCGGGGCGATGGTGTTTCAGAGCACCTTCCCCGTGTCGATCGGGCTGCTCTTCACGACCTGGCAGCTCACCCGCACCGGACTGGTCAGCGGGGTCCTGGCGCTCGTCTCGGGCACCGTGTTCTACCTGCAGCTGCGCTTCCGGCACAAGCTGACCTGGTTCACGCTCTGCGGGGCGGGCTCGATGTACGCGCTCTACCTGATCTATGTGATCTTCGTGGCCAAAGCCTGAGCGCCGCCGCACCGCCGGCGGGAACGGCGGCACGGCGGCGCCGGGCGCCAGGAAGCGGCGGCACGGCGCCGCTGCCGCGTTACTGGGTGACCCAGATGGTGACGGTGCTGCCGGGCGCCGCGGTGTCGCCGGTCTTGGGCGACTGATCGTAGACGTAGCCCGAGCCGAGCGTGCTCGTGCCTTTCTTGACCACCACGACGAAGCCGTCGTTGGAGAGCAGCTGTTCGGCCGCGGTCTGCGTCATGGTCTCGACGTTGGGCACGGCGACCGGCGTGGGCGTGCCCGTCGGGGAGCTGGTCGAGCTCGGCGTCGGCGTCGGCGACGGCGTGCCCGTGCTGATCGCGATGGCCACCGAGGCGCCGCTGGCGACCAGCGTACCGGCCGAGGGGTTCTGGCCGGCCACCTGACCGACCGGCACGACGGAGCTCGTCTGCTGGGTGACCGTACCCACCTGCAGACCGTGCGCGTGCAGCGTGGCCGCCGCCTGGTTCTGGTCGAGCCCCGACAGGTCGGGAACGCTCACCTGCGGCAGGCCGCGACTGACCCGGTAGCTGACGGTGGCGCCGTGGTTCACCGTGGTCCCGGGCGCCGGGCTCTGCGCGAAGACCTTGCCCTTGGCGACCGTCGCCGAGGCGCCCGTGAGCTCCTTGCCGATCAGGTTGTTCCTGGTCAGCCAGCTCGCCACCGCCGCCGGCGTCCAGTTGCTGAAGTCGATCAGGGTGATCGTGGCGGCGCCGCGGCTCACCCAGATATCGACGGTGCCGCCCTTGACGAGCTTGTCGGCGGCGGTCGGCTGCTGCCGGGTGACGAGTCCGAGGCCGAACTGGTCGGAGTAGTCGTCGTGCACCTTGGCGGCAAAGCCGGCGCCCTGCAGCTGCGAGACGGCGGCGGCCTGGGCCTGGCCAACGACCGAAGGCACACTGAGCGTCGTGCTGCCGAAGAACGTGTGCCAGATCAGCGCGCCGGCGACGGCGGCGATCACCAGAAAGACGACGAGGGCGATCCACGGCCACGGCGAACGCTTGCGCCGCCGGCCGGCGGCGCCGGCCGCCCCCGCGGCGACACCCACGGCGCCCGCCGCGGCGGCCTTGGGCAGCACGCGGGTCGTGCCTTCGGAACCGGTCGCCGGCGACTGCACGAGCGTGCGATCGAGCGACGGGTCGTAGGCGGCGGCCAGCAGCGGGCCGCCGCTGCGCGCCGAGACCAGGTCGGCGGTGAACTCGGCGGCGTTGCGGTAGCGCTGGTCGGGGTCTTTGGCAAGCGCCTTGAGCACGATCTGGTTGAGCGAGTAGGGCAGTCCGGGCACGAGCTCGGCCGGCTCGGCCGGCTGTTCGTTTACGTGCTTGAGGGCCACGGTGACGGCGCTGTCGCCGCGGAAGGGCAGCGATCCGGTCAGCATCTCGTAAAAGACGACGCCCACCGAGTACAGATCGGTGCGCTCGTCGACGGGCTCGCCCTTGGCCTGTTCGGGAGCCAGATACTGGGCGGTGCCCAGAATGGAGCCGGCCTCGGTCATCTGCGAGTCGTCGGCCTTGGCGATGCCGAAGTCGGTGACCTTCACCGTGCCGGCCCGGTCGATCAGGATGTTCTGCGACTTGATGTCGCGGTGCACGATGTGCACGCCGTGGGCCACCTGGACCCCGGCGAGCAGCTCGAGGGCGATGCGCACCGCCTCACCCGGCGGGTAGCGACCCTCGCGGCGGATGTGGTCTTTGAGCGTCTCGCCCTCGACGTACTCCATGACGATGTAGTAGGTGCCGTCGACCGGACCCCAGTCGTAGATGTTGACGATGTTGGGATGGTTGATGCGGGCGGCGGCCTGGGCTTCGCGGCGGAAGCGCTCGACGAACGACTCGTCGCCGGCGTAGCGCTTGAGCAGCACCTTGACCGCGACCTGGCGGCCCAGCGTCGTGTCGTCGGCAAGATAGACGTCGGCCATGCCGCCGGCGCCGAGCCGGCGCAGCACGCGGTAGCGGCCGGCGATCACCTGTCCCTGTTCGAATCCGTCGGTCAAGAGCTCCTCGCCGTCACGTTACCACACTCCCTGCTCGAGTCCTGCCCGGCTCACGGCAGGCTGGGTTGCGCCAGAGCGGCCTTGATGACCTGGGCGGCCAGCGGCGCCGCCACGTCGCCGCCGGTGAACAGTGTGTTCTCGATAGTGACCGCCACGGCCACTTTGGGGTTGTTGGCCGGCGCGAAAGCGATGAACCAGGCGACGTTGCTGGCGCCGCGCTGCGCCGTGCCGGTCTTGCCGGCCACCTGGATGCCCGACAGGGCGGCGGCCGTGCCCGTGCCGGCATTGACGACCTGCTGCATCATGACGTTCAGCGTCTGCGCCGTGGCCGGCGTGGTGGCCGTCGTCCAAAGGCTCGGCGCCGCCCGCTGCAGCACGTTCCCGCGGCTGCTGGTGATGCGTTGCACCAGATACGGCTTCATGACCTGCCCGGCGTCGGCCACGCCGGCGGCGACCAGCGCCATCTGCAGCGGCGTGGCCAGCACGCTCTCCTGGCCGACCGCCGCCCAGGCCACGTCGAGCGGGTTCATCGCGGCGGTCGGCGACAGCAGCCTGGGCCCCAGGTAGCGGCCGCTCGGGTAGACCATGCCGCGCGGCAGCTCGAGCGGCGGCGTCTGGTAAAAGCCGTAGTGGCGCATCTGATCGATCAGGGCGGCCTGACCGATCAGCGTGCCTACCTTGGCGAAGGTCGTGTTGACGGAATCGGTCAGCGCCTTGGTGAAGTCGTGGGCGCCGAACACCTCGCCGTGATAGTTGGTGACCTTGCCGCCGTAGATGGAGTAGGTACCCGAGTCGTTGAACGGCGTGGTCGGCGTGACCTTGCCGAGGTTGAGGGCGGCGGTCGCGGTCACCACCTTGAACGACGAGCCCGGCGGGTAGAGCCCCTGGGTGCCGCGCGAAAGCAGCGGCGCGTCGGGGTTCTTGGCAAGCGCCGCGAAGCTCGCGTCGATGGTCGCCGGGTCGTAGCTCGGCGCCGAGGCGGCGGCGATAATCGCGCCGGTGGTCGGGTCGAGCGCCACGACGGCGCCGAGCTGGGCCCCCAGCGCGGTCTGCGCTACCTTCTGCACGGCCGGCACGATCGTGAGCTCAACGTTGGCGCCCGGGCTGTGCCGGCCCAGCAGGCGGTCGACCAGGCCCTGCGTGCCGCTGTCGGAGCCGCTCAGGTAACCGTTCAGCGACGACTCGATGCCGGTCTGCCCGTAGCGCGCGCTGTCGTAGCCCACGATCTGCGGGGCGACGGGCCCTTGCGGGTAGGTGCGATGGTAGAAGCCCGAACGGAGGGCGTCGCCGGCGATGGTCGAACCGTCGAAGCCCAGAATGAGTCCGCGTCTGACGCGCAGCTGCTGGGCGATGACGCGGTGGTTCTGGGGCGCGTTGCGCAGGCTCCCGGCATGCAGCACCTGGATCCAGGCGAGGTTGGCCATGAGGGCGATCATGAGGACCGCCCCGACC
The DNA here is from genome assembly GCA_003164655.1 of Actinomycetota bacterium. GTDB lineage: Bacteria > Actinomycetota > Thermoleophilia > UBA2241 > UBA2241 > Bog-752. The sequence continues at coordinate 4,724 of PLTW01000216.1, forward strand.
AGGAACACGCGGCTGATGGCGCGATCCATCCGCCCCTCCTACACGATCTCCGCGAGCCGCAGCCGCTCGGTGGTGCTGCCCGCTTCGACCACCAGGCTGTGGTGGGACACCATGAGCAGCAGCGCCGCGAGCACGAGGTTGGCGGTCAGCGAGCTGCCGCCGTAGCTCACGAACGGCAGCGTGATGCCCGTCAGCGGGATGAGCCGGGTGACGCCGCCGATGATGATGAACGTCTGCAGACCGAACACGGTCGCCAGGCCCGCCGCCAGCAGCTTGGAAAAACCGTCCGAGGCCTGCAGGGCGATGTGATAGCCGCGCCAGCTGAAGAGCAGGTAGAGCAGGATCAGGCCGATCCCGCCGGCCAGGCCGAGCTCGTTGGCGACGGCGCTGAAGATGAAGTCGGTCTGCAGGTCGGGTACGGTCGGGACGTGGTTGGAGTAGAGCAGGTAGCCGCGCCCGAAGCCGGCTCCGACGAGGCCACCGTCGGCCATCGCGAAGAGCGACTGCAGGAGCTGGTAGCCGCTGGTCGCAGCGGTCTTCCACGGGTCGATCCAGATGGCGAACCGCTCGTGGACGTGCGGCACGTACTGGTAGGCGCCGCCCGCGCCGACCGCAAACAGAAGGGCGCCCGCGACCACGTAGGCGATGCGCGCCGTCGCCATGTAGATCATGGCGATGAAGGTCGCCATGAACAGCAGCGACATGCCGAAGTCCTTCATGAAGACGAGCATGACCAGCGACAGCACCCACATCACAAGCAGCGGGCCGAAGTACTTGAGGGGCGGCACCGGCACACCGAGCAGGCGCGCCGTGGGCACCGAAAGCATCTCCTTGTTCTGGTTCAGGTAGCCGGCCAGAAAGATGACGATGGCGATCTTGGCGAACTCCGACGGCTGGATCGAGAAGCCGGCCACGCGGATCCACAGGCGGGAGCCGTTGACGCTGGTGCCGGCCACGACGGTCAGCGCCAGCAGGACCAGACCGACCGCGCCGATGAGGTAGCGGTAGGCGGCAAGACGCCCGACGTCGCGCACGACGAGCACGGTCGCCACGAAGAGCGCGACGCCGATCAGCAGCCACTCGCCCTGTTTCAGGGCCAGCGCCGGCGAGATGCGGTAGATCTCGGTGAGGCCGATGGCGCTGAGCAGCGCGGCAAGCGGCACCAGGTAGGGGTCGCCCTGGGGCAGATAACGCCGCTCGGTCAGGTGGATGACCAGAAACAGCACGAGAAAGATCACACCCGTGACGATCGAGTCGCGGCGCAAGTCGTGAAAGCGCGCCGCGTAGACCGACGCGTAGGCGATCGTCGCCGCCACGCCGACCACGGCCAGCAGCAGGAGCTCGGTGTTGCGCCGGCTCACGGCAGGCCCTGCGCCTGGCGGGCCAGCGCCAGCGCCGCCGCTTTGCGGTGCAGGTCGTGACGCTCGACCCGGGCGCGCAGGCCGGGCGCGACCACGGCGACGGGCGTCGTCGTCTCGAGATAGAGGCCGTACAGCCTGACCCCGCCGATCTGCCACGGCAGGCCGTGGTAGACGCTCACCATGCCGTCGCCGGCGCCGACGAAATAGACCCCATCGGCGACCGCCGCGCCGGCCACGAGACAGACAACGAGCAGCGCCACGAGCACGACGGCCAAGCGGAACCGGTGGCGGCGGCGCGACGGCGCGGCGGCGGGGCCGGCATCGAGCGGCGGCACGACGGGCGCGGCGGCGGGGCTGTCGGACGGCGCGTCGCCGAGCGCGGC
>PLTW01000079.1 GCA_003164655.1 Actinomycetota bacterium
GCACGGTCGGCGATATCCGCGAGGATACGAGCGACAAGGCGCGGGCGGGCAAGCTCGAGCCCGGGATCGCCAAGCACGATCTGCTCGACTACGAGATCAACGCCAGCATCGTCGAAAGCGACGGTGTCGATCTGCTGGCCATGGGACGCCCCGAGGGGCCGGGCTGCTACTGCGCCGCCAACAACATGCTGCGCACGATCGTCGACCGCATCTCGGCGAGCTACGACATCGTCGTCATCGACAACGAAGCCGGCCTCGAGCACCTGAGCCGGCGCACGACGCGCGACGTCGACGTGCTGCTCGTGGTGAGCGATCCGTCGGTCCGCGGGCTGACGACCGCCGGCCGCATCGTCGATCTGATCGACGAGCTCAAGACTCAGGTCGGCGCGCACTACCTGATCATCAATCGAGCCACCGGGCCGGTCACGCCCGAGCTCGAGCGGACCGTGCGCGAGCGCGGTCTCAACCTGCTTGCCACGTTCCCGGCCGACGAGACCATCGCCCGGCTCGACGCCGAGGGCAGGCCGGTGGTCGAGGCGCCGACCGACAATCAGGTGTACGAGGGTCTGCGGCCGCTTCTCGACCGGATCCTCCCGCAAACGCGAAAGGAGACTCTCAGTGCTGATCATCGGTGAGAATATCCACATCATCTCCCCGCGTGTGAAGGAGGCCATCGAGGCGCGCGACGCGGCCAGTATCCAGCAGATGGCCAGGGAGCAGGTCGAAGCCGGGGCCGGCATCCTCGACCTGAACATCGGCCCGCAGCGCAAGTTCGGCCACGAGGTCATGCCCTGGATCGTGCAGGCCGTGCAAGAGGTCTGCGACGTGCCGCTGTCGCTCGACACGACCAACCTGGCGGCCATGGAGGCCGGTCTCAAGGTGTGCCGCGACAAGGCCATGCTCAACTCCGCATCGGCCGACCCCGAACGGCTCGACCCCATCATGCAGCTCGCCGCCAGGTACGGCGCCCGGGTGATCGCCCTGACGATGGGCGTCGAGGGTATTCCGACGACCTCCGACGGCCGCGTGGCCATCGCCATGGAATCGCTGCTGCCGGCCGCCGAGGCCGCCGGCGTTCCCGTCGGCGACGTCTACCTCGACCCGCTCGTGCTGACCGTGACCTGCAACCAGGACGTCGCCCAGGCGTCGGTCGAGGCCATCCGCATGTTCAAGATGGTGAGCGATCCGCCGCCGACGACCACGGTCGGCCTGTCGAACATCTCGAACGGCTGTCCCGCCGAGAACCGGCCGCTCATCAACCGCACGTTCCTGGTGATGCTCATGGCGGCCGGTCTCGACAGCGCCATCGCCGACCCGCTCGACAGCGCCCAGATGGAGTGGATCCGCATCGTCGAAAGCCGCGACGACTCGACGTCGGTCGGCCGCCTGGTGCTCGCGCTCTACGACGCGACGGCGGCCATGGAGGACTTCGACGAAGGTCTGGTCGATGCCGGCGACGACGACCAGGTGGCCATACTCAAGACCTATCGCATGCTGCACAACCGGGTCCTGTACGCAGACTCGTACCTGCGCTTTTAGCGGTACGGGGGACCAGGGGGGATCGAGGGTGACCGCGAGCAAGCAGCCCAGTGCCGCCGGCGGACCGGCGCCGCGGGCGGCGCAGAGCGCCGCGCCACGACCGCCGGCCGCGGTGGGCGCCGCGGCGGCGAGCCGGCTGGCCGACGAGGAGCTCTACGAGCGCTCGATCGGTGAGCCCGAGGACTACTGGAGCGAGCGCGCCGCCGCGGCTCTGTCCTGGGACACCCCCTGGGAGCGCGTCGTCGACTGCGACTTCGCCGCCGGGTCGGCGAGCCCCTCGTATGCCGGCTGGTTTGCCGGCGGCAAGTTGAACGCCGCCTACAACTGCATCGACCGGCACGTGGCCGGCGGCCTCGGCGAGCGGCGCTCCCTCGTCTTCGCCGCCGCCGACGGCGGCATCGAGGAGTTCACCTACGCCGATCTGCTCGCGGCCACGACGCGCTTTGCCAACGTGCTCAAGAGCCGCGGCGTGGTGGCCGGCGACAGGGTCATCCTGTACCTGCCGATGATCCCCGAGCTGCCCATCGCGATGCTCGCCTGCGCCCGGCTCGGCGCCGTTCACGCCGTCGTGTTCGCCGGGTTTTCGAGCCAGGCTCTGGGGGCTCGCATCGACGCCTGGGGCGCCCGTGTCGTGGTCACCTCCGAGGCCGGCTGGCGCGGCGGTCCGGCGCCCGGGCTCAAGGGCGAGGTCGACCGCGCGCTGGCTGCCGGGTCGTCGGTCGAGACCGTCGTCGTGGTGGCCCGCCGCGCCGACGGCGACGAGGATCACGCCCGCCTGGTGGCGGGCCGCGACCTGTGGTGGCACGAGGCCGTCGCCGCGGCCGGCATGGCTGCCCCCTGTGCCTGCGAGCCGCTCGCCGCCACCGCGCCGCTCTTCATCCTGTCGACGTCGGGTTCGGCTGGGGCGCCCAAGGGCGTCGTGCACGCCGTCGGCGGCTACCTGCTCTACGCCGCCGAGACGTTTCGCCACGTCTTCGCGCCCGGCGAGGGCGACGTGCACTTCTGCGCCGCCGACATCGGCTGGATCACCGGTCACACCTATCTCGTCTACGGTCCGCTGGCCGTGGGCGCGACGACGCTGCTCTACGAAGGCGCGCCCGGACGGCCGCAACCCGACCGCCTGGCTGACCTGATCGTCTCTCAGGGCGTGACGTCGCTCTACACAACGCCGGCTGTGGTCCACGCTTTCACGGCCGCCGGCCGGGGCTGGGCTGCGGCCCACCCGATGCCCGGGGTCAAGATCGTCGCTACCGTCGGCGATCCTCTGAGCTCCGAGGCCTGGGACTGGTGCCGCTCCCAGTTCGGGGCGGGCTGTCCCGTACTCGACACCTGGTGGCAGACCGAGACCGGCGGCATCCTGCTCACGCCCTGGCGCAGCGAGACCGGTGAGCCGCTCGCGGGCTCGCGGCCCTACTTTGGCGTCGCTCCGCTCGTGCTGCGCAACGACGGCCGGCCGGCCGACGTGCTGGAGCGCGGCAACCTCTGCCTCGCTCAACCCTGGCCGGGGATGATGACCGGGATCTGGTGCGACGCCGACAACGTGGCGCGCTTTCGCGCTTCGTATTTCGCGCGCTTCCCGGGCCTCTACTACACCGGTGACCAGGCCTACATCGACGAGGACGGGCGCTTTCACATCGAGGGCTCGTCCGACGACGACGTCTGGGTTCTGGGGGAGCGGCTGAGCAGCGTCGAGGTGGAGCGCGCCCTGCTCTCCGACGCGAAGGTCGTCGAGACCGCCGTGGTCGGCTGCCCCGATCCGGTCAAGGGCGAAGGCATCTGCTGTTATGTCGTCCTGCGTGACGACGTCGAGCCGAGCGACGCGCTGCGCGAGAAGCTGGCGCAGCACGTCGGCGAGGTGATCGGCCCCTTCGCCGTCCCCGACAGGGTGCACTTCGTCGCGGCCCTGCCGAGAACGCGCTCGGGCAAGATGATCCGGCGCATCCTGCGCAAGATCGCAGAGGGCGATCCTACCGACCTGGGCGACACGACCATGCTCGCTGATCCAAGCATCGTGACCGATCTGGTTCACGAGACGCGACCGCAGACAACACAGGCGGAGGCGAGACGATGAGCACGCACAAGATGGAGAGGCTGTTCAACCCCAAGAGCATCGCGGTGATCGGCGCCTCGAACAAGAAGGGCTCAGTCGGCTACATCCTCATCCACAACCTGATCGCGGCCGAGTACAACGGCGTCATCTATCCGGTCAACCCGAAGCTGCGGGCCGTGCAGGGCATCCACGCTTTTGCCACCGTCTCGCAGGTGCCGCGCAAGGTCGATCTGGCGATCATCGCCGTGCCGGCGGCAGGGGTGCCTGAGGTGGTGCGCGAGTGCGGCGAGGCCGGTGTGGGGGCGTGCGTCGTGGTCTCGGCGGGCTTCAAGGAGACCGGCGCCGAGGGCAGGCGGCGCGAGAACGAGGTCGTCACCATCGCCCAGTCCTACGATCTACGCGTGCTCGGTCCCAACTGCCTCGGTTACCTGCGCCCGGGCAAGAACATCAATGCGACCTTCGCCCACGTCATGCCCGAGCAGGGTCGCATTGCCTTCATCAGCCAGTCGGGAGCCCTCGGCGCCGCTGTTCTGGAGTGGGCGATCGTCAACCACGTCGGCTTCTCGGCCTTCGTCTCGGTGGGCTCGATGGCCGACGTCGACCTGGGCGACCTGATCGACTACTTCGGCGCCGATCCGCAGACCAACTCGATCATCCTCTACGTCGAGTCGATCACCGACACGCGCAAGTTCATGAGCGCTGCCCGCCACTTCGCCAAGAGCAAGCCCATCATCGTGGTCAAGACCGGCCACTCGCCGCGCGCGGCGATGGCGGCTTCGTGGCACACCGGCGCCGCGGCCGGTGACGACCGGCTCTACAGCGCCGCCTTCCGGCGCGCCGGCATCGTGCGGGTCGACGAGATCGAGGACCTGTTCGACGCCAGCGAAGCGCTGTCGCGGGTCTCCAGCCCGCGAGGGCCGCGTCTGGGTATCGTCACCAACGCCGGCGGGCCGGCCGTCATGGCCACCGACCGGCTGCTCGATCTCGGCGGCGTGCTCGCCGAGCTCAACCCCGAGACCGACGCCAAGCTCAAGGCGGCGCTGCCCGCCTTCGCCACTCGCGGCAACCCCGTCGACCTCGGCGGCGATGCCGACGAGCGGCGCTACGCGGCCGCCGCGATCGCCCTGATGGACGACCCGAACGTCGACGGCGTGCTGGCGATTCTTACTCCGCAGGCCATGACCCACCCCGCCGAAACCGGCCAGGCGCTGCTCGAGGTAAGCCGCCGCCACGCCAAGAAGCCGCTGCTCACGTCGTTCATGGGCGTGATCAGCTCGGCGCCGGCCGCCGAGTTCCTGCGGGTCAACAACATCCCGACCTTCGACACCCCCGACGACGCCGTGCGCGCCTACATGTACATGTGCCAGTACACGCGCAACCTGCAACTCCTCTACGAGACACCCAAGGACATCCTGCCCGACTTTCATCCGGATCGGGCCAGGGTCAAGGGCATCTTCAACGAGCTCGCCCGTTCGGGCTGCTCCAAGCTCACCGCGGCCGAGGCCCGCGAGGTGCTCGACGCCTACCGCATTCCCACCGTCAAGACGCTCGTCGCAGTGAACCCCCAGGAAGCGGTCAAGCACGCCGAACAGCTGGGCTTTCCGGTGGCCCTCAAGATCCTGACCCGCGACCTGCGGCACAAGTCCGAGTGCGGCGGCGTGGCGCTCAACATCCGTTCGGGCGCCGAGGTGGGCAAGCAGTATCAGGCGATCCTCGAGCGTGCCAAGGCGGTCACGCCCGAGGTCGAGATCCTCGGCATGGTCGTCGAACAGATGGCGCCCCGCGACGGCTACGAGGTGGTCATCGGCGCGCGCCGCGACGCCACCTTCGGCCCGACCATGATCTTCGGTGTCGGCGGGGCCGGATTCGAGGTGTACCGCGATGTGGCGCTCGACTTTCCGCCGCTCAACGAGACACTGGCCCGGGCCATGATCCGCGACACCAAGATATCGCGCCTGCTCGAGGGCAAGGGCGACGGACCGGCGATCGACATGGTCGCTCTGGAGCAGACCCTCGAGAAGTTCAGCTATCTGCTGGTCGACTTTCCCGAGATCCGCGACATCGACGTCAGCCCCGTCCACGTGCGGCCCGACGGGCTCACCATTCTCGGGGCGAGCATCACTATCGATCCTGCCGACGTGCACAAGATCGCCGCCGCCGACTCGCACCTCATCATCTCCATGTATCCCAGCAAGTACGAGTCTGTCCACTCGGTCGAGGGGCAGTCCGAGCCGATCACGCTGCGTCCGATCCGCCCCGAAGACGAGCCTCTCTGGGCCGAGATGATCGACTCGCTGTCCGAAGCGACCGTCGAGTATCGCTTCTTCGGGCCGGTGAAGCACATCACCAAGGCGATGATGGTGCGCTACTGCCACATCGACTACGATCGCGAGATCGCCATCGTCGCGGTGCAGGGCGAGAAGAAGAAGGCCAAGATGCTGGGCGTCGCGCGCCTCACCAAAGAGGCGGGCAACCCCGACGAGGGCGAGTTCGCCATCGTCGTACGCGATGAGTTCCAGGGTTCGGGCATCGGCAAGCAGCTCATGGACTCCCTGATCTTCGCGGCTCGCGACATGCACATCCGCGAGATCTGGGGCGACGTGCTGGCGGGCAACGCGCCGATGCTGCGCTTCGCCGAGGCGCTCGGTTTCGAGATCAGAGGCTCAGAAGACCCCGACATCCGCAAGATCGTCCTGACCGTCTGGAAGGGCGGCCACGTGTCTTCGGTCGCGTGACCAGCGCGAGCGACCCGGCAAGAGGAGGAATGATGGACCAGCTCGAACAGGCGGTCCGGCAGGTGCTCTCAGAACTGACCGCCGACATGGGCAGCGGCACCCGGAGCTTGGAACAGGCGGCTCATGCCGCGCATCGCGCCCTGCTGGAGTGGGAGCGCCTCAAAGACGTAAGCGAGGAGCTGCGTCTGGCGGCCGCCAACCAGGAGCGCAAGCTGTAGAGACGAAATAGCCGCCGACGGCACCGCGACGGACTCGTCCCGGCGGCGCCGGCGGCGCCACCGCGATAGAAGACCATGGCAGGAGCCGTGACGCTGTACACCAATCCGCGGTTTCAGAAGGCGATCGAGAAAGCCGTCGAAGACTGGGCGGCCGCCGATCCGGCCCGTTGCGCCGAGCTGGCCGGCTGCGGCACGACGAGCGCGGGTGTGCTCGTGCCGTTCTTCGGCCAGCGGTACCTGGTCTCGCACCCCGACGGTCGCGTCGAGACGGAGCCGGTCGCGGGTGAGGCGGCCGGGCAGGGCAAGCCCGCCCATGTCTCGATCGCTATCCTGCTGCTGCACTACCTGCTGACGGCCGACGCGGCGCCGACGGCCGACCGCTGGGCGACATTTCGCGAGCTGCCCGGCGGTCTGTTCTACGCTCAGGCCTTTGCCGCCCACGCGGAGGCGCCGCTGGCCGCGCTCATCGGGGGGCTCGCCGACGGGGTCGCCACCGACGTCGTCGGTGGCGACCCCGTCGGCCGGCGCATCCAGGAGCTCCGCGAGGCCGGCGCCCGTATCGGCGGCGTCGCACTCGACCTGGCCGACGCGGCGCTGCGCTTTCAGGCGTTGCCCCGTGTGCCGGTCGCCGTGCTGCTGTGGAAGGGCGACGACGAGTTTCCCGGCCAGGCCGGGATACTGTTCGACGCCAGCGCCCATCACTACCTGCCCACCGAAGATCTCGCCGGCATGGGAGACTGGCTCGCGCACCAGCTGGCGCGCGGCCGGTAGGGGGCGCCGGCGGCACGAAAGGTTGTAAGCAGTGCGCGGTTTGCCGCGCCACCGCTGTCGCCCCTCGGGGCGGCGGCGATGGCGCGGCGCACAGAAGCGGACGGACGCCTCAGACGTTCGATCCCGACTCGGGATCAGGTCGGTCGCTGTCGCCGCGGGAACCTCGTGTGGCGAGGCGTCCGTCCGCTTGGAGCTTTGTTGCTTCTAGGCGGCCCGGTCGTGGCGCACCGGGCGCACGGCCAGCAGCTTGTGCAGCTTCACCTGAGTGCCGTGGTCGACGCAAAACTCGACCCGGTCCATGAGCGCCGCCATCAAGACAAGCCCGCGGCCGGATTCGCTGTCGGGGTCGCCCGCCGCGCCGGGCGGTGGGCCAACGCCGAGGCCGGCGCCATAGTCGCGCACGGTCGCCACGATCTCTTTGCTGCCGATCGCCACCGACGCTCGCACGCCGCGCGGGCTACCGGCGTGGCGCAGGGCGTTCGTGCAGGCTTCGTGCACGCACGTCAAAAGGGCGTAGGTGACGTCGGCCGGCAGGCGGCGGCTCTCGAGATAGTGGCGCAATTCGTCGCGCACGGCGCGCAGTTCACTCAGCTCATGGACGATGACCATCTGTCCGTCCGCCTTCACGTTCGATACTCCAACCTCTCGAGCGTCCCCGCAGAGGGCGCCTGCCAAGCGCGCTCGCGGCGGTTTTTCGTCTGTCGGCGGCTGCGCATCATGTTCTGGGCCGCCGCCGGCGATCCCTTGTCGGACGCCGTTGCGGGGGCGGCTTTACACCAGCCGCAGGACGACCACCTGCAGGTCGTCGTGCAGCCGGCCGCCGAAGGCAAGGACCGCGTCGCGCACCCCCGCGGCGACATCCGCAGCGCGGCGGCCGCGCAGGCCAGCCACGATCTCGAGCAGCCGCTCCGCGCCGAGCAGCTCGCGGCCGCGGCGCGCCTCGGTGACGCCGTCGGTGTAGAAGACAAGGTAGTCTCCGCGGGCGAGCGTCGCGCCGGCGTTCGCGTAGGGGAGCTCAAAGGAGCCCAGCGGCGGGCCAAAAGGCACGTCGAGCAGGCGACACGAGACGGCGCTCAGATGCACGGGCGGCGGATGCCCGGCGCTGGCGTAGCTGAGGTGTCCGCTGTGGGGGTCGAGCACGGCGAGAAAGGCGGTCACATGCGGTTCGTCGGGGTCGAACCGCAGCAGCAGCTCGTTGGTCTTGGCCAGGACGTAGGCCGGCGACGGGTCGACGGTGGCAAACGACCGCACCTTGCTGCGCACCGTCTCGGTGTGGCCGGCGGCGCGCACGCCCTTGCCGGCCACGTCGCCGATCAGCGCCACGACATGCGTGTCGTCGAGCGCGAACACGTCGCTGAAGTCGCCGCCCACGAGCTCGGGCTCGTAAGCCGTCGAGCCCACGACGCCCAGGTCGAGGCCGGCGACCGTGGGGAACTTGTGGATGAAGTTCTCCTGGAGGGTCGTCGCGATCCGTCGCTGCGCGTCGTAGAGGCGGGCGTTCTGCAGCGCCGCGCCAAGAAGCTCGGCGATGCTGCGATACAGCGAAAGCTCTTCGTCGGCGAACGGCCGCTCCCCCGCGAACATGAAACCGAGGACGCCGAGGATGGCGCCGGCGCTCCTGATGGGCAGGGCGCACCAGCGTGTCCCCTCGACGCTCAGATGTCGGGCGTGTTCCTCGCTCGACGGACCGATGTAGTGCGAGTCGTGGGTGATCAGCGGCAGATCGTGAACGACCAGATACCCGATGCTGAAACTCTCGTCCAGGGACACGACGGCGATGTGACCGGCGACCTCCTCGGGATAGCCGGCGAGCGCCAGCGCCCGCAGCGTGCCCTGTGCTTCGTCGACGACGTACACGGCGCCACCCGATGCCTCCAGGGCGCGCGTCGTCAGGGCGAGCACGCGGCGGCCGATCTCGTCGAGCGACAGTGAGCTGGTCGCGGTCGTCGTCACTTCCTGCAGGAGCCTGGTCTTCTCGAGCTCCATCTGCGCTTGCCGCTGCGCCTTCTGCTCGGCCTCGTAGAGTCGGGCGTTCTGCAGGCCCGCGACGGACTGGGCGGCGACCGCCGCGGCGAAAGAAAGCTCCTCGTGTCGCAGGCGCCGCGGCTCCGCCCAGGCGACGTAGAAGGTGCCGATGGCTTCGCTGCCGGCGATCAGGGGCAGCAGAACGTAGGAGCGAACACCGGCATCTCGGGCATTTTGCAGGCTGGCGTCGCTGACCCCGGACACCGCGACATCCTCGCCGACTCTCGGCTGCCGGGACCGAAAGCAGACGGCCGTCTCCCAGTCCGAATCCAGCGGGATCGGCCCGAGGCGTTCGAGGAATCCCCGCGGCAGGCCGACGCCGGCCGCAGACTCGAGCGCCGTTCGGTCTTCGTTTACGAGGCGTATCTGCACCTGCCTCGCGGCGAGCAAGCGGTGCACCGTGTTGACGACCCGCGAGGCGACGGTGCGCACGTCGAGAGAGGAGGACGCCGAATCGGCGACGTCCTTGAGGGCGGACAGGCGACCGACACGCTGGGTCTCACTCTGCCGCGCCGCCAGCTCCGCCTCGAACAGGCGAGCGTTCTCGAGCGCCTGCGAAACGACGGCCCCCGTCTTGCGGGCGAAGTCGACCTCGGTCTCGCTGAAGTGGTGCGAGGCGCCGAAGTAGGTGAAGAACAGGCAACCGAAACCCTCGCCGCCGACCACGAGAGGGATCGTCAGCGAGGCGCCTGCGTCGAGCTGGTCGGCCGGCGCGGGGTTGCCAAGAGGGTCGTGGCGGCAGTCTTCGAGCGGGACGGGCCGCCGCTCGGCCAGCGCGAGATCGGCGTAGGGCGCATCCTCGCTACGAAAGCGCCGTCCGATGAAGTCGGTGGGCATGTTCCACACGTTCGTGGACGTCCATTGGCCATGGTCTCTTACGGCGACGCTACCGGCGTCGCAGCCGAAAGCCTCTCCGGCCAGTCCCAACACGTCCTGCAGGACAGCGCTCGAGTCGCGGTGGGCGCCGACCGCGCTGTTGATGGCGTTCAGGGCCTCGTTGAACTGTGCGTGCCGGTGCTGCTCGGCAATCAGGATCTCGCGCTCGTCTTCACGGCGCTTGCGGTCGATGATCTCGCGGAAGTAGGCGCTGACTCCGGCGGGCGTCGGATAGATGCGCACCTCGAGCCAGTCGCCGGTGAGAACCGAGCGATGTTCGAGCACGGAGGGTTCGCCGAGCTCCATGGCGGCGCGGTACCGCGCCGCGAGCAGGCTGTCCTGCAGCTGCGGGAACAGCTCCCAGGGGGTGCGGCCGAGCAGTTCGTCGAGCGACTTGTTCGCCAGGCGCAAGGCCGCCCGGTTGGCGTGCAGGTAGCGGTACTCCCAGTCCAGGGCAAAGAAGGCCTCACCGATCTCCTCGAGCATGGCGCGGGTGCGGGCGTCGCTCTGCCCGGCGCCCTCCGCGGTGCGCGGTGCGCCGAGGCCGCTCTCCAGCGGGGCGGGTTCGCAGCGCGGCTCGGCGCGGCGCGCCATGCGCACTTCGAGACCGCCGTCGAGGCGGAGCTCGAGTGAGTCCATGAGGGCGGCGATGATGAACAGGCCGCGGCCGTGATCCGCACCGGGATCGGGGCGCCGCCGCGGGTCGAAGCTCGTCACGTCGAAGCCCGGGCCGTGGTCTTTGACCTGGGCCGTGAGGCGCCCGGGTTCGAACTGCAGCGCGATCTCGATGTCGTGCTCTGAACCGCTGTGGCGGATGGCGTTGGTGCAGGCCTCTTCGATGCAGAGCACGAGGTCGTCGATGAGCTCGGCCTCCGTGCAGTACAGGCGCAAATAGTCGCGCAGCCGCTCGCGGGCGCGCAGCAGATGTGATGGTTCGGGGGGGACGCGAAAGTACAGGCGCGGCGGCGTGATCGGCGGCGTGGCGCTGCTCCCCGACAATGAAACTCCCTGCATGACGCGGCTTGACGGCGGGATGGTCCCCTATTCTACGAGGGCCGTGCGGGGAGTATCGCCGTTGCCCGGGGGCGTTGCCGGCGCCGAAGCCGTCGTGTCGGGCGCCGGCGGCGTCGTGTCGGGCGCCTGTCGGGAGGGTAGACTGGGCCGCGACTGTCGGTCTTGGGGAGGGGACGTGGCGCCATCGACGATCGACCAGATGTGGCTGGAAGGGCTCTGTCGGCGGACCGACGACATTCTGTGGGACAGCTATAGCTTTGCTCTGGGCGCCGCCGAGGCGCCGTGGCCGCGCGTGATGTTCCCCGTCAAGGGCCACGAACGTCGCGTCGGTGAGCAGGAGGCGCGCTTTGCCTTCGTGGCGGCGCTGCTGAGCGACCCGGCGTCGGCGCCGTGGGCCTTTGCCGCCGAGGCGCCGACGCGGCTCTCCTACCGCTTCGCGGCGCGCGCCGGCGGGCCCAGAGCGCAGCGCGCCCTGACCGACCTCGCGCTCTACCGCGGCAGCGACGATGCTCCGGCTCTCGCCGTCGAGTTCAAATCGGGGGGACGCTCGGGCAAGTCCGAGCAGGACGACAGCATCAAAAAGGACGTCGCCAAGGTTCTGGCCGAGCAGCCGCCCGCCCTCTGGTTTCATGTCCTGCGCGGCGTCAACGACGCCACGCTGCAAGGGCTGCTGCGCACGCTGGACGGCGCCATCTCACAACTCAGCAACCCCTACAAGCTGGGCGCCTACCTGGCGTCGGGCAAGACCCCCGAGCCGCGCGCCAAGACGATCGCCTTCCACCTCTGCGTCCTGAACCCCGACGTGACCGTGTCGATCCACAAGGTGCTCGACTACATCCCCGGCAAGCCCAAAGACGAGTTCTTTACGCTTGTCACCACGGCGACCGGCGCGGCGCCCGGCGCGGCGCCCGAGACTGCCGCGGCCGGCGCCCCGCCCGAGACTGCCGCGGCCGGCGCCCCGCTCGAGATCGCCGACGGGCAGGGATGGAGCGTGTACCGGCCCGTGGCGTAGAGCGGCGGAGCCGGGCCGCGCCCCGGCCGCGCCCCGTTGGCGGCGTTGGCGGCGCGGTATGCTGGCAGGAGTGTCCGCCGAGTCCGTCGTTTCCCCAGCATCGCCCCGCCGGACTTTCCCCCCTGCAAGGAGCGCCTCGCATGAACCATCCCGGCACGTGCAAAGAGGTCCATCTCGTCTCATACCCGCAAGGTGAGCCGCGCCCGAGCGACTTTGCCGTCGTCGAGGCGCCGCTGCCCGACCCGGCGGCCGGTGAGGTCCTGGTCCACAACCGCTTTCTCTCGGTTGACCCCTACATGCGCGGCCGCATGCGCGACGCCGAGTCCTACGCGCCGCCGTTTGCCCTGGGAGAGACGATGACCGGTCTCGCGGTCGGCGAAGTGGTCGCCTCGGGGTCGCCCGAACTGGCCGTCGGCGACGTCGTCGTGCACGACCTGGGCTGGCGCGAGTACGCGATCGGCGCGGCGGCCGCCTTTCGCCGCGTACCGGCCGTTGAGGCGCCGCTCAGCGCCTGGCTGGGTGTGCTGGGCATGGTCGGCCTGACGGCGTGGGTCGGCGTGCTCGAGATCGCCGCGCTGCAGCCCGGCGACACCGTCTTCGTGTCGGGCGCCGCGGGCGCCGTGGGCAGTCTGGCCGGGCAGATCGCCAAGCTGCACGGCGCGGCCCGCGTGGTGGGCAGCGCCGGCTCGGCGGCCAAGGTGGCCTACCTGCGCGACGAGCTCGGCTTCGATGCCGCCTTCGACTATCACGACGGCCCCGTGGCTCGGAGTCTGGCCGAGGCCGCGCCGGAGGGCATCGACGTGTACTACGACAACGTCGGCGGCGAGCATCTCGAGGCGGCCATCGGCGCCCTGCGCGTGCACGGCCGTGCCGCCCTGTGCGGGGCGATCTCGCAGTACAACGCCGCCGAGCCGCCCGCCGGCCCGCGCAATCTGGCGCTCATGATCGGCAAACGGCTCACGCTGCGCGGCTTTCTTGTGGGTGACCACGTCGCCAGTCAGCCGGCGTTTCTCGCGGAGGTCGGCGGCTGGCTGGCCGAGGGCCGCATCCACCTGGCCGAGACGATCGTCGACGGTGTCGAAAACGCCCCCGGCGCGTTCATCGGTCTCCTGCGCGGCGAGAATACCGGCAAGATGCTGGTACGTGTCGGCGGTGAGTGAACGCCCGTGAGCCGAACACGGCGTCGACGCACCCCGCACGCTGCGCGCCAAGCCTCGCCACACGATCGGAGGAACAGATGGACTACTCGGTGATGGACACCAAGGACTACGACGAGAGGCGCAAGCCCGTCGCCCAGGCGCTCGGCGCCGGCGCGATCAAGGCGAACCAGTTCGACTCGCTGCCCAACCACGAAGGACACGCGCACAACGAGCTGGGCACGGGCCAGGAAGAGCTCTTCGTGGCGCTGCGCGGCGCGGGCCACATGGTGATCGACGGCGAGCCCGTCGCGCTGGAGCCGGGCCGCTACGTGCTGGTCGGGCCGGCGGCGCAGCGCCAGGTGATCGCCGGGCCCGACGGGCTGTCGTATCTGGTGGTCGGGGCCGTCGTCGAGGGCGCGGGCACTTGAGCCGGGGCCTCGCGGCGCCCACAACAGCCCTTCGACTGCCGGAGCTGCCGGTAGACCTCGTCGGCGACCCGCCGCTCAGCCTTGAGGTCGTCGTTCGGTCGGCGAACCCGTGCTGATCGACGACGGGTGGGGTGTCTCTCTCGCGAAGGGTCACGGCCTTCAGGTCACGTCGGCCGCTCCCCCGGCACAGGGCGTGGGCGCGGTCGGCTCGGCGACCGCCGATCATGGCTTTCGCGTGTTCGACGCTGCGACTCCGCCCTGGTTTCCTTGCGAGAGCGCGCGGTCGTGCCCTGCGGCCCGCCTCGTCGGCTGCGGCTCGGCTGTGAGATAATCTGACGGACAGATGAAACGCAGGATCATCCCCGTCTTCCTCGACGGCGAGGAGGAGTCATGAGTAAAGTCGGTTACGGCTACGGCAGCGAGTACCACTTGCTGCGCTACCTGGCGTATCACCGCGGGGTGCTCAAGCCGCGGGTAGACGAGGCGACCGGCGGCGAGCTGATCAACTGGCTCGACTTTCCCTTCAGCGCCAGTCCTCAGCGCTTCTACCACGGCGAGTGGCAGGGCATCGACTTTCTGCGCGACAACGAGCGCGCCGGGAACGTCCACGAGGCCTGGCGCTCCTTCTGGCCGCAGACCGGCACGGCGCCGAGCTGGGACGCGGTCGGGATCATGAACAAGGCCGACAGAACGGCCTGGGTCCTGGTCGAAGCGCAGTCTCATCTCGCCGATCTCGAGAGCGATTGCTCGGCCGGCGCGAAGGCCAAGCCGCTGATCGAGCGCGCCCTCGACGACGCCAAACAGGCGCTCGGTGTGGCTGCCGATCGTCCCTGGATGTCGCCCTACTACGGGTTCTGCAGTCGCCTCGCGATCCTCCAGTTCCTGTTGACTCACGGGGTCACGGCGGACGTGCTGTTCATCTACTTCACAGGCGATGCGTTTCCGCGCAATCCGGCGATCGTCTGCCCGCAGACGGCGGCGGAGTGGCAGCCGGCGCTGGCCAGGATGCACGAGACGGTCGGCTGGCCGGGCAACGGCGCGCTCGCGCCGCACGTGCACGAGCTCTTCCTGCCGATGCACAACCTCGAGGGGTAGGAACACTGCGGGTCGCGCTGGTCGGCCGGTCCGACCGGCGCCGGCGCAGTCTGCCCGCGGCAGCGTGACGGGCCGCGCGAGCAGGCGCGGACCGGGTACGCCCTCGCCGCTGCGTCGCGCCCTTTCAGCCGTTCACGGCAAGCCCGTCCACCACGAATGCGAGCAGTTCTGCCGGCGTCGCGGCGACGAAGGCCGCACCGGCCGCCGTGAGCGCCGCCGCGCCGTGCCAGCCCCAGCCGGCGCCCAGCGGCGTGGCGCCGGCCTGGGCGCCCTCGAGCATGTCGCCACGGGTGTCGCCGACGTAGAAGTAGCGTCGCTGGCCCGGGTAGCGCGCCATCACGGTGGCGATCTTGCGCACCTTGCTCACGTCGATCTCGACGCCGAGCACGTCGCTCACATGGCCGGCGAGCCGCTCGCGGGCCATGAAGTCGCGCACCACGCCGGCGGCGTTAGAAGTGATCACGACGACATCGCAGCACGCCGCCAGGCCGGCGAGCAGCTCGGGCACGCCCGGAAAGGGGTGCAGGTCGGGCGAGACGGCCAGGGCGCCGGCCGTGTCGTCGATGATTGCCCTGATGACCTGGCGCGCCATGCCGAGTGCCGCCATGCTGTCGTAGACGTTGTCATCGAACAGCGCCACCACCTGCGCCGGGCCGGCGATCTCAGCGTGTCCGTGGGCGCCGCAGGCCGCGGCGAAGGCCGTCGTGAACACGGCCAGAGAGTCGACCAGCACGCCGTCGTGGTCGAACATGATGACGGGTCCTGTCATGCGATCCCCGCTTCGCTGGTGGGCTGCGCTCCATCGGTCCGCCTGGCCACCATACCATCGCGCGCGACGGGCGCGATCGGCTCGTGTCGTCGTCGCTGTCGGTTGCGTCTCACCGGCGCAACGGGAATGATGGCCGTGCTTTACAGTCACGCCGGCGCGAGGAGGCGACCGTGGCGACTCAGATTCTCGAAACAACGCGAGCGACACAGGTCGAAAAGGGCAAGCTCCAGCGCCACTTCCGCCGCTTCGACATGTTCTTCTACCTCATCTGCACCGTGGTCACCATCGACACGATCGGCGCGGTGGCCAGCCACGGGGCGCAGGGTTTCACGTGGCTGCTGTTCCTGGCCCTGCTCTTCTTCTTGCCCTTCGCGCTGCTCGTCGCCGAGCTCGGATCGGCGTTTCCCCAGGAGGGCGGCCAGTACGTCTGGACCAGGCTCGCCTTCGGCCGTCTCGTGGCCTGCGTCAACTCGGTGATCTATTGGGTCTCGAACCCCATCTGGATAGGCGGCAGCCTGACCATCGTGGCGCTGGCCACCATCGGCGAGTTCTTCACGCCGCTCACCGGCGCCTCCAAGTACATATTCGCTCTGGCTTTCATCTGGTTCACGATCGCTACGGCGATCGTCTCGCTGCAGTACGGCAAGTGGGTGCCGACGGTCGGCGCCTGGGCGCGCGGCGCCGTGCTCGGCTTCTTTACGATCTCGGTGGTGATCTACGCCGCCCGGCACGGCGTGCACGGCTTTGGAGTGCACGACTTCTCGCCGAGCTACGCCGTGTTCATCGCCGCGGTGCCGGTGCTGTTCTTCAACTTCGCCGGCCTCGAGGTGCCCTCGGCCGCCGGCGAGGAGATGACCAACCCGCGGCGCGACGTGCCCTTCGCCGTGCTCTGGTCGGGTGTGGCCACCGTGCTGGCCTACGGCATCCCCATCCTCGGCATCCTCATCGTGCTGCCCCAGAGCCAGATCTTCGGCCTCACCGGGTTCATCGACGCGGCCAAGGCGGTGTTCACCGTTTACGGGGGTCATGTGGCCGGCGACGGCACCGTGACCCTGACGGGCGCCGGCAAGGTGCTCGGCGACGTGATCGCCGTCACCTTCATCTGGGCGATCGCGTCAGCCGGGGCGACCTGGATCATGGGCGCCGATCGCAGTGAGGCGATCGCCGCAGCCGACGGCGGCGGNNACCGCTACTTCACGGCGGTGCTCGGCCTGACCATCTCGACGACCACCATCTCGTACCTGTTCATCTTTCCGGCGCTGGTGCGCCTGCGCTATAAGTACCCCGACGTCGAACGGCCCTACAGGGTGCCGGGCGGCGCGGCCATGGCCTGGGTCGTGTCGGGGCTGACCACGTTCTGGGCGCTGCTGGCCACCGTCGCGCTCATCTGGCCGGGCTTTGGTGTGAACTGGTTCGGCCAGCACGCCAACCCCAACGACGCCCTCGATGCCCTGAGCTTCTCGCACGAGCGCCTGCAGTACGAGCTCTCGCAGATCGTCCCGCTGATCGTGCTGATCGCGGTCGGCGTGATCTTCTACCTGCTCGGGGCCACGACGCGCGACCAGACGGTCGATGTCGCGGCCGGGTCCGGCACGGGGCCGCTCGAGGGCGGCGCGGCGGGGGCGGAGCGATGAGCTTCTTCGATCTGACACTGCCCATCGAGAACGGCATGACCTACTACCCCGGCGACCCCGAGCCGCGCATTGCGCGAGCCGCCGTCGAGCCGCCCTGGATGGTCAGCGAGCTGCACCTCGGCAGCCACACCGGCACCCACATGGATGCGGCTCGCCACAACAGGCCGGGCGCGACCGCGATCGACGGCTATCCTGTCGAGCGCTTCGTCGTGCCGGGCGTGGTCGTGGCCGTTCCCGACCTGGCCGACGACCAGCCCATCACCTGGGCCATGGTCGAACCGGGGCTGGCCCGGCTGCCCTCCGGCGGAGCCGCTGTGCTCTTCACCGGCTGGGACCGCCACTTTCGCGACGAGCGCTGCCTGGCTCACCCCTACCTGGCCGCCGAGACGGCCCGCGGCCTGGCCGACGCCGGCGCCGGCATCGTCGGCATCGACGCGATGAGCCCCGACTCCTCGGCGCAGGCCACGACGCACGTTCACGAGACGCTGCTGGGGCGGGGCGTGCTGCTGGTCGAGAACCTGACCGGTCTCGAGCGGCTGGTGCCGGGCAGGCTCTACCGCTTCGCCTTTCTGCCGCTGCGACTGACCGGGCTCGACGGTTCGCCGGTGCGCGCCATCGCCTGGGAGGAGTGAGATGCGGGGGCGCCTTGACAGAGGTGCAAGTGGGGCCAATACTGCCGGCATGCACGACGGCACAGACATGCTCCTCGAAGGTGTCCTGGTCAAGGCCTATGTCGACGGCCAGTACACCCTCACCGTGCCTCCCAGGCGCCCACCAGCGCGCGCCGCTCGCTGACGTCTCGCGCCGGTTGCGCCCACCGCGCCGCCGGACTGCCCGCCCACGTCGCATCTCCTGGTCAGAGCCCGCTGTGGCTTGCTCTTTTTCATGAACGCGCGTCCGCCTGTCGCGGACCGCTCGAGAAGGGGAACGCATGATGTCTCTTCGGCCACGCACGATTCGCTGCCTGCTATTTTTCGTCGCCCTGTCGCTCGCCCTTGGCCTCGCCCTCGCCGGCGTCGCGAGCGCCGCGAGCTCCAGCCCGTCGCCCGCAGGAAGCACTCTCAAGGTGGGATGGGACATAGAGCCCGACAACCTCAATCCTTTCGTCGGCATCCAGCAGTCGTCGTTCGACCTCTACCATCTCGAATACGACTTCCTCACCGACTACGGTCCGGCCCATCTCGAAACCGAGCCGGGGCTGGCCACGAGCTGGACCCACTCACCCGACGGCCTGACCTGGACCTTCACGATCCGCAGCGGGGTCAAGTGGCAGGACGGCGTACCGCTCACCGCCCACGACGTCGCCTTCACCTACACCTTCATGATGAAGTACAAGCTGCAGGCCTTCCTGGCGGCCCTGGCCGGTATCAAGACGGCCACCGCTCCCAACGACACCACCGTAGTGATCACCTGCTCGCGGCCCAAGGCCGACATCCTCTCGATGTGGGTGCCCATCCTGCCGCAGCACATCTGGGGTCGCTTCCAGAGCTACAGTCAGGCCTACAACTTCGCCAACAAGCCGCCCATCGTCGGCTCCGGCCCCTTCCAGGTCGTGCAGTGGGTGCACGGCCAGTACATCCGCTGTGTGGCCAACAAGAGCTACTGGGCCGGCGCACCCAAGGTCGACCAGCTCATCTTCAGCGTTTACAGTGACCAGATGACGATGGCCAGCGACCTGCAAAGCGGCACCATTCAGCTCGCCATCGACCTGCCGCCGGCCCAGATCAAAGGCATGCAGTCCGACAAGAACGTCAGCGCCCAGCCCTGCGCGCAGAAGGCCTTCGACTACCTGGGGTTCAACTGCTACACGGGCCCCTCGGGCGGCAACCCGGTGCTGCGCGACTGGAAGTTTCGCAATGCGCTCAACTGGGCCGTCGATAAGCAGCAGCTCGTCAGCCTCGCCTACATCGGCTACGCGACGCCCGGATCGACGATCTTCGAGCCGAACTTCTACGACCCGACGCTCGACTGGCACTGGACGCCGCCGGCCGGCGAGGCCTACACGTTCGACCTGACCAAAGCCGGCGACATGCTCACCGCGGCCGGCTATCCGCTGGTCAACGGGGTACGCCTGAACAAGCAGGGCCAGCCCATCGTGCTGCGTCTCTGGGGGCGGCAGGACTCGCCCCAGAGTCAGGTGATGGGCAAGCTCATCACGCAATGGTTCAGGCAGCTCGGCCTGAAGATCCAGTACTCGGTGCAAAGCGACGCCACACTCACCAGCGCCGCCTACAACTACGTCGGCAAGACCTTCAAGCCCGACTACGACATGTACATCTGGCTCTGGCAGCCCAGCGGCTCCGACCCGTCGCGGCGACTCGGTTACTTCACCACCGACCAGATCCAGGGCAACAACGACGCCGCCTGGTCCGACCCGCAGTACGACCGCCTGTTCCAGCTGCAGTCGACGACGCTCGACCAGCAGAAGCGCAAGCAGATCGTCTGGCAGATGGAGAAGATCTTCTACGACCAGACCCCCTACATCGTCCTCGACTACCCCAAGCTGCTCGAGGGCTGGAACACCGCCTCGTGGACCGGCTGGGAGCGCATTCCGAGCCCCGACGGGGCGGTCGCCTTTATCACCGACAACGTCGACAACTACCGGCTGGTCGGGCCGAAGGCCACGACTGCGTCAAGCTCCGGTCTGCCGACTGCCGGGATCGTCGCAATCGTGGTCGTCGCAGTCGTCGTCGCGGGAGGGGCCGTCCTGCTGGTCACGCGGCGCCGTCGCAAGCTCGCTGAGGAGGCGTGAGTTTCATGGTAAGCAGCTATCCGGAGGTCGTGGTCAACGTCTACCGCGGGCCCTCGGTCGAGAGCCGTCATCAGCTCGTGGCCAGCGTCGTCGACGCCGAAGGCCGCGAAGTCGCCCGCTACGGCGATCCCGACTTCTCGACCTACTGGCGTTCGTCGGCCAAGCCCTTTCAGGCGCGGCCGTGGGTCGACGGCGGCACGATCGACCATTTCGGCTGGGGCGACCAGGAGGTGGCTATCATCTGCGCTTCGCATGTCGGCGCCGACGTCCACGCCACGCTGGTGCGGCGGATGCTCGCCGACATCGGTCTCGGCGAGGCCGACCTGCGCTGCGATCGCGAGCTCAAGGCCTGCCACAACTGCTCGGGCAACCACACCGGCATGCTGGCCGCCTGCGTGCACCATGGCTGGGACGTTTCCACCTATCAGCGAGCCGACCATCCCGCGGAGCGAGCCGCGGTCGCCTCTGTGGCCGAAGCCTGCGGGATACCCGAGGCCGACATTCCCCGCGGCATCGACGGCTGCGGCATCGTGGTCTGCGCGACGCCGGTCGTGGCGGCGGCCCGCGCCTACGCGCGTCTGGCGAGACTGGCGCCGCGCATCGACGCGGCCATGCGGGCGCATCCCGTGCTCATCGAGGGCGAGGGCGAGCTCGATACCGTCGTCATGCAGACGTTCCCCGGAACGCTGTCCAAGGCGGGAGCCGAGGGTCTGGGCTGCACGGCTTTGCCGGGCGGCGGTGCGCTAGCCGTAAAGGCCCTCGACGGCGGCGATCGCGCGGTCGGCCCGGCGCTGGTCGCGCTGCTCGTCAGGCATCTGGGCTTGAGCGACGTCCCGCAGGGAGCCGGCGCGACGGCCCGGCCGCCCGTCCTGAACGACGCCGGCGCTGTGGTCGGTGAGCTCGTCGCGGAATTGCCGGCCTCGTGAGCGACTGCGGGGGGTGTTGAGATGACGGTCGAGAAACTGAACCCGCCCGGCCTGCACCAGCCGGTCGACAACCTCTACGCGCACATCGTGCGCAGCGTCGGCGCCGTCCACTATCGCATCGGCGGTCAGGTCGCCGTCGGGCAGGACGGCCGCAACATCTGCCTCGGCGACATGGCCGGCCAGATCCGCAGCTGCTACGAGCAGGTGACTGTCGCGCTCGAGTCGGTCGGCCTCACCTGGCAGGACGTCGTGCACATCTATACGTTCACCACCGCCATGGACGACTACATCGCGGCCGAGCGCGCGATCGCCAAGGAGTTCTTCGGCGAGTCACCGCCGGCCTCGACCCTGGTCGAGGTCGCCCGCCTCGTCGAGCGCGACTGGCTGGTCGAAGTGCAGGTCGACGCGGTAGCGGACCGCTAGACCGCCGCGGGGCGGCTGCCCGCGGCGNNCGCCGCGGGCAGCCGCCCCGCGGCGCCGATCACCCAGCCATCTTTCGGTGCCCGCCCGCGGCCGGCCGCGTCCCGTATCTGGCCAAACGTGCGGTGTACAAGGGCACCTTCTCCTGTCTAATTCGGGTGCATGCATCCACTTGTTGGTCTCGCGCGCCGCGCATAGGTTCCGCTCACTTGAGCACCCGGTGGAGAGGAGCAGCCCCAGATGGCCGACGAGCGGTATGTCCACAACGCGACGGGTCGGCTGCGCAAGGTGCTGCTGTGCGCGCCCGACTACTTCAGCTTCCAACCCATCAACGAGATCACGCGCGGCGTGCTGGCCCGCGGCGAACAGCCCGACCTCTCGATCTTCCGGCGCGAGCACGACGAGCTGGTGCAGGCCTACCGCGACGCCGGCGTCGAGGTCGTCCTCATCGAACCCGACCCTGGGCTGCCCTACATGGTCTACGCGCGCGACTTCGGCGCCTGTCTTGCCGAAGGCGTGCTGGTCGGCAGCTTCAGAGAGCCCGTGCGTCAGGGCGAGGATCTGCTCTACGAGGCCAAGGTGCGGGCGCTCGGCATACCTGTCATCGGCAAGATCTTCCGCGGTTCGTTCGAGGGCGGCGATTTCTGGCTGCTCGACAAGGCCACGGTCGTGCACGGCGTCGTGGCCCGCACCGATTGGGAGGGGCTGCGCTGTGCCCAGGAGATCCTCGAGCCGCTCGGCTACACCGTGCGCGGCGTGCAGCTCGCCTCGCGCAATCTGCACCTCGACATGGCCTTCAACATCGTCGCTCCCGGCGTGGCCGTGTGCGCCGTCGAGCAGATGCCCGAGTTCTTCCTGCGGGCGCTGCGCAAACGCGGCTTCGAGCTCATCGAGGTGAGCAGCGCCGGCGTCCTTGCCCACCACTGCAACATCCAGGCTTTGGGCGGCGACAGGGTCCTCACGTTCGCCGGCAACACGGCCGTCAACGACAAGCTGCGAGCGCTCGGTCTCGAGGTGATCGCCCCCGAGATCACCGAGATCCTCAAGGGCGGCGGCGGGCCGCACTGCATGACCTTCCCGCTCCTGCGGGACGCCTGAGCGGGTGTGCCCGATGCCGCGATCGCACCCCTCAGCCATCGTCGCCGCGGGTGTGCAATTGCTCACCGTGACCGGCGACCCGGCGGCCAACGTGGCCAGGATCGCGCAACTGGGGCGCGAGCTCAAGGACGCTCATCCGCAGCTCGCGCTGCTCGTCGCGCCCGAGCTTGCCGTGACCGGCTATTCGGCGGGTGAGCGCTTCGCCAATCTGGCCGAGCCCTGGCCCGACGGCGACAGCCTGCGGACCCTGGCGGCCCTGGCTGCGGAGCTCGAAGTCGTGCTCGTCGCCGGCTACGCCGAAGCGACCGGCGCCCCCGGTCCGATCTATGACTCGGCGGCGGTGTTCGAGGCCGACGGGCGCCCGATCGCCTCGGTGCGCAAGAGCCACTGCCTCGACAGCGAGCGGCGCTTCTTTGCCGACGGCGACGAGCTGCCGTGCGTCGCGACCTCGCTGGGCCGGCTCGGCGTCATGGTCTGCTGGGACGCGGCCTTTCCCGAGGTGGCGCGCACGCATGCCCTCGCCGGCGCCGACCTGCTCGTGACGATCGGTGCCTGGGAGGACCCTCACGTGCGCGACTGGGAGCTCATCGCCGCTGCCCGGGCTTTCGACAACGTCACGCCGCTGGTGGCGGTCAACCGCGCCGGCCTCGACGGCGACGTCTCCTTCTCCGGCCAATCGCGGATCGTCGACTGTCTCGGCGTGACGGTGGCCGAGCTCGGCCCCGAGCCCGACGGACTGCTCGTCGGCACCGTCGATCTCGACGCGACGGGCGCGGTGAGAGCCGGTTACGGCTCACAGCTGCGCGACCGCCGGCCCGAGCTCTACGCAGCGGTCTGCGCGCCGGCGACGGCGCCGATCCGTCCGCCATCCTCTCCAGAAAGGAGCTAGACGGTGTTCCTGCACACGCAACGATTTGCGGTGAGCGAGAGGAGAGCTTGCGATGGCTTCTGAGACCGTGACCCCCCCTGCGCCGCGACGCATCCGCGGCATCGAGGAGCGTTCGATCGACTGGATACCCGACAGCGAACGCCACGGCAAGGTGTGGCACCAGGGGCCGTTATGGTTCCTGGGCAACTTCCAGTACTTCACGATCCCGATCGGCTTCGTGGGCCCGGCCTTTGGCCTGTCCCTGTGGTGGACGATCTTCGCCGGAGCGACCGGCATTCTGGTCGGCACCGTGTTCATGGCTTTCCACGCCACCCAGGGTCCGGTGCTCGGGCTGCCGCAGATGATCCAGTCGCGCGCGCAGTTCGGCTTTCGCGGCGTGATCGTCGCCCTGTTTGCCATGCTGTTCACCTACATGGCCTTCAATGTCGCCGACCAGGTACTGCTGGCCCAGGGTCTGCACGGCACGTTTGGCTGGAACGCCACGGCCGTCGCCATCGTGGCGACCGGCGGCGCTGCCCTGCTGGCGATCTACGGTTACGACTGGGTGCATCGCATCTTTCGCTGGTTGCTCTACATCTCGCTGCCACTGGTCACCATCATCACGATCGGGGTGATCACCGGTCACGCCGGCGGTGCCGCCAGCCACACGCCGTCCGGCTTCAACTGGACCGGGTTCATGGCCCAGCTCTCCGCCGCCGCGGCGTACAACATCACCTACGCCGGCTATGTGTCCGACTACTCCCGCTACCTGCCGCGCGACACGGCCAGCGGCAGGGTCATCGCGTGGGTGTTCGCCGGTGCGGTGACGCCGGCGATCTGGCTGATCGCCCTGGGCGCCTGGCTGGCAGTCCGGCTGGGAGCGACCGACGGGCTCGTCGGTCTGCAGACGGCCGGCAACCATGTGTTCGGTCACCTGGGCACGGTGACCGCCTTCGTCTCGGCTTCGGCGCTGGCGGCGACGATGGGCATGAACGCCTACGGCGCCATGCTCACTGTTCTGGCCGGCGTCGACTCGTTTCGCAAGGTCTCGCCCACGCGGCGGGCGCGGGTGGTCACCATCCTCGTCCTGACGGTGATCTGGTTCGTGGTCGCCAAGTCGATCTCCACCAGTGCCGTGGGCGTCGTCGACACCGCCCTGACGCTCATGCTGTACCTCCTGGTGCCGTGGACGACGACCAACCTGATCGACTTCTTCTTCGTGCGCCGGGGCCACTACTCGATCGTCGACATCTTCAAGCCGAACGGCATCTACGGCGTATGGTCGCCACGCGGGCTGCTGGCCTACGGCATCGGCTTCGCCGCCGAGATCCCGTTCATGGTGCTGCTCAACCTCGTCACCCTGAAGAGCTACTACACCGGCCCGTTTGCCAAGGACCTGAACAGTGTCGACATCTCCTGGATCGTCGGTGTCGTGGTGACGGGGATCGCCTACTGGATCCTGACCCGCAATCTCGACGTCGAGGCCGAACGGTCCGCGATCGCGCAGAGCGACCGCGAACTGCATCGGGCGGAAGTCGTCAGTTGAACGCGGGCGTGCGGTCGATGACGAACATGCCGGCCCGCGTCGCGGCGCCATGACGCGTTTCGTCGAGCTGTCTCACACCCTCGAAACGGGCATGCCCGTGTTTCCGGGCGACCCCGAGGTGCGCCTTGACGACGCCGCGCAAGATGACCCCTGGCGGGTGCTGCGCCTCTCGCTGGGCAGCCACAGCGGCACCCACGTCGATGCCGCCCGGCACTTCGTGCCGGGCGGCTCCACCATCGATCGGTACCCCATCGAGCGCTTCGTCGTGCAAGCCGTGGTCGCCCGGGTGGCGGCCGGCGAGGACGAGGAGATCGGCCCGGCGGCGCTGGCCGGAGCCTTGGCCGCCCTTCCGCCGGGCGGCGCGGTGCTGCTCGACACGGGCTGGGACGTGCATTGGGGTGCCGCGGCCATGCTTCGTCACCCCTGCCTTGGGGTCGCGGCCTGTGAGCGGCTCGTCGCCGCGGGGATCGGCCTGGTCGGCACCAATGCGCTCAACGTCGACAGCACGGCGCGGGGTACCACTCACGCCCACGAGATCCTGCTCGGTCACGACGTGCTCATCGTCGAGAACCTCACCAACCTGTCGCGGCTCCCTGCGGGGCAGGTGGTCCGCTGTGCCTTCGTACCACTCAAGCTGGCCGCGGGCGACGGCTCTCCTGTCAGGGCCTACGCCTGGACTGTGTGAGCGAGGAGGTCGCGCGACTGTCGTAGCTGCTGCTGCCCGCGTGTCGGCATGCTGCCCGCGGGCGGCTCCGTTCTTCTGTCCTACAACCAACGGCACCGCAAGGGGGTTCGACCGTGGCGTCCACCGCCGACAAGAAGCCAGAGGTCTTCGTACGCAAGGCCAGCGGCCTGATCCGCACGGCCGGCACGCTGGATGTGCTCGCCTACAACATCAACTTCACCAGCATCGGCTTGCTGCTGCTGTTCCTCTTTTTGTTCGGGCCGGCGTTCTATCCGGGCGCGAGCCTGCCGTGGTCGGCGGTGATCTGCACCCTGCTGATCCTGCCGCTGGCCATGGTCTACGGTTATCTGGCCTCGGCGATGCCGCGCTCCGGCGGCGACTACGTCTACGTGAGCCGCGTGCTGGGGCCCGCCCTGGGCATGATGTCCAACTGGAACATGACCATGTGGTGGTTCTTCTACGGTGGCGTGCCGAGCGCGTTCCTGGCGCGCTACGGCCTGGCGCCGTTCTTTCGCACCATGGGCATCTACACCGGCAACACGACGCTCACGAGCGTCGGTAACTGGTTCACGACCAAGGCCGGCACCTTTATTCTGGGCACCTGCCTCATCATTCTGCTGATCGTGGTCTTTGCGATCGGCACCAAGACCTACTTCAAGATCCAGAACATCCTCATCCTGTTCGCCGTGGCCAGCACTGTGCTGACCGTCGCCGTGTTCGTCGGCAAGGTGCCGCTCGACAGCATTCACGCCTTCAACGTGCACATGCGGGCCGTCTCGGGCAAGGCCGTGCCCTCGGCCTACGTGGCGCAGTCGGCCAAGGCGGCGGGCTACACGGGGCTCTCGCACTTCTCGATGTACTGGACGCTGCTGGTGATGACCTGGGTGTACTTGAACCTGTCGTTCATGAGCTCGTCGGCGTACATCGGCAGCGAGGTCAAAGACGCCCGCCGGCTGCAGCTCTGGTCGATGCCGGCGACGCTGTTCATCGTGGGCGGCGGCGTGCTCGTCAGCGTCCTGGTGATCGATCACGCGGTCGGCTACAACTTTCTCGCGCAACTCGGCTGGGCCGACCCGTCGGGCCTGGGCTTCAACTCGGCGCCGACCTTCACCGAGCTGGCGTCGTTCATGGCCAACAACATCGTGATCGCCTTCCTCATTCTGTTCGGCTTCATCTTCTGGAGCTACGCGTGGCTGCCGGGCCAGCTTCTGAACGGCTCGCGCAATATCTTCGCCTACGCCATCGACGGTCTGCTGCCGAGCTGGTTCAAGCAGGTCAACAACAAGACCTACACGCCGATCAACGCCCTCATGACCATGGGCGCCGCGAGCATCGTCGCCCTGGGCATCTACGTGTTCACCAGCCTGTTCGCCACCCTGGTGGGCATCTTCGGCTTCATCCTGAGCTTCCTGCTGATCTCGCTCTCGGCGGCGCTGCTGCCCTACCGGCTGCCCGACGTCTTCGAGACCTCGGCGGTCAACCAGCGCATCGGGCGCGTGCCGCTCATCACCATCATCGGGATCGCCAGCTTCATCGCCCAGGCGTTCATGGCCTGGGTGTTCCTGCGCGACCCGAGCGCCGGGCTGCGCGGCCACCCCGGCATGATCGTCTTCAACGTCGTCGTCTTTCTGAGCGGCCTGGTCGTGTACTACATCGCCAAGTTCGTGCAGCGCAGCCGCGGCGTCGATGTGGCGCTCAGCTTCAAGCAGGTGCCCGAAGAGTGACCGGCGCCTGACGAAAGGAACCCGCATGCCTCTGTTCGGCAAAAAGGAGAAGGGCAGGACCACGAAGCTCTTCTTCGTGACCGATGTCCACGGCTCCGAGACGACGTTTCGCAAGTTCGTGAACTCCGGCAAGTTCTACGGCGTCGACGTCCTCATACTGGGCGGCGACATCGCCGGCAAGATCGTCGTGCCCATCCTCGACCTCGGCGGCGGCCACTACCGCGCCACCATCCAGTCGCTGACTCAGGAGCTCGAGGGCAGCGCGGCGATCGCTGAGTTCGAAAAGCGCGCCGGCAAGCTCGGTCAGTACACGGCGATCGTCTCGCCCGACGAATACGACGCCCTGAAGGCGGACCCCGAGAAGGTGGACGAGCTCTACCATCGGCTGGCCGTCGAGCGCCTCGGGGCGTGGGTTCGCCTGGCCGAGGAGCGGCTGGCCGGCACCGGCATCAGGTGCTACATCACCGGCGGCAACGACGACTCGGTCGACGTGCTCGCCGCGATCGAGCGCGAGGCCGGGGAGGCCGTGGTCAACTGCGAGGACAAGATCGTCGCCATCGACGACGACGGTCACACGATGGTCAGCCTCGGCCTCAGCAACCCGACGCCCTGGAACACGCCGCGCGAGGTGCCCGACGAAGAGCTGCACACGCACATCGAGCGCATCGTGGCCGGCATCGACGACTTCAGCCGCGTGATCTTCAACTTCCACGCGCCGCCCAAGGACAGCAGCCTCGACACGGCCGCCGAGCTCGACTGGTCGACCGACCCGCCCAAGGTCATCACCTCGGGCGGCACGCCGGTGATGTACGGGGCGGGCAGCGCCGCGGTGCGTGAGGCCATCGAGAAGTACCAGCCGCTGCTGTCGCTGCACGGCCACATTCACGAGTCGCGCGGCCAGATGCCGATCGGCCGGACCGTGGCGGTGAACCCGGGCAGCGAATACGGCGAGGGCCTGCTGCGCGGCGCCATCGTCACGCTGGCCGGCGACAAGGTCGCGACGGTGCAGCTGACGTCCGGCTGACCAGCGTCGATCTCTCCGGGGCGGCGGCCGCGCGCGGCCGCCGCCCCGGCGTCACGAAAAGCGATCGAGAGGAGCCTCTCATGATGCACCACCTGCAGGGCAAGGACCTTCTGAAGCTCGCCGACTTCACGCCCGAAGAGATCGGCTACTTCGTCGACACCGCCATCGAACTCAAGCGCAAGCGCGCCATCGGCGAGGTCTTCGAGCCGCTGCGCGGCAAGACCGTGGCGCTGATCTTCGAGAAGCTCTCGACGCGCACCCGGCTGAGCTTTCAGGCGGGCATCGCCCAGCTCGGCGGCCAGACTTTCTACATGAGCCCCGACCAGATGCAGCTCAGCCGCGGCGAGCCCATCCGCGACACGGCCCGCATCATCGACCGCTACTGCGAGGGCTTGTTCATCCGCACTTTCGGCCAGGAGGTGGTCGAGGAGTTCGCCCAGTACATGCGCCACCCCGTGATCAACGCCCTGACCAACGAGACCCACCCCTGTCAGGGGCTCTGCGACCTGATGACCATCAAAGAGAAGAAGGGCGGCTACCGTGGCCTCAAGGTGGCCTACTTCGGCGACATCTGGAACGTCTGCCACTCGCTGATGATGGGCAGCGCCATGATGGGCATGGACTTCTACGCGGGCCGGCCCGCCGGCTACGACCCCAACCCCGAGCAGCTCGCTACAGCGCAGAAGTGGGCGGCGCTGTCCGGCGCGAAGATCGTCTTCACCGAGAGCCTCGAAGAGGCGGCCGGCGACGCCGATGTGATCTACGGCAACACCTGGCACTCCATGGCCACCGAGAACAAGGAGCAGCGCCTCAAGGACTTCGCGCCCTACCAGGTCAACATGAAGGTCGTGAAGATGGCCAAGCCCGACGTGATCTACATGCACTGTCTGCCGGGCTACCGCGGCGAGGACATGGTCGACGAGGTCATCGAGAGCCCGTACTGCGTCTTCTGGGACCAGGGTGAGAACCGCATGCACAGCGAAAAAGCCGCGGCTGCGCTGCTTCTGGTGTGAGCGGCATGGCGACGCTGCCACGCTGGATGGGCCAGGAGGACGAAGCGTACGCCCGCGTCGTCGACCTGAGCCACCCGCTGAGCGCAACGACACCGATCTACCCGGGCGACCCCCAACCGCGCATCTTCACGGCGACCACGGTGGCCGGCGAGGGTTACAACCTGAGCCACGTCCACATCGGCACGCAGACCGGTACGCACATCGACGCGCCGTTTCACTTTCGCGACGACGGCGCGACCATCGACCATATGGCGCTCGACATGACCGTGGGCCCCGCGGTGGTCGTGGCCGTCCCCGGCAAGGAGCCCGGCCAGACGATCACCATGGCCGACCTCGAACCCCGACGCGGCGCCCTGCGGCCCGGAGCGATCGCTCTGTTTTGCACCGGCTGGTATGCGCACGCCGGCAGCGAGACGTTCTTTTGCCATCCCTATCTCGAGGCGGCGGTCGGGCGGGCGCTGCTCGACGCGGGCGTCACGACGATCGCCATCGACACCCTGAACGCCGACTTCACCGGCGGCGACGAGTTCCCCATCCACGAGATGTTCGCGGCGGCCGGTGGTCTCATCGCCGAGAACCTGGCCGGCACGGCAGCTCTGACGCCCGGCATCGAGCCGCTGTTGCTGCTGTGCCCTCTGAACATCGTGGGCTGTGACGGGGCGCCGGTCCGGGCCGTGGCCCTCGAGCCTGCTCCCTCCGGAGCCGCCTGACGGGCGGCGGCCGGGTCGTGGCGGCGCGGGCGTCCTTGCCCCCCCCTGGCGCCCGCGCTCGCCACGAGACAATCATGATCGGCTTTCCGAGGCGGACGGCCCTCGGCGGCGGTCAGCGGCTGGCGGCGGTAGGCGGTTGCCCTGTGGTGTACTCTTACAGTATGCAATCGCACACCGACAAACCGATCGGCGACGACTTCCTGCCGCCGGGCAGTCTCACCGTCGCCGAGCTCGTGCGGGCGCCCGACCTGCGCCTCGAGGTCGTCGCCGGCCACGCCGGGGTGTCACGAGTCGTCGAGGCCGTCTACATAGGCGATCTCGACGATCCCACACCCTGGATGGTGCAGGGCAGCGTCGTGCTCACCACCGGCCCGCGACTCGAAGCCGATCCCGAGTCGGGCGCCGAGCTCGTGCGCCTGCTCAAGCGCAGCGGCATGGTGGGCGTCGGCGTGGCCATCATGCCCAATGTTCACGTCATCCCCGAGGTCATGCTGGCGGCCGGCGACCACGAGGGTCTGCCGGTGCTGCGCGTGCCCGAGGAGACCCCCTTTCGCCGGGTGACGAGCTACGTCTTCAACGCACTGGCCTCTCGCGACATGCACCGCCTGCGGCGCAGCGTCGCCATGCAGCAGCATCTGGTCGACGCGCTGCTCGACGAGCACAGTGTCGCGGCCCTCGTGCGCCGGCTGGCGGAACTGCTCGACGCCGACGCCGCCGTGCTCGACCGCCACGGCCGCGTGCTGGCGCGCTGGTCCGCGCACCGCTGGTCGGCCGACGACGAGGCCCTCGTCGCCCGGGCGTGGCGCGAGTACGGCCTTCTGGTGGAGCACGGCACACCTCGTTCGGTCTTTGAGCTCGACGACCGCTATGTGGGCTTCCGCGAAGTGCGCGGCGCGGGTCGTGTCGAACAGTTGCTCCTGGTGGCCCATCCCTCCGGGCGCCTGATCTCCGAGCTGGCCGACGCCTCGCTGTCGTTCGCCCAGCGGCTGCTCGAGGTCGAGCTGGGGAGCGCTCACGCCTCGGCCGACGTACGTCGCCGCACGCGGTCCGGTCTGCTCGAGCTCCTCCTGCATCAACGCGGCAACCCGCTCGAGCTGGCCGAGCGTCTCCTCTACCACGGCATCGAGCCGAGCGAACCCTGGCGGGTGGCCGTGCTGGCGGCGGCAGCGCCGCCCAGCGAACGGTCGGCGCCGGGTCGGCGGCCCCCGGAGAAGCTTGCCGGTACGCTGCTGGCGGCGCTCGATGCCCTGCTCGAGGAGCGCGCTGTGCCGTTTCTTTCGCATCGCGTCGACGACCAGGTGCTGGTGCTCTGCCCGTCTGGCGCTCCGCCGAGCGACGCGGCGTCGGCTCGCACGTTCTTCGAGGAGATAGGCACGTCTTTGCGCGAGCGCACGGATCTTGCCGGTCTGGCGATCGGTGTCTCGGCCGCCATGACGGGCGCCGCGGGTGTGCCGCGCGCGGCCGGACAGGCGCGACTGGCGCTGGAACACCGCCGATGCGCGGCCGGCGAGCCGGCGGACCTCACGATGTTCGAGGACCTGGGGAGCCGCTATGTCGCTCTCGACAGCCTCTCAGAAGAGGCGCTGCGGCAGTTGAAGGGCGCGGTCGTCGATCGCCTGCGAGCCGCCGACGACACGCGCGGCTCTGAGCTCCTTGCGACCCTGGACGCCTACCTCGCGCACGGCTGCCTGGTCAGCGAGACGGCGGAGGCCCTGTTCGTGCATCGCAACACGCTGCGCAAGCGGCTGGCGCGCATCGAGCAGGTCCTGGGCGTTGATCTGTCGTCGACGGGCGGACGCGTCGAGGTTTACCTGGGGGCGCGCGCCGCCGACGTGCTGGCCACCCGCGAGCTACCCGGCGGGTAGCGCGGTCGGCCGCGCTGTACCATGCTGATCGGCAAGCCGTCCGTCCGTCTGTCCGTTTGCGAAGGGAGCAGCCATGGCTGAGGTTGAGTTCGGGTTCCAGCTCGCCACCCGAGTCGTGTTCGGAGCGGGCGCCGTGTCGGGGGCCGGCAAAGAGGCGGCGTCGCTGGCCGACAAGCGCGTCCTGCTGATCACCGATGCCGGTCTGGTCGCCGCCGGTCTGGCCGACGCCGTGGTCGAGGCCATGAAGCGCAACGGTCTCGACTGCCCCGTGTTCTCGGGCATCTCTGCGAACCCTCGCGACCAGGAGTGCCAGGACGCGGCCGCCGCCGCCCGCGAAACCGGCGCCGAAGCGATCGTCGGCCTCGGCGGCGGCAGCGCGATCGATGTCGCCAAGGCGGCGGCCGCGCTGGTCACAAACGGCGGTCGCGTGAAGGATTGGGAAGACCCCATCCGCCTCGAGAAGGACCCCCTGCCGCTGCTCGCCGTGCCGACCACCGCGGGCACGGGCAGCGAAGTGACGTGGGTCGCCGTGATCACCGACGAAGAGCAGCACTACAAGATGACGCTGCTCGACACGCGTATCGCCGCCAACGTGGCGGTGCTCGACCCCGAGCTCACCATCTCGTTGCCGCCGCGCCTCACCGCGGCGACCGGCATGGACGCCCTGGTCCATGCCATCGAGGCGTACACCTGCAAGGCGTCCAATCCCGTGAGCGACGCGCTTGCCCTGCGGGCCGTCGAGCTGGTCGGCGGGGCTCTGCGACGGGCCGTCGCCGACGGCGCCGATCGCGGGGCGCGCTCCGACATGCTGCTCGGCAGCCTGCTCGCCGGGATCTCCTTCGGCAACGCCGACGTCGGCGCCGTCCACTGTCTCGGCGAGAGCCTGGGCGGCGTGTTCGACACGCCCCATGGACTTGCCTGCGCCGTCTTTCTGCCGGCCGTGCTGGAGTTCAATGCGGTGGCCGATCCGGCCCGACACGCCAGGGTTGCCGCCGCGCTGGGAGTGGAGACCTCGGGCATGGCCGACAGCGAGGCCGCCGCTGCCGCAGTCGCGGCGGTTCGCGGCCTCATGAGCGACATCGGGATACCGTCGCTGCGCCGGCTCCAGGAGCTCTCCGCCGACGACACCGAGAAGGTGGCGCGCCTGTCGGCCGAGCACGTCTGCTCGCCCGACAACGCCCGCACCGTCACCTACGACGACTACCTCGCGCTGCTGCGCGCCACGTATGCCGCGTGACGATGCCCCCTGTGCAGCGGTCGGCCGTGCGCTCAGCCCAGGAGCGCCCCTCGAGGCGGGCGCCCTGCGCGCGCGGGCGCTCGAGCTCGGCGCGAGCGCCGCGGCCGTCATGGCCCCGTCCCAGGTGGTCACGGCCGAGTGGGTGCGTCTGAAATGCGTGTATGGCGGCTGCTCGACGGGCCGCTGCCTCACCTGCCCGCCACACGCGCCCGAGCCGGCGCGCACGCGACGCCTGCTGGACGAGTACGAAACGGTGCTGCTGCTGCGCCTCGACGTGGGGCCTGCCGAGGCGGGCGCGTGGCTGACCTGCGCCCGCCGCCTGGCGGCCATCGCACTGGGTCTCGAGCGCGAGCTCTTTCTGGCCGGCCGCTACCGGGCCTTTGCCCTGGCCGGCGGCCGGCCTTGCGACCGCGACGAAGCGTGCGGCCGGCCCGACGAGTGCGACACACGGGCGCAGGTGCGCCCGGGGCCGGCGGGCTGCGGCATCGACGTGTTCGCCACCAGCGCTCACGCCGGTTGGCCTCTCGCCGTCGTGCGCGGCCCCGACGAGCCGTATCATCTCTTCGCGCTCGTGCTGGTCGAGTGACCACGAGCGCGATCGACGACATGACCCCTATGGCGCAGATCCAGCGTCGCTACGGCGTCGTCGGCCGCGAGGGCGAGCTGGCTGCCGCCGTCGCCGCCATCGGCGCCGGCCGTCACCTTCTGCTCGAGGGGCCGGCCGGCGTGGGCAAGACCACCGTCGCGCTGGCGGTCTGTCGTCACCTCGGTCGCGAGCCGCAGCGAGCCGACGGTGGTAAGGCCCTCATGGCGGTCGAACCCCTGGTTCGGGCGCTGCGAGGCGGCCGCGTGCTGTTCATCGCCGAGCTCGATCGCCTGCCCGAGGCGGGGCAGGGCCTGTTGCTCGGGGCACTCGCCGAAGGCCTTGTCGAGACGCCGGGCGGCGCTGCGGTGCGCGCCGCGGACGGCTTTCAGGTGGTGGCCACGCAGAGTTTCGTCGAAGGCGCCGCCACCGGGCAGCTCTCAGCGGCCTTGCGCGACCGTTTCGAGCGCCTGACGCTGCGCTGGCAGGACGCCGCCGAAGAGGCGGCCATCGTGGCCGCCGACACCGGTTCAGACGACGTCGCCCTGATCACCACGGCCGTGCGCCTGACACGGGCTACGCGGCTGCATCCGCGTTTTCGCAAGGGAGCTTCGGTGCGCGGCGCCAGCGCCACGGTGGCGATCGCCGAGCGCCTCTGGGCCGCGAACCGTGAGGCCTGCGGTTCGGTGAATCGCGAGACGCTGCGCCGCGCGGCCGCGGCGGCGCTGGCCGGCCGCGTCGAACTGCGCGACGAGCCGGACGGGCGCGGCGACTTGGACGGGCGCGACGAGTCGGAGGGGCACGGCGACGCCGGTCGGGGCGACGACTCAGACGCCCGGTTCGCGGCGGCGCTCGACGAGCTCTTCGAGCTCGTCGTCGAGCGCGGGGAAGACCCCGACGTGGTGCTGGCGCCGGCTGGCGGTGACTCCACAGACGTCTGAGCGCTCTCACCACGCGTGGGCGCCGCGGACTGTGAGCGGCAGCGCAGTCAGCGCGAGGACTCGGGCCTCACGGACCAGTATCATGGTGGCGAGCATCCCGTCGCACTACGGACGTCTGTCACGATCCCATGATGGCGGTTCGAGAAAAGGAGGGTACCGGTGGATGACCTGCTTCATGCCATGGCCCAGGCCGTTCAACAAGTCGGGCACATGCCCGAAAAGGCCGTGCAGGTCTTTCACCACAACGATTCGGATGGGCTGACGTCGGGCGCCATCCTCACCCGGGCTTTCGCACGGCAGGGGTTCGCGGTGCGGCGCTTCTGCCTGGAGAAGCCGTATCCCGCCGTGCTGGAGAAGATCTACGAGCAGGAGGGCAAGATCCTTGTCTTTGCCGACTTCGCCGGCAGGATCGCCCCGCTGCTCTGCGAGTTAAACCAGGGCAGGAACCTGACCCTGATCCTCGATCACCACGTCGCCGAAGCCTCGACCGAGCCGCGAGTCATCAACCTCGACCCCGATCTCTTCGGCCTGAAGGGCGATCGCGACATCTCCGGTTCGGTGACCTGCTATCTCTTTGCGCGCACCCTCGATCCGGCCAACCGCGACCTGGCTGCCCTCGCCACTGTGGGAGCGGTGGGAGACGGCTTCTTTGTCGACGGTGCGCTGGTGAGCCAGAACCGCGAGGTCGCCCTGGAAGCGGTCCGTCAGGGCCTGATCGAGATCAGGAGCCTCGAACACGGGGAGCAGTACCTGTTCAACG
Source organism: Actinomycetota bacterium (assembly GCA_003164655.1). Classification (GTDB taxonomy): domain Bacteria; phylum Actinomycetota; class Thermoleophilia; order UBA2241; family UBA2241; genus Bog-752. The sequence goes on from PLTW01000079.1 coordinate 35,458, forward strand.
GCGCGCAAGGTCAGCTGCCCGTCATCGACTTCGGCGACGATCTCGATGTCCTGGGGGGTGTGGGCTACTACCGCAGCGGCCCCGACATGGGCATCAACGTCTGCCTTGACGGTGTTTCACCCGAGTCGGAGCGGATGGTCGAAGAGCTGAAGGCCGTCAGGACGAAACTGTTCGACGAAGAGATTGCCGGTATTAAGGCGGGCGCCATGCGCCAGGCGCCTCACATCCAGTGGTTTCATCTCCAGCGGCGCTTCTTTCCGATGGGCGTCAAGATGGTCGGGGCCTTCTGCGATGCCATCAGGTTCACCGACCTGATCGATCCCGACAAGTACCTCGCCGGGTTTCAGGTCGTGCCCGACGAGATCCCGGGCTTCGGCGCCATCGACTTCGACCAGGTAAAGGTCTCCATGCGCTGTGCCCCTGCCCTGGAAGAGCAGATCAGAGCGAAGCGCGCCATGGGGCTCAATGTCCTGCTGCCCGAAGCGACACACAGACTTGGCGGTTTTTCGGATGCCTGCCATAGTCTGACGGCCGCCACCACGGTGAACATCGGCAAAGAAGAAAGCCTGATCGATGAAATGGAAGACATCCTAAAGGAAGCGTTTCATGGCTAAAGGAACAGGTTTTGGCAAAACGATCCTGATCGGCGATCAATTCGTTCTCGACGAAGTGCCGGCGGTCGTCTCGTCGATCCCCTTTGTGACCGAGTCGACGGTCGCAAGGATCGACGGCGAGGGCTGGGTACTGCAGGACGATCGCATCGAGGTGCCGGGGTACAAGGAGAAGAAGAGGGAGCAGCAGGGTCAGTCCATCGACAGGATCCTCGACGTCATGGGCATCGACGTCAAAAAGACGCCGATCAAGATCACCGTGGGGGGCACGTTGCTGGCCGGCAGCGGCGTGGGCGCGAGCGCCGCCATCTGCGTCTCGCTGGCGCGCGCCTTGAACGCCGAATTCACACTGGGCCTGCCGATCGAAGAGATCAACCGCGTGGCCTGGCAGGGAGAGTTCCCCTATCACGGCGTGGCCAGCGGCGTCGACAACACCGCTTCGACCTACGGCGGGCTTCTGTTGTTCTGGCTGAAAGACGACCAGCAGCATTTCGAGAAGATCCAGACCCCGAAGCCTTTCGAGATCGTCCTGGCCAACAGTGGCGTCACGGTCAACACGGCGGCCCTGGACGAGTTCATCGACCAGCAGAAGTCGGGCGATCCGCAGCTCTTTGCGGCGCGCCTCGCGACTCTCACGACCCAGGTCTTCGCCGTGAAGACGGCGCTCGAAGCCGGCGATCTCGAGGCCGTGGGCAAAGTGCTGTCGGACAATCACCGACTGCTGATCGACATGCAGATGTCCCACGAGACCCTGGACTCCATGTGCCGGACGGCCCTTGAAAACGGGGCGCTCGGAGCCAAGGTCACGGGGGGCGGCAGAGGCGGCTACATGGTCTCTCTGACTCCGGGAAAGGAGCTCCAGGAGACAGTCGCAGCGGCCTTCGAAAAGCAGGGCCACAAGGTCATCCGGGCCACGATCGGCGGGAGCTGACGCCGCCTCGCGGCGATCGTCGGCGGCCGCTGCGCGCGAAACGCGCCCGAAGAGTTCTTGGAGCCGACGCCCGGAATCGAACCGGGGACCCCATCATTACGAGGGATGCGAGGGGCGTGACGCCGTATTACCGATTGTCGCGGGAAATGCCACTTTTGCGGCGATTTGTCGAAGGAAGGCGGTCCCGTGGTGACGGCCGACATCGCTCCATGTGGTCGCGTTTCCGTGACACGAGCGTGACACAAGTAAGACTTCGGGGGCATGTCCAGACCAGTTGTCGGCATATGCCCAATCGACTCCAGAGGACCCGAATACTACTGGTGTAATGGTTCGCTCTGGCCCCTGCGCGGTCTGGCAACTCGCTCCTCCGGCCTGGTCACCGGCTCTTGTCATCTAGGCGCAGCGGGGCGACTTTCATTCGGGCGGATCCGAGGCTGCTTGGACCGGGTGATCTGGAGCGCGGACGGCTCCGCCGGGCGGCTCTTCGGCGCTGTACCTACCGGCCGTTTAGCGGGCGGCTACCGCGAAAACGGCCACAAACTGACACAAACGACCGACCGGCTACCATTAAAGGCGTATTCTTGCCTTGTTCCGACTGCCTCACACAACCGGGGCGAGAACACATCTCACAGGGGGGGCAATGCTAGTCGCCACGTTTGGGCCGACGACCGGATGGGTCGGCAAGACAATCACCTTTGAAAATGGCGCCTTTGTGCTGCAAGACCACGGACCGATATCGGCGAACGACGTTATGCAGTACGACAAGCAAGGGCACCTCGTTTGGGCGAACGACCAGGCGCGTGCCTTGGTCGAGGCAAAGGCACAAGGGGCAGTAGCGCCGGCGCCGGTCGCGCCGGTGACTCAGCCGACAGTCGCACCGGCGACCGTGGGCGACGCGAGCCTGCCGTCCGCGGCTCAGCCGACGGCCAGGGCAAAGCCAAAGAAGACAAAGAAGAAGGCGAGCACACGGCAGACCGTGTTCGGCTGTCTGACCATCGTCGTCATTGTCCTTGTGATTGTCGCGGTCGTGGTTGCCGTTACCAGCGGCCACAAGACGCCTGTCGCGCAGCAGGCACGAGACTACATCGCCAAGTACAAGCCCGATATCGTCATGGTGCAGGGCAACGTCCAGACTGTGCAGGCGGATATGACGGCGAAGGGGCTNNAGACCGCACAAGATGCGCAGGGGGTGCACGACACCCTCGACAAGATACGTGACAACTTCGTCACGACGGACACGAGTGGCGCGTTGGGCAACGACGAAACCGAAGTCTTCGGCGCTGTTAACGACCTCAAGAACGCCATGGGTGCCCTCGTCACCTACACGGGCACCCCCAATCCGGCGACACTCGCACAGTTCAAGAGTCAGTATCAAACCGCCGTCGGCGAGTGGGACAACGGCATAGACGGCATATGGCAGCTAGCCGGCACGCCAACCGCGGCGATGAAGGCCGCAGGGCTCGCCACTCCGCCGACGCTCTGAGGTCAAGAGCGCCCCGGACGGGCGACCCGCTCGCGTGCCTATGGGTAGCCCATGCTCGGCGCTGTCGGCACCCTGCCCGCTGCCCCGAAGAGCAGTGCGACGAAGCTGCGGCCCCGTAGGCGGACGAGTTCGGCGTGGGCCGCGTCGCGTTCTTGCTGCAGCTCGGCGAGCCGGGCGCCCATGATGGCCTCGAACGGGAAGGTGTTCTGACTGTCCCCTGAAGGCGTAATGTGGTGCTCACGGCTCGACTCACATGTGAGGTGCCATGTGCGAAGCCCGATGCCCCGAAAGGGGCCACCACTCAGGAGGGACCATGAAGCGCACCGTCATCGTCCGAGGCTTGGGCACGGCTGCGGCCATCATCCTCGCCACGGCGTTTGCTGCGCTGATGGTCACTGCTCCATCCGCACAGGC
>PLTW01000180.1 GCA_003164655.1 Actinomycetota bacterium
GCGCTCATCGACACCGGCAGCCGCATGGACGACGTGATTTCCGAAGAGTTCAAGGGCACCGGCAACATGGAGATCCGCCTCGACCGCAAGCTGGCCGACAAGCGCATCTTCCCGGCGATCGACATCGACTCGACCGGCACCCGTAAAGAGGAGCTCCTCATGGAGCCCGCCGAGGCCGCCATGGTCTGGAAGCTGCGCGCCGTGCTTCACTCGCTCGAGCCCTCGGCCGCCATCGAGCTGCTCATCAACAAGGTGCGCGAGACCAAGTCCAACGAGGAGTTCCTGCTGCAGATCCAGAAGAACTCGCGCTAAGGGCGGGCGGCCCCCGGCGGCGCAGCCGGCGGCCCGGCTGCGCGGGCGGCAGAGCCACCCGAGCGGCCGCCGGCCCCAGAGTGCACGCGGCCTGTCGGCGCAGCCGGCCGGCTCCTGGTTTTGCGGGGGGAATACTCAGAAGAGCGAGGGAGATGGGGTGACCGTGCGTTGGCGTGCCCTACCAGGGACGTGCTACCATATCGTGCTTCATCTCTAGTCATCGAAGGGACGACGGTTCATGAAGAAAGACATCCATCCGCAGTACGTCGAGGCGACGGTGCACTGCTCGTGCGGCAACACCTTTACGACGCGCTCGACCAAGCCTGAGCTCAAGGTCGAGATCTGCGCCCAGTGCCATCCGTTCTACACGGGCAAGCAGAAGCTGATCGACTCCGGCGGCCGCGTCGAGCGTTTCCAGCGTCGCTTGAAGAAGGTCAGCGAGACCCACGCGAGCTAGCGCGCCGATGGCCGCGACGCTCGCCGTCACTCTTCTTGGCCATACACCCGACCCCGACCGCGCCGTCGCGGCCGCCGGAAGGCTGTGCTACGCGCCGGTCTCGGCGGCCGAACTGACCGAGACCATGAGCGCCGACGACGTCGGGCGCCTGGTGCGCGGCCTCGTGGCGTCGGGTCATCACTCGGCACTCGAGCACGCTTCGTTTACGTTCGCCGTCGACGGCGTCTCGCGGGCCTGCACGCACCAGCTCGTGCGCCACCGCGTGGCCAGCTACAACCAGCAGTCGCAGCGCTACGTCAATTTCAGCCATTCAGCCAGTTTCGTGGTGCCACCGGCGATCGCCGCCGACGCCGCCGCCGAGCAGGTGTTCCTGCAGGCCATGGACCAGGCGCGCGAGGCCTACGACCGTCTCGTCGAGCTGGGCCTGGCCGCCGGCCGCAGCCGCGAGTCTGTCCAGGAAGACGCCCGCTTCGTGCTGCCCAACGCCGCCGAGACCAAGATCGTCGTCACCATGAACGCCCGCGAGCTGCGCCACTTCTTTGCCGTACGCTGCTGCAATCGCGCCCAATGGGAGATCCGCGCTCTGGCCTGGGAGCTGCGCGGCCAGGTCAAGGCGCTCGCGCCCGCGCTCTTTCACAAGAGCGGCCCGGGCTGCCTGTACGGCACGTGCCCCGAGGGCAAAATGACCTGCGGCCGGCCCTACGACGCCGCCCAGGTCGACCCGCCCGGAACAGCCGGATGAGCGGTACGGGCGCGGCGCGCTTCCTCGCTCTGGGAGCCGTGCGCCGGGCCGCGATCGGCGGCCAGGCGGTCATGGAGGGCGTCATGATGCGCGGCGTCGACTACTGGTCGCTGGCGGTGCGCCGGCCCGACGAGTCGGTCTACCTCGAATCGTGGCCGCTCGTGTCGTACATGAAGCGCTACCCGGTCCTCAAGCTGCCGGTCTTGCGTGGCGTCACGGCGCTTGTCGAGTCGCTCGTCGTCGGTGTGCGGGCGCTGACCATCTCGGCCAACCAGTCGATCGGCGAAGAGGGCGAGGAGCTCACCAAGCGCGAGATCGGCATCACCCTCGTAGTGGCCTTCGGCTTTGCCATCGCCCTCTTTTTTCTGGCCCCGCTGGGCATCACGCGACTGTTCAAGGCACAGCTCGGCACCGGCTTTTCGTTCTGGCTGGCCGAGGGTCTCGTGCGGGTCGCCATCTTCGTGATCTACCTGCTGGTCATCACCCGGTTCCGCGACCTGCGCCGCGTGTTCGAGTACCACGGCGCCGAGCACAAGTCGATCCACGCTCTCGAGCACGGCGACGAGCTCACGGTGGCCAACGTCGACAAGTACAACACGCTGCACCTGCGCTGCGGCACGTCGTTTCTGCTCATCGTGATGGTGGTCTCGATCCTCGTGTTCGCGGTCGTGCGCTGGCCGGTCTGGTATCTGCTCATCCTGTCGCGCGTCGTGCTGATACCGCTGATCGCCGGCGTCTCGTACGAGGTCATCCGCTTCGCCGGGCGCCACGAGGGTAACCCGGTCGTGCGCGTGATCATGGCGCCCGGCTTGGCGCTGCAGTGGATGACGACCAAGCCGCCCAGCGCCGACCAGATCGAGGTCGCCATCGCCGCCCTGACGCGCATCGTCGAGCTCGAGCCCCAGGACGGCCCGACCGAGAAGGGCATCGAGGTGATGGCCTAGTCCCAGGCCCTCCCGAGGCCCGGCGTCTCGCCGCCCGCCGCGGCGCGGCGCCGTCGTCAACCTCTCGCCGTCGTCGTCAACCTCTCGACCCCGTCGTCAACCTCTCGCTGCTGCCGCAAACCGCTCGCCTGCGTCGTCAACCTCTCGCCGTCGTCGTCAACCTCGCAGTCGACC
>PLTW01000169.1 GCA_003164655.1 Actinomycetota bacterium
TGGTCTGGCTGGCTCCGTAAGAGGTCTTCTTCACGGAGCTCGCTGCCCCGGCGGCACACACCTCCCGGTGGGGGTTGTGTGCCGCCCGTGGGGTACGACTACACCATCGTGCCGGTCTGGACCATGATTTTGGGCACCGCTAGCGCTTATCCGGCCGGGCAAGACAGAATCGCAGCCGCGCGCCCTTCGCTCGTCGCACCCGATGGCTTCAGGCTCCGTCACGCGACGTGACCGGGAGAGACCGCTGTCCCGCTGAGCCGCCTGGACGACGCCGGTCGTGCCGGTAGACTACGTTCGCGGCGCAGGCGCCGCCCTCGCTTTCGACACTGGAGGGTCAGGTGACGGAGATCGAGCTCAAGTACGGCTGCAACCCCCACCAGGCGCCGGCGGGCGTGAGCATCCCCGCCGGATCGGGCTTTGCGGTGCTCAACGGCAGACCCAGCTACATCAACATCCTCGACTCGCTGGGCGCCTGGCAGCTCGTCCGCGAGCTCAAGGTCGCCGTCGGCAGGCCTGCCGCCGCTTCGTTCAAGCACACAAGTCCGGCGGGCGCCGCCGTCGCCGGACCGCTTTCCGACGCCTACCTCGCATCGCAGTTCCTCACTGCCGATGACCTCTCCCCAGCGGCCAACGCCTACGTCAGGGCTCGGGGAGGCGATCGTATGTGCTCGTTCGGCGACGTGGCGGCGGTCAGCGAGGTCGTCGACCTGTCGCTGGCCCGCGTGCTCTACGACGAGGTCTCCGACCTGATCATCGCGCCGGGGTTCGAACCCGACGCGCTCGAACTGCTCAAGTCCAAGCGCCGGGGCGCCTACCTTGTCTTGCGCATCGACCCCGAATTCGAGCCTCCCGAGATCGAGACCCGCGAGGTGTTCGGGTTTCGACTTCGTCAGAAACGCAACACTGCCGCGATCGCGAGGACGCTCTTCGAGCGCGTCACAGCCGGCGCGGCGCCGCTGTCGGCCGACGTGCTCGAGACCCTCATGGTGGCGACGATCGCCCTCAAGTACACGCAGTCGAACTCGGTGTGCGTGGCTTTCGAGGGCCAGGTCATCGGCATGGGCGCCGGTCAGCAGTCCCGGGTGCACTGCACGCGTCTGGCCTGCGACAAGGCCGACAAGTGGCTGCTCCAGCAGCATCCCAAGACGCTGCGCCTGCGGTTCAAGGACGTGTTGCCGAAGCCTGAGAAGGCCAACGTCGTCGACCAGTTCCTGCTGTGGGACCAGTTGTCGGAGATCGAGAAGGGCAAGCTGTGCGCCGGTCTCGTCAACGAGCCCGCAGCCCTCACAGCCCAGGAGCGCAGCGACTGGGTGCACGGCTTTCCCGGCATCTGCCTGTCCTCCGACGCTTTCATCCCCTTCGCCGACAATCTCGACCGGGCCGCCAGGAGCAATGTCCGGTTCGTTGCCCAAGCCGGCGGCTCCGCCCGCGATGATGAGGTCACCGCGGCGGCTCAGCGCTACGGCATGACCATGGTCCACACCGGGCTGCGGCTGTTCCTGCACTAGCCGGGCGACGGGCTCGCCCGTCCCTTCCGGGATGCAGCCGGGTGGACAGGTGCTAGCATGAGCATCCGTGAGCCGAGGTCTGGGAGCCGTGGTTCATGCATCTCATGAAGCCGAGACCGATCGAAGGGGGAGGAATGGCGCGTCGTTCGTTCTGGGACAGGCGTGGCTGGTTTGCGCTGCTCATCGTGGTCGTGATGGTGGCGGCCGGCGGCATCTGGGGCGTTGGCGGTGCGCTGGCCGTCAGCCCGGCGGCGTCGCCGTCGTCCGTACCCGGCCAGGTCGACCTGCACCTCGGCTGGACGTCGGAGCCCGACAACCTCAACGTGTTCGTCGGCTACATGTCCGAGTGCTGGGAGATCTGGGCGCTCAACTACGACTACCTCTTCGGTTCCGGGCAGCACAATGCGCCGGCGCTCGACCTGGCAAGTCAGTTTCCGACGCAGCAGAACGGTGGCATCTCGCCCGACGGCAAGGTCTGGACGATCCACATAAGAAGCGGCGTCAGGTTCCAGGACGGTGTGCCGCTGACGGCGTCCGATGTCGCTTTTACCTACAATTACGTGATCAAGAACAGTATCGCCCAGTACACGACCTACATCGCGGGGATCAAGTCGGCCAAGGCCCTCGATCCGACGACCGTACAGCTCACCTGTGAGCATCCCATGGCCGTCGGCTTCATGGAGTCGCAGTCGGTGCCGATCCTGCCGGAGCATCTCTGGAAGAACGTCCCTCCCCAGGCGGCGAGCTCCAGCTACGCCGTCAAGCTGCCGCTGGTGGGCAGCGGGCCGTTCGAGACGGTCGCCTTCAAGAAGGGCGGCTACGTCGAGATGGACAGAAACCCCGACTACTGGGGCCCCAAGCCGGCCGTCGACAAGATCTTCTTCGAGATCTACCAGGACCCCGAGACCATGGTGACCGACTTTCAGGCCGGCCGGCTCGATGGCATCTGGGGCATTCCGGCCGCCCAGTTCAAGGGGCTCGAGTCGGCGCCGGGGGTCAAGGCCATCGCCTACTCCTACTACGCCCTCGACGACCTCGAGTTCAACTGCTATGACAAGTCGAGCTCGCTGGGCAATCCGGTGCTGCGCGACTGGCGCTTTCGCAACGCCTTGAACTACGCCGTCGACAGGCAGCGCCTCTGCAACATCGCCTATGGCGGACTGGCCGAGCCCGGCTCGACGATCCTGCCGCCCGGCACCTGGGTCAACCCCGACTTTCACTGGCAGCCGTCGAGCGCTCAGGCCTACACCTTCGACCTGGCCAAGGCCGGCCAGCTGCTCACCGCCGCCGGCTATCCGCTCAAGAACGGCGTGCGCCTGAACAAGCAGGGTAAGCCGATCGTGCTGCGCCTCGAGGTGCCGGCCGACAACGACGCGCAGCTCACCGAGGCCAAGCTGATCACGGGCTGGCTTCAGCAGCTCGGCCTGAAGATCACGCTCTCGGCCATCGACTCCGGCGCCCTCGACGCCGCGATGACCAACACCAAGGGCAGCGTCATGGCGCCCGATTTCGACCTCGTGCTCTGGGACCTGGTCGGCAACTACGACCCCGGCCAGACCATGTACTACTTCACGACGTCGCAGCTCGGCATAAACAACGACTACTACTGGTCGAACCCCACCTACGACAAGCTCGCGGTCGTGCAGGCCAGCACCGTCGATATCCAGCAGCGCAAGAACGTCATCTGGCAGATGCAGCAGATCATGTACCAGCAGACGCCCGACGTCGTCCTGAACTACCCCCAGGACCTGGAGGCCGTCAATACCACCAGGTGGACCGGCTGGACAGGGTTGTGGGGTTCGAGCGGGCCGGTCTGGAACTGCCAGGGCAACATCGCTTCGTATCTGAATCTTCGCCCTGCCGTCCAGGCCGCCAAGTCGAGCAGTTCGACCGGAGCCGTGATCATCGGCGTCGTGGTCGTGGTGATCGTCGCCGGCGGGATAGCTCTTGTGGCCGTGCGCCGCAGACGGCGGGTCGAGACCGAAGAGTGANNGTCGGGCCGGGGCGAACACCAGTTCCGCTATCGATGTGGCGGCAGTTTCTCGCACTGACGGCCCAGCCTGCGAGTAGGCGCCCGGCGTCGTCGCGCCACGACCTGGGTACAAGGTGGCAGAAACACAGCGCAACGAGAAGAGGCGCCATGAGCGATCAACCGCGAAGCGGACAGCGGCCCGGCAAGCGTCGCCGCTGGTTCCTGGGCCTGGAGCCGATCTTCGAGGCCGGACGCAAGGGTAAGCGCGCCCAGACCTGGGACGTCGAGGACGAGCTCATCGCAGTCGCGCTTCTCGGTGATGTGACCATCGACCTGTCACAGGCCAGAAGCGCGCCCGGGGAGATCGCCATCGACGCCTACGCGATCCTGCGCGACGTCGACGTGGTTGTCGCCGCCGGGACGCACGTCGAGCTGAGCGGCGGCGTTGTCAGAGGCGACCTGCACAACGAGGCGCCCGACGTGCCCGAGGACCGGCGCCAACGCACCGTGCATGTACAGGGCCACTCGCTGCTGGGCGACGTCACGATTCGCCCGGCCGGCTAGAACGATGAGCAGGCGGCTGAGCGACCACTACGTCTACAGGCTGATCCCGCCGCGGCCGACCTTCCAAAGGGACATGACCGACGAGGAGCGAGCGGTCATGGCCCGCCACGCCGAGTACTTGACCGCGCTGGTCGAGCGGGCCGACGTGGTCGTCTATGGTCCCGTGGTCGACGCGACCGGCTCCTGGGGCCTGGCGGTGATTCACGCCGGCAGCCAAGACGCTGTCCGCGCGCTGGCAGACGCCGACCCGCGGTATCGTCGGGCATGGCGACCTTCGAGATCGGGACGACGCCAGTGGCGATTATCCCCGACCCGCCGGACGTCTGACCCTGTCCGGTGGAGGTGTGCACGGTGACGACGCGATCATCGATCAGTTCCGTCGATGAGTACATGGCGCAGTTCCCTGCCGAAACCCAGAAGGTGCTCGCGGAGCTGAGACAGCTCATCACGGCGTCCGCACCCGACGCGACGGTAACGATCAGCTACGGGATCTCGACCCGACGCACTGGAGGGCTCGTCAGGCGCGAGGCGCGCTGCGCGGCGCACAAGCTCACTTGGTGATAGTGACCTTGACCTTGGGACTCCTGTAGATGGCCGTGCCGGCCCGGTAGGTGACCCTGAGGGTGCACGTTCCTGCCTTGGCCGCCTTGGCCGTGAACCAGAATGTGCCCGTGCCGGAGATCGTGCCGCTGCTTTTCAGTACGGACTTCTTGCCGCTCACCAGCCAGAGCTTGACGGTCGCGTCTTTGGTGACGGCATTCTTCACCGTACCGGTGAAGGTGACGATCTTGCCGACCCTGACCGTAGCCGGCTTGGCCTTGAGACTCACCGAGGGCGTTGCTCTGGTGGCGAGGGCGAGTGGCACCAAGGCCATCGAGACGATCGCCACCAGGGCGAGTATGCCAAGCACTCTGCTGAACCGCTTCATGGATCGCAACCTCCTCGGGTGGGTTGTCCGCCGCTTCGCGTCTGTGCCCTTAACTGTCGCCCGAGACTCGGCTCGGGGTCATCGTCCAGGTTCCCAGGGCAACTGCCGCCACGAAGCATAGCAGCAGCCCGACGGCGAACCACTCCAGCCAGTGGCGATGGGCGATGATCGCGGCCAGGTCGGCCGCACAGGCGAGCCAGGCAACGTAGGGGACCTTTCGGGGCAGCCGCGGATGCCACACCGGAGCCCAGCCGATGAACCACACGGCGCTTGCCATGGCGATGAACAGCACCGTGACCCAGATGGCGTGAGCGGTGGCGTCGTTCTCGGAGTAGATGCCGGTCATCACCAGGGCTGCGGCAGCCACCAGACCGCTGAACTGGCCGAGGGCAAGAAAGCCCTTGAAGATGAGGCGCTGACCGTGGTGCCAGCACCCAAGACCGATGAAGAAGGCGCCCAGCACGACGCCGACCGACACCATGTCGGCCCGAAAGTAGATCGAACCACGGGGGCTGAGCAGGGTGTCACCGAGGTCGCTGATCCAGTTGGCGGCCGGACTGAAAGCTCTGGGATAGTAGGCGTAGGCCAGCAGCGCCAGGGCCACACACACGACGATCGCCGTCAGTCCGGCGACAGTCGCCAACGGGGGTCGTCTGGAAGGCGTCTTTGCGCTCCTTTCCGACGAGCGTCGGGCCGTCGCCGACGCCCCGGGGGAATCTCGGGTTCTCCGAAAATACGCGTGTCGTCGGCGCTGGTCAAACATGCTACATTTACGCATGTTGTAAAGTTTGTATTGACAGAGGCAGTCCTGCCGCATGTCGAAGGAGAGTGATCTTTGGCGACCGACGCAGAGCGCGAGGTCATGGGCCTCATGCTCACGACCAACGCCGAGATGGTGGCCGCGGTGCTGCGCGGCGCCGAGGACCCAGCCACCCAAACGGTGATGGCCGCCATCGCCGCCACGCGCACCCTCGGGGTCGTGGTCGACGACACCCTTCACGCCCTGGTCCGTCGTGCTCGCGCCGAGGGCCGCACCTGGGCCGAGATCGGCCAGGTCTTGAACGTCACCCGCCAGGCCGCCTTCCAGCGCTTCGGCGGCGGACAGACCCCCGACACGGGAGACGAGCCCTTGCTGCCGATAGCCGAAGCCGGTCCCAAGGCGGTCCGGGTTCTCGAACTTCTGCTGGCCGAGCACTGGGATGAGCTCTGGGCGACCTTCGACGACCGGGTGACCAGGGCCGCCTCGGTCGAGATCTTCCAGTCCGCCCTCTCGACTGCCAAGAAGACCTTCGGCGAGTTCGTCGCCATCGGGTCGCCTACGGCCAAGGTGGTCGGCGACTACACGGTCGTCGATGTGCCGCTGGCCTGTGAACGAGGAGACGGCATCGGCCGGGTCTCCTTCAACGCCGACGAGCAGGTCGCCGGCCTGTTCCTGCTGCCGGCCGACGCGCCCTGATCGAGGTGCGCCTGTCTACTACGGTGACTGGAACGGAAACGGAGCGCGTCATGGCCAAGGTAGAGCTCACCGCCGACACGATGGTCGTGCATGTCACTGGGGCCGACCGCATTTTCGCCTTCAAAAGCGAGCTGGCCGTGCCTCTGGAGCACGTTCTGGGCGTCGCTCGCGATGAGCAGGAGGCGCGCCAGTGGTATCACGGGGTGCGTGCTCCGGGCACGGGCGTGCCGGGCGTGATCACGGCCGGCACCTTTCACGAGCACGGCGAGCGCGTCTTCTGGGACGTGCATCACGCCGACAAGGCGATCGCCATCACGCTGCGCGACGAGAGCTACGCCAAGCTCGTCATCGGCGTCGACGACCCCGACTCAACGATCGCCGCCATCGAGGCGGCACTGGGCGGGCGAACGGTCTCGTAAGGGTGGCGTCGTCGACCTTCGGTGCGCGCGCCGTCGCCCCTCGGCGCCGCCGGCGCCTCACTTCCCCGTAAAGTTCCCGCTGGAGTCGAGGCGGTAGGTGTGCGCGAAGTCGCCGGCCGAGAGGCTGCTCACCAGGTGGGCCGACGTGTTGGCGCCGTCTACGCGGGGCACGCCCGGCCGGGCGACGTAGAGCGATTGCCAGCGGCCGCCGAGAATGCGGCCGGTGCCGTCGATCCTGACGGTCAGCAGGCCTGAGAGGCTCAGGTTGCCGCCCAGGCCAAAGTTGCCCCAGCCGGCGAAGTTGCCCAGCGAGTAGGCGATCAGGTGGTTCTTGTAGCGCTCGATGCCGCGGATCACGTGCGGGCCCGAGCCGAACACGAGGTCGGCGCCCGCGTTGATCATGGCATGGGAGAAGGCCCGCACGTTGCCGCGGTCCTCGCCGTAGGCATACTCGGAGCCGTACGGCGTGTGGATCTCGTTCGCCCCTTCCGCGCCGGCGTGCATGAGGACGATGACGATGTTCGCCTCGGCGGCGGCGCGGCGGACGAGCTTCGCCGCCGCCGGAATGTTATTGAGGGGGGCGCTCCAGGGGTACGGTGAGAAGCCCATGACGGCCACGCGCAGGCCGTCCTCGTTCATGATCGTCACGGTGTTGGGCGGCCCCGCGTAGGCCACCCCGACCTTCTTGAGGGCCGCCTTTGTCTGCAACAAGCCGCGCGTGAGGTAGTCCATGCTGTGGTTGTTGGCGATGTTGACCAGGTCGATGCCCGACCAGGCCAGCGCCTTGGCGTACGACGGCGGCGCCTGGAAGGAGAAGCAGTTCGCCGAGGCGCCGCCACACTTGGACGGACCCGCCGTGGAGTAGGTGCCCTCGCAGTTGGCGATCATGAGGTCGGGCTTGCTCAGCAGNNGTGTCGCCGACCCAGCCGACGGTGATGACCGTCGACGAAGGCGAGGCTGAAGAGGCGGGCGTGCCCGACGCGGAGGGTTTTGCCGACGGCGCCTGCTTGGCAGCACCGGCGCCGGTCGCTGCTGAGGAGCGGGCTCCTGGTGAGCCCGTGCCGTCGGCCAGCGCTCGCACGCCGGCCGCGGCTGAAAGAGCAACGACCACGACGGCCGCGAGCAGCACCAGACGGCGGCGGCGGAAACGCCGTCGCCGCACGCGGTCGGTGGCGCCGACGCGGACCCTGGTCGGACGATCTGACGAGCTGTTCATGGCAGTCCCAGAATAGCAAGATGCCGCCTGTTCGGCGAGGACGTCGCTGCTCTGGCCGCCAACCCTCGCCAGGCGCGGCGAGGTCCGCCGGATGCCATCTCAGTTCAAGTCCGCTGCCCCGTGGTCGATAGGTCGAGAAGAGCGAGTGGATCGGTATCATCGCTCGAATCTGCGGCGCCTGCCGCCAGAGGTCTTGGAGGGAAGTCATGGACGCGCTGCGCGGCAAGGGTACCGCCCAACAGCCGGGCGCGCGCCGAACACTGCGCCGACGACGCCTGCGGCGCGCCGGTGCGCTGTCCGGGCCGCTCGTGCTTCTGTGCCTGCTCGGCGCGGTGGCCGTTCTGGTGGGCTCTGCTCGTCCGGCGTCGGCCGCCGCCGCGGTGAAGCCCACCGACTACGGGCAGCAGGCGCACTGGCTGTACCTGCCCGCCAAAGCCCCGAAGAAGAGGGTCGCCGTCTTCTACCTCTATCCGACCGCCTACGCGCGAGGTCCCGGCGGGCCCATAGTGTGCGCCGTCGACAACGCCGGCATGATGAAGGGCGCGCAGGCGTCCTTCCAGAAGCAGGCCACTGCCTTCAGCACCGTGGCCAACATCTACGCGCCCTACTACCGGCAGATCGATGCCACTTACCAGCTGTCGTTGCCCTTCGCGCAGCAGAAGACGAACATCGCCGGCGTACCCTCGAGCGATGTCTTCGCGGCCTTCACCTACTTCGTCAGGCACTACGACCACGGCCGTCCCTACATTCTCGCCGGCCACTCTCAGGGCTCAGCGGTGCTGGCGAACCTCCTCGCTGTGTACATGAAGGCGCACCCGGCGGTCTACAAGAGGATGATCGTCGCCTATGTCGTCGGCTACCCCATCACCCCTGCCTACCTCGCCCAGAATCCCTTTCTGAAGTTCGCCACGGGCCCCACCGACACCGGCGTCATCGTCTCCTGGAACACCGAGGCACCCACGATCGCCGCTCCCAATCCGGTCGTGCAGCCCGGCGCCATCGCCATCAACCCGATCACCTGGACCAGGTCCCAGAAGCCGGCGAGCGCGGCCCGGAACCTGGGCTCTATCGAGCTTAACCCGGCGACCGGGACCCCCGCGCTCAACGCCAATGGCACGATCAGGCGTTTCATGGGTCTCGCCGACGCCCGCGTCGACAGGGCCAGGGGCGTCGTGCTCTGCGGCACCGTGAACCCGGCAGCGCCGCCCTACTTCAAGCCGGGCGGCTTTGCGATGGGCGTCCTTCACACCTTCGACTATCCGCTCTACTACTTCGACGTGCGCGCCAACGCTGCCGACCGGGTCGAGTACTTCTTCACGAAGAAGTAGGAGCCCAGGGCGTCTGCAGCGGGCATCTTCAGACCTCGGCGTCGACGGGGAGGGACCTCATCGTAGTGTGCCGGCAGGATGAGGGGAGCGGCGCCCGGCTCGGCTTCGCCGCCGCCGTTTCAGCAGGCTGCCCCTCAGACTGCGCAGCTCATCTGCGGATGGCCTGCGCCGCCCTGATGAGCGCCTCGGGCCGGTGGATGGAGTCGTAGACGGGCGGCACGTCCCTGCCGGTCTCGAAGAGCCCATAGACCGCCGTCTGCGCGGTCCTCACCGAGTACTCGACGGTGAACACGCAGTCCTTCGGCACCTCCGCGAACTGGCCCAGGAAGGCGAAGTTCGTCGCCCCCTCGGGCAGGACCTGCGGTCTGTCGCCCAGCGTCCTGGGCATGAACAGGCTGTCGACGAACGGCATGGCCAC
>PLTW01000006.1 GCA_003164655.1 Actinomycetota bacterium
CACCCGAACCGGTGAAGCTCCGGAACACGCTGCGTACGGCGCCGTCGCCGACGCGACGTCGACCACGCGACAGGCCCCGTAAAGCTGCCCGCCCCTCGCAAAGGCATCTGCACGCCAATCGCGATATGCTATCCCACAGCAAAAGGCCGCTAGGGGTGCCTCGCGAGAGGCTGAGAGGTCCATCTGCCAACCCTTGCACCTGACCTGGGTCATACCAGCGGAGGAAAGCGTGCGAGCGAGCTCGTCGGGGCTGTTGCCACGCTGGCAGTGGCCCTTCTCTACGGAGGTGTTGACGTGCTCGAACTGCCGGCCATCGGCAAGGTCTCGCCGGATGTCTTTGCTTCCTTGATCTATCCACGGCTCGGGCACCCACGTCCCGAGGTCCTGGTCGGCCCCCGCAACGGCGTAGACGTTGCGATCGTCGACCTCGGAGGAGACAGGGTGTTGGCCACCACCTGCGACCCGGTGTTCGTCGTGCCTCAGTTCGGGTTTCGCCGGGCGGCCTGGTTTGCCGTCCACATCCTGGCCTCCGACGCGGCCATGTCCGGTCTAGCTCCGGCTTACATGGCCATCGACCTCAATCTGCCGCTGGCGATCACGGAAGACGAACTCACGGAGCTGTGGGACGGCATTCACCAGACCTGCGCCGATCTGGGCATCGCCATCGTCTCGGGCCACACCGCCCGTTATGAGGGCTGCGCCTACCCGATGGTCGGCGGGGCGACCGTGATGGCCGTGGGCAAGCGAGAAAGCTACGTGACGTCGAACATGGCCCGTCCCGGAGACGTGCTGATCTGTACCAAGGGAGCTGCGATCGAGGCCACGGCCTTGTTTGGCGTCACCTTCCCCGACGCCCTGGTTGCACGGATCGGAGCCGATCTTGCCGGGCAGGCCGCACGTCTCTTTGAGCAGATGACCGTAGTCGAGGAGGCCCGCATCGCGGTCGCCTACGGGGTCAGAGACGAGGGTATCACTACCCTGCACGATGCCACCGAGGGTGGCGTCATCGGTGGCATCTTCGAGATCGCTCAGGCCTCGGGGGTCGGCGTCCGTTTCGATGAGCAGGCAGTGCCAATCCGGCCAGAGGTGGAGGCCGTCTGTGGGCTGGTCGGCATCGATCCGCTCACCGCCATCTCCGAGGGTACGCTGCTTGCCACCGTGCGGCCCGAGCACGCCGACGGAGTCCTTGCGCGTCTAAGGCAAGCAGGGACTGTGGCGAGCGTCATCGGCGAGATCGTGACGATCGACCGCGGCATGGTACACCTCAGCGAGCATGGAGAGCGCCCACTCGTACATCCTCGGGTGGATTCCTTCTGGGCTGCTTACGGCCGTGCCCTGGAGACCGGATTGTGAGCCTCGCGCGGATACTGACGATCGCCGGTAGCGACTCCGGGGGCGGCGCTGGCATCGAGGCGGACCTAAAGACAATCGAACGACTGGGCGGCTACGGCATGGCCGCCGTCACCGCCGTGACCGCGCAAAACACGCAAGGCCTGTTCGGTGTCTGGCCACTCCCGCCCGAGGCCGTGCAACGACAGATCGAGGTGGTTGTCGAGGACATCGGCGTGGATGCGATCAAGAGCGGCATGCTCGGCTCGGCTGCCACCGTACGCGCCGTGGCGGCGACCTTGCGACGGTGTGGAGCGATCCCGTTTGTGCTCGACCCGGTGATGGTGGCCAAGGGCGGGGATCGTCTCCTAGAAGCCGAGGCCGAAACTGCCTTACGCGAGGAGCTGCTGCCCCTGGCCGCGCTGGTCACTCCGAATCTGCCCGAGGCCGAGACGCTGACCGGCTTGCCCATCGGCACGCGCCGCCAGCGCGAGCAGGCGGCCCGTGCTCTAGTCGAGATGGGCGCACAAGCTGCCTTGGTCAAGGGCGGTCACGGTGGCGGGGACATCGTTGAGGACCTCCTCTACGACGGACACAAGACGTCGGTCTTTCGGGCGCAGCGTCAGCAAACCATCCATACTCACGGCACGGGCTGCACGCTGTCCGCCGCCATCGCTACCGCCCTGGGACAGGGACAGGCTCTGCCTGCGGCTGTAGACCTGGCCACGCGCTACGTGCAGGTCGCCATCCGCCTTGCCCCGGGATTGGGCAAGGGCCAAGGGCCCCTGAGTCATGCCGCCGGGCAGGCACCGTGGACCTGAGCTTGCAGGTCTTGATCGACCATGAGCGCGTGCCCGCCGCCGAGGTTGGGCGCTGGCTGCAATCGGTAGCCCGCGGCGGGGTGACCGGGGTGCAGCTGCGCGAGAAGGAGGGCTCCAGTCGCGAGAGCTACGCTTATGGGGAACGCGTCGCTTATGTGGCACGCGAACTCGGGCTCTGGTTCTCGGTCAACGACCGCCTCGACCTGGCACTGGCCCTGGAGGCAGATCTCGTACACCTCGGGCCCGACGATCTGCCGCCCGAGGCAGCGCGACGGATCGCCCCGAAGCTGGGACTCGGGCTCTCGGCCCGCAATCTCGACGAGCTTGCCTGGGCGCAGTCATTTGATCCCCTGTATGTGGGCTACGGTCCCGTCTGGCCCACACCATCCAAAGCTGACGCCGCCCCCGCCGTGGGTCTCGTCGAGCTGGCCGAGGCCGTGCGCCGCTCTGCTTGCCCGATCGTGGCGATCGGCGGCATCGGGCAGGACAACGCCGCCTCGGCCTGGGCGGCCGGTGTGGCCGGCTTGGCCGTGATCTCGGCCGTGAGCGAGGCTCGCGACCCAGGTCGAGCCGCCCGCGGTCTGATTCTCAGTCGCCAGTCAGCCTGAGCCATGAGGAGCGGTTCGGGTACCAGGTGCAGCCGTGGCCATCCCTGAAACAGGCAGGGGGGAGGGCATGAATCTCACTCATTCATCGCCGCCAGCGTGGCGCATTGAGCGCAGAGGTCTCGAGGCCGTACCGGTCTCGGAACGACGCGGCGGCGTAGGCGGCATCTTCGCGCTCTGGTTTGCCGGCAACCTGGCTATCACCTCGGTGGTGATCGGCGCCGTGGTGGCAGGCAATGGTCTCTCTCTCGGGCAGGCTCTGCTGGCACTCCTGGGGGTCGGGTCGTTTCTGATCGTCGGCTACTTCAGCCTTCCTGGCATGCGCACGGGAAGGCCTACGATGGCCCTCTCAGGGGCCTCTTTCGGCTCCTGGGGCAACGTCGTGCCGAGCGCCCTGTCGTGGCTCAACCTCGTGGGCTGGGAAACCGTCGTGCTGGTGATTGCTGCCTACGCCCTGGAGGCCGCCTACGATGCCGCCTTCGCCGTGCCCTCGAGCGCCGGGGCGCTGCTGGTCGCCTTGGCTGTGATCGCCGTTCTCGCCTTCTCCGTCGCCTTCCTGGGCCACGCCGCCATCGTCAGGGTGCAGGCCGTCTTCGCTTGCCTGTTCGGCGTACTGACGGTGATCGTCGTCGCCCTGTTGGTGCCCAAGGTCCATTGGCATGCCCTGCTGGGGGCGCGCGGCGGGCCCTGGCTCACCGGGGTTGTGCCTGCCTTTTCGATTGTGATTGCCGCGAGCGGGCTCTCTTGGGTGAATATGGCCTCCGACTACTCTCGCTACCTGCACCCTGACACCTCCGCCCGGCGGGTCGTGTGGGCCACCACTCTGGGGGCGGCGATTCCGGTCTTTTGCCTGATGGTGCTCGGCGTGCTTCTCGCCTCGGCGGCGCCATCGTTGGCTTCAACGGTCAACCCCGTCGGCTCGCTGCAGGCCATGTTGCCCACCTGGATCAGGGTGCTCTACCTGCTCACCGCGGTCGGCGGTATGGTCACCGGTGAGATCTTGGACATCTACTCGGCAGGGCTCAGCCTGCTCGCTGCTCACGTGCGGCTTCCACGGTCGCGCACGGTGTTTGTCGATGCAGCGGTTTCTCTTGCCGCGAGCCTCTATGTCTTGCTGGTGGCCAAGAACGTGGTTGGCACCTTTGAGGCCTTCCTCGGTGTGGTGGCGGGCGTCTTGGCTCCCTGGACTGCGATCTTCTTGCTCGACAGCCGGCGCTGGCTGCGGAGGGGCTACCCAAGTCCAGCAGAGGCGGGCCGCTGGCACTGGCAAGCATGCACGGCGTGGCTGGTCGGCACAGTGGTGTCGGTGGCATTGACGTCCACCGGTATCTACTCAGGGCCTCTGGCGCTCGGCGTATTCAGGGGCTCATCGCTTGGCTTCATTGTCGGGTTCTTCGTGACTCTCACTCTGTACGCCGGGATGAGACTGGTGTCGCGGCCACGCCAGGGCGGCGGAGCACTGCAAGATGGCGCTAGGGTCGCGAGCTCGGGTGAGAGTCGCCAAGAGACGCGAGACTATTGAGAACGACCGGCAGCTCCTCGAAGCGGCGGATCAGGACATCGCCGGTCGAGGCGTCGGCATCGCGATCGTTGGCGCCGAGGAAGTGCACCGCCAGCATGCCCGCCGCCTGTGCGCCGGCAATGTCGGTGCGCTGCGAGTCGCCCACGTGCACTGCCTCGCTGGGTTGCACGCTCAGCTCGCCCAGCACGCAGTGAAAGACACGCGCGTCGGGCTTGCTCACACCGCGCTCGTTTGAGAAGTAGGTGGTGCTGAAGAGGTCCAGCAGACCGTTGCGCAGCAGAAGCTCGCGCAGGACGACCCCAGGCGCGTAGCCGGTGTCGCAGATGATCGCCAGCTTGTACTGCGAGGTCAGCTGCGGCAACGCCGACGAAACGCCGAGCACGGGCTCGGGGGCCAAGTCGAGCGCGAGCTGCTCGAAGAACTCGACGGTGCGCGCTACCACTTCGATGGGCGGGTTGACTCCGAGGGTGGCGAAGGCGAACTTCAGTGTCTGCAACGCACTCGGGGTGCGATGATCGTTGCACCACACTTCGTCAAACCAGACGTAGGCGGCGAGAAGGGCCTGGCGGATGGCCGCTTTGCTGCGCGGCTCACCGAGGACTTCGAGCTCCTCGAGGAGCAGCTGGATTTGGCGCCGATCGTGTTCCGGCCCGCCGTCACTGACAAACAGCGTGTCCCAGAAGTCCAGAGTGACTGCCTTGAGCATGTCTCGAGCTTAGCAGAGGCAGATTAGCGTTCGGCAAGGGCGGACTCCATTGGACGGTGCGGAACCCATCGTGAGTAGTTCGCCCCAAACACAGCCGCCTCTCCGTCGCCAACAGGTGTCGCCACGAACTGCACATCACACCCTGACACGTGCG
>PLTW01000143.1 GCA_003164655.1 Actinomycetota bacterium
GCCTGCAGCACGTCGCAGTCGATGTAGAGGGTGCGCTCGCCGATCGAACCGAGGTCGACCACCGCCCGCAGGCTGCGGCCGATGAGCCGCTGGATCTCCTGGGTGCGGCCGGCCTGCTTACCGCGCACCGCCTCGCGCGGGGTGCGGTCGGCGGTCGCGGCCGGCAGCATGCTGTACTCGGCGGTCAGCCAGCCCGAGCCGCTGCCGCGCCGCCAGCCGGGCACGCCGTCGACCGACTTGGCCGTGCACAGCACATGGGTGTCGCCGAGACGCACGAGCACGGAGCCGTCGGCGAACTTCGCGACGTCGCGCTCCATGGTCAGGGGCCGCAGCTCATCGGGTCGTCTGCCGAGTCTCACGTCGGTCACCTCTCATCTTGTCTGGATATCGCCCGCACGTCGGGCCGCGGCCGGCCGGGAAGGCCGAGCAGCGCGCCGTGCCTGCGGATCAGGCTGAGCACCAGCAGCCCGCCGGTGAACAGCACGACGGCCTCGCCCAGCGCCACCAGGCCGACGCTGGGCCAGAACGGCAGGTGCAGGATCAGCGCAAGCTCGGCGCCGACACCGAGTCCGTTTACGACCACCGGCGCCGCCAAGGCTACCACGCGGGGACCAATGCGCCACATGAGCAGGGCGGCGGTCAGCGTGAGCAGCGCGCCGGCCACGACGTCGGCCAGGCCCATGGGACTGGCCAGGCCGTTGGCGATCGCCGTGCCGAGCGTCAGCCCCACCACCGCGGCGGGGTCGACGCAGGCAAAGGGCAGCAGCGCCTCGGAGATGCGGAACTGCACCTCGCCCGACGCCAGCCCGAACGCGCCGGACAGAAGCGTCAGGACGACGTACGCGGCGGCGTAGACGCTACCGCGGGCGAGCAGGCGTGTGGTCACCGTCGACCAGCGCCGCCAGAGACTCGAGCGCCACCTGCTCGACGTCGTCGAGCGGCATCTGAAGGAACCGAGCGCCCACGGAGCGAAACGCGTCGACCTCGCCAGTGCAGAAGAAGCGGTACGATCCCTCGCGCTCGGCGTCGTTGTCGATCGCCTGGCGCGCCAGGACCTCAGCCACCTCTCGAGCGATCTCGGCCGCCGGGTTGACGAGGGTGACGTCGCGCCCGAGATGGCGCTGGAGCATGGGCGCGATCAGCGGGTAGTGCGTACAGCCCATGATGACCACGTCGGGCCGCCGCTCCTTGAGCGGAGCGGTAAAGCGACGCACGGCGTCGACGATCTCGTGGCTGGTGACGTCGCCGTCCTGAATGAACGCCGCGAGACCCGGGCAGGCCTGCTGGATCACCTCGGCGCCGCCGTCGAGCGCCGCGATGGCGCGCACGTAGCTGCCGCTGGCCACCGTCGCCTCAGTGGCCAGCACGCCGATACGCCCGTAGCGCGAGGTCTGCACGGCGGCCCGCGCGCCGGGCATCACGACGCCCACGATCGGCGTGGAGAACTGCTCCTGGAGCGCCGGCAGCGCCGCCGCCGTGGCCGAAAAGCAGGCGACCACGAGCAGCTTGACGCCGCTGTCGTCGAGAAAGGTCGCGATCTGGCGGGCGAACAGGCGCAGTTCGTCCTGAGTCCGCGGGCCGTAGGGAAAGCGCGCCGTGTCGCCGAAGTAGACGAAGTCTTCGGCCGGCATGGTGACCAGGCATTCGTGCAGCACCGTAAGGCCGCCGATGCCCGAGTCGAACATGCCGATCGGCCGGGCGCGCAAGGCGGCGCGGTCGGCGGCGGCATTGTCGGTGGGTGGGTGGGTCACCACGTGGGCTCCTCGGTGTCCGCAAAGTCGGCGGAAGTATACCGCATGACGTCGCGGCCTCGCGGCGGCCGGCACGCGGCGGTCAAGCCGCGAGCCGCCCCCGCCGATAGAGAGGTCAGAGACCGCCGGCGCAAGGGCGCCGGGGACGGTCCGGGCGATTGCGAAGGCTTGACGACATGGGCGACTGCGACATCGAACGGTTCACCTTTCCCGACGGCACCCAGCTCGACATGCTCGTGTTCGAACGCGAGACGGCCGCCTCGTGCCCAGACGCGACACCCGCGGCTCAGGCGCCGCGCGAGTCCCACGTCTGTCCGCTGTGCCGCTCGCCGCTGGTGCACCCGACCGAGTGGCAGCGCGTCGCGATCGCCCAGTGGCGCATCACGCTGCGCTGCCCGAACTGTGAGACCGTGCGCACCGTCATGCTCGGCCGCGACGAGGTCGAGCGGCTCAACCGTGTGCTCTACGAGGGCACCGAGTATCTTGCCCGCCAGGCCGATCGGCTCGTACGCCATCACTTCGAAGAGGAGACGGCCAAGTTCGTCGCGGCCCTCGACTGCGACCTCATCCTGCCCATCGACTTTTAGCCCGCCGGCGCCGGCGCCGTCCGGTTGGCCAGGAACACCCCGGCCAGCACCACGACCGCCGCCAGCGCCTGCCCCGCCGTGAACCTCTCCCCTAACACCACGAACGCCGCCCCGACTGCGATCACCGGGATGACGTTGGTGAACGCCGCCGCCCTGCCGGCGCTCACGAACCGCAGGCCGTAGTTCAGCAGCAGGTAGGCGACCACCGAACCGAGCAGCGCGAGGTAGAGCACCGCGGTGACGGCGGCGGCCGTGGGTGTCCTGACACCCACGGTCGCCGCTTCGAGGGCCGCCAGCGGGGCCATGAAAAGCGCCCCGAAGAGGTTCTGGAAGGCCGTCACGAACAGCGCCGAGCGCGTCACCAGCAGCCGCCGCGCCATGACCGTGTAGACGGCGCCGGCCAGCGAGGCCCCCAGCACGAGCAGGTCGCCGGCCGGCGTGGCACCGCCGACCCCTCGCCCGCCGAGCAAGGCCAGCGCGACGACGCCGGCAAACGACAGGGCGACGCCCAGCCACTGACGGCTCGAGGTCTCCTCGCGCACCGTGGCCGCGTTCACGATGAGCACGAAGACGGGGACGGTGGCGATCAGGATGGCGGCGTCGCTGGCGCTGGTGTGGGCGATGCCGAGGTTCTCGAAGGTGAAGTAGACGGTGAGAGAGACGAAGCCCAGCAGCGCCAGGCGGCGCAGCTCGCCGCGCGTCACCGCCTCGCGCTCGCCGCGCCACCGCCAGGCGAGCCACAGGATGGCGCCGGCGATGGCGAAGCGCACGAAGGCGATCAGCAGCGGCTCGAAGCCGCGCAGGGCTACCTTGGTGGCCACGAACGTCCCACCGAAGGCGATCGTCATGGCGACGAGGGCGACGTAAGCCTTGGCCGGAGGACGTGGTGCGGGCGAGCCGTTCACCCTCCGACTCTACCGCAGGCGCCAGACGCAGGCACTGCATGCCCGATCGCCTCGTTCATCGTGGTCTCCTGGCCGTCGTGAAGGTAGAGCGTGGTCCGAGCATCGTGCCGGCCACATCTGGCGATGCCGCGCGGCGCCGCTCTCTGCGGTTCAGCCGACCGTGACCACTGTCAGCGCCACAACGCCGACCACGATCACCACGACACCGGATAGCTGCAGCCGGGTCAATCGCTCGTGCAAGAAGAAGTAGGCGGCCACGCTGGCGACGACGGCGAACTGAGACCCAAGGACGGCGACGATGGCGATCGAATCACGCGCGCCGATGGCGAAGCAGACGAAACCGAGCACCTCGGTGAGCCCGGTTGCTACCACCAGAGGGAGTGCCGACCGAGCCAGCCTGAGCCGCCTGGACATCGCCAGGGGGATCGTCACGACCGCCACGCCGACGAGGCGTGGGGGCAACACCGCCCAGCCGACGGGCAGCGACGCGCTGAGACGGCCCGTGGCAAAGACACCGATGCCGAACGACAGCGCCGCCAGCGCCGCCAGCCAGAACGCGGCCGACTTGCGCTGGTCCGGCGTCGGTTCCTGGGGGGCCACCCCCGCCAGCACGATGCCCAGCGCTACGACTGCCAGAGCCCCGGCCCGAGCGACACCGAGAGCCTCGCCTGCCACCACCGCCAGCACCGCCGCGATGGCGCCCTCGGTCGAGGTTATCGGCGTCACGATGCCGACCTTGCCGCGCCGCAGCGCCGCGTACTCCAGGAGCAACCCCGCGACGTTGCCGGAGCCGGCCACGAGCATCCAGGCGATGTCGGCGGCGGCGAGCGAACCGGGCGTCGGACCGACAGCGATCACGGCGAGGTTCGCAACCAGCCCGATGAGCATCACCCAGGCCACTACCGACGCGGCCCCGATGATGCGGCTGGAGCGGGCCGAGCAGAATGTGCCCGCCCCCCACGTCAAGGCCGCCCCTAGCCCTCCAAGTAGAGCAATCAAGCGTCACAGGCCGATCGGGACAGAGTCGGCGACCGCCTGCTCGCCACGGTCCACGGCAACGCCGATTGCGGCGACGCGCGACGCCATGGCGCTCGCCCTCTCACTCCGGCGGGACGACGATCGGCGTGGCTTGCTGGCTCTCGACCGCCTGCCGCCACGCGACGCGCTTGCCGACGCGAGCGCGCAACCGCCAGCTCAACGGCTTCTCCTCGTCTTCGATCGCCTCGGTGACGGCGGTGACACGGCCGTAGACGCGCGCGGTCTCCTGTTCGGAGAGGCCATAGTCGCTGAGCCAGTCGAGGACTATCTGCAGGTTGGTCGTGACGTCGATGCACAGGCCCCAGTCATACGCACATGCTTCGGCGATGTAGGGAACGCAGATCGACAGGTCGTCGTCGATCTCGCGCAAGGGCTGATCCTTGAACAGGGCAATGATGTCATGGACGTCCTTGCGGCCGAGCGTGCCGATCTGCGCCTTCGACAAGAGCGTGTCGACCGGTGAGATCGCGTAGTCGTCGATGTCGAGTCGCCCGCGGATGTCGATGTCATGGTCCATTCTCATGACGTCCAGGAAGACATCGACGTGGTCGACGAGAGGGCGGGCGGGTACCCTCGACCGCTCTTCCGCCTGCGGCTGTTCGGGCGCCTCCGGGTCATCGGACCCCTCCGGCCGCTCGGGCCGGGCGGCGGGCAGCGCTTCGCTTTTGACGAACTGCAGCTGCAGTCCTCTCGTCGCCTGGCTCACGTAGACGTTCTCGGCGTAGCCGAGACCGGCCAAAACACCGCAGAGCGCCTCCCTCTGGCTGGAGAGGCCGACGAGATCGACGTCCGAGTACTCGCGGTCCATGAACCCGAGATCGATGCAGTGGCGGCGCACGGCAAGGCCGCCGGCGAGCCGGACGTCCACGCCGGCGCGCCGCGCCACGTCGACCATCGCCATGGCCTCGGTCATGAGGCGGTCGGCAAGGCGGCGCGGCCTTCGGTCCCAGCCCAGCCGCGACTTGAGCGGCTCGCCCTCTTGAGCCTCGTCGGCCTCACCGACCAGATCCTCGATGGGCTCTTCGATGGCATCGAGGATGGACGGCGCCACGTAGACGCGCGGACGGTTGGTGTCCTCGACCTGCGTAAGCAAGCCGCGGCTCTCGAGGGCGCGCACGGCGCGGCGCGCCGTCCCGTCGCTCACCGCCAGCGTACGCCGCACGTCGCGCACGGCAATGAACGGCGACACGAAGAGCTCGTCCACGAGCGCCTGTGGCGTGCCCTCGGCCTCGGCGCAGTAGCGAGCACGCTGACGAAGCAGGATGCGCGCCTGAGTGCGGGCGCGCTCGGCCGTTTCGCGGACGCCGTCGGCGAAAAAGAGCAGCCACGGCCGCCATTCGCCGTGCGTGCGCACACGCTGTAGCAACGTGTAGTACTCGCGGCGGTGCGCCTCGAGATAGGCGGAGAGATACAGGAGCGGCTGCGAGAGCCTGCCGCGCGAGACGAGAAAGAGGACCATGAGAATGCGGCCCAGGCGCCCGTTGCTGTCGACGAACGGGTGGATGGATTCGAACTGCGCGTGAGCCATGGCACACTGGACGAGATCGGGCAGCCGGTCGCGCTCGGCCAGGAATCCCTCCAGCTGGTCGAGCGCCGCACTCATCTGCGGTACCGGCGGAGGAACGTACGTCGCAGTGGCCAGTGTGGCGCCGGGCGGCCCGATCCAGTTCTGCGTGGTCCTGAACTGGCCCGGCGCCCTCGCCGTGGACGTTTCTCCGTGCAGCAGGCGCTGGTGCAAGCTGCGCACCAGAGCCAGATCGAGAGGCAACCTGGCGACACACTCGACGCCGTAGACAAGTGTCGCCAACACGTTGCGCACCCCGGCGAGCTGGTCGGGGTGGGAGCCGGCGGGAGCCGCAGCGATCTCGTCGAGCAGGACCTCCGTAAGGCTCACGTCGGCGCCCTCGATACGCGAGCAGCAGAGGGCTTCCTGGCGCAGGAACGGCGCCGCCATCGCCGCCGGGCTCGGCAGCTCGTCACCGAGCCCGGATAACGCACCCAGGGCCGCGTCGGCGCGTGAGAGCGCGACCGCCAGCTCCCTCGTGAAGGCCAGCCGCGGCGGCAGCGGCGCCGGCACGAAGGCGACGTAGCCCTCAGAGCAGGTGACGATCTGCCCGGCCGCCGCTGTCTTGAACTCGCTGGGATCCATCACTTTCGCCTTCGCTCTGCCCGTTAGTCTACTTCGCCGCATGGCGCATGCGCTCGTCTTCGGCAAACGCCGGGTGCGATGGCCCCAGGCTGATGGGACGGATCGGACAGCAGTGACGACGAGCAAGAGGTCCGGACACCGTCTCTCAACGGGCGGACACGCGGATCGGTTGAGGGCGACCGGGCAGGCAATCGGACAGCAGAAGCGTTCCCTTAGCAGGGAGAACGTTGCCCCTCCGATAACGTTGGTGCACCTCAGCGAACAACTCGCGAACCTTCGCCACGAACTGAGGCCGCTGCTCGACGCACCGTAACCTGCACGCCAGGGCCGACGCCGCCCGCTCGCCACCCGTGTGTGAACCTGGTGCCATCTCCATGGCCAACACGACATTCCATGGGAGTACCTGGCAACGATCTGCACGTACTCGGACTCGACCGACGGCAGCGGTGGTAAACTATCTCCTGAAAGGAGTTAGTTTGAAGTCCTATCTGTACGGGGCGGGCGCGGAATATGCGTTGCACTCCCTGCTCATCCTGGCAACGTCTGCTGCGCCCGTCAGCGTGGTGGACCTCGCCCGCTTTCAGCGGATCCCCGAGCGGTTCCTGGCCAAGGTGTTCACCCGCATGAAGGATGCGACGCTGGTCGTGGGGACCGAAGGCATCGCCGGCGGATTCGCACTCGCGCGCCCGGCCGAACACATCCGTGTGCTGGAGGTCCTGGACGCGGTAGACCCGGACCGGGAGTTGTTCTGCTGCGCGGAAATCCGGCGCAACTGCGCACTCTTCGGCGACGCACCGCCCGCGTGGGCCACAGCGGGGAGTTGCCGCATCGACCTCTTCATGACACAGGCGGAGGATGTCCTGCGTGAGTTCCTGGCATCCAAGACGCTGGCGGAGCTGGTCTGCGAGTTCGGCTGCAAAGCGCCCGCCGACTTCGTGGCCGAATCGAGCGACTGGTTCCAGCAGCGAAGAGCCGGCCGCACGTCACGTCACGGCCGAAGCACAGAATCCTAGAGTCAAGCCACTCACTGCACACCGAAACGAAAGGAGCCACTCGTGGACATCCCCGAGAAGCTGCGCGAGGTACTCAAGAAGGACGGTGTGGTCGCTATCGCCACCCTCGGCCAGGACGGCCCGCACCTGGTGAACACCTGGAACAGCTACGTCCGCCTCACCAGCGATGGCCGGATGCTGATCCCCGCCGGCTACATGAACAGGACCGAAGCCAACGTCGAGTTCAACCCCGAGATTCTGGTCACGCTCGGGAGCAGCAAGGTGCCCGGCAAGAACGGTCCCGGGACGGGCTTTCTCATCGAGGGCACGGCGGCATTCTCCGACTCGGGTCCGGACTTCGAAGCCCTCAAAGCGACCTTTGGCTGGATGCGCGCCGTCCTGGCGGTCACGATAAGGACGGCAACGCAGACTCTCTAGCCCATCGAGGTGACGCGAACGCCCGCGCCGGCATCGGTCTCGACAGCCGCGGCGCAGCCCGGCGATCGGGCAGGCGACCGGACAGCGGAGGCTGCTTATTTGCGGGGGGAACGTTGCTATGGTGACAACGTAGTGCCCGTCAGTGGACAACTCTCGAACCTGCGCCACGAACTGAGGTCGCTGTTCGACGCACTGTAGCGCGAACGTCAGAGGATGAAGCCGCCCGCTCGCAGCCCATCTGCGAACTTGATACTGCCTCCAACACGACGCGCGACGAGCCTCGGTGACCTCGCCAGACAGTCACGAACTCGCGCACCGAAGAGCACCGTCTCGCCCTGCGGCGTCCTTCAGGCTGGTCGCGAGCACGAGAGCGCGGGCACCGGGGCCTGGCTCTTCCCTCGTGACGACACGGGAAAGGCCACCTCGAGTCGCAGGCCTCCGCCCGATCGCGGCTCGACGACGATGGTCGCGCCGTGGGCATCCGCGACGGCGCGAACGATCGACAGACCGAGCCCGTTTCCGTCATTGCTCCGCGTGCGATCTGCGCCCGCTTTGCGGAAGGGCTCGAAGAGTCGCTCGATATCTTCAGGTGGCACGACTGGGCCCGTGTTGACTACGCGGAGGACCGCGGAGCCCGCGCGCGTCGCGGTCGCAATGTCGACCTGGCCGTTGTCGACGTTGTGACGGATGGCGTTGTCGACGAGGTTCGCGATGAGGCTCTCCACGAGTCCCGGGTCGCCGGCTCCGGGGGCGGCGGCGAACGTCGTCTCGACACGGATGCCGCGCCGATCGGCCTCCAGCCGGCGCACGAGGACCGCTTTCTCGGCGACCGTGGCAAGATCGAAGTCGTGCCACTGCTCGATCCCTCGCTCACTTCTCGCCAACGTGAGCAGCGCGTCGATCAGACGTTCCTGCAGCCCGCCCAACGCCAGCAGCTCCTCGCCGGTCGCTCGCCACGCCTCGACATCTGCATCCGGATCGGCGAGGGCTACCTGAAGCAAGCTCCGCTCGGCGGTGAGCGGGGTGCGCAGTTCATGCGAGGCGTTGGCCACGAAGCGCCGTTGCGACTCGAACGAGGCCTCCAGGCGTGCGAACAAGTCGTCGAGGGTGCCTCCGAGCTCCTTCAATTCATCGTCGGGGCCCTCGATGTTCAGGCGCTCGTGCAGATTGGACGCGGAGATGTCTCTGGCCGTCGACGTGATCTTGCGCAGGGCCCGCAGCAGCCGACCGGCGATCAGCCAGCCGAGGCCGAGTGCCAGCACGACAGCCACCGCGAGCACGAGCGCAAAGAGGATGTCCACATGATGGCCGTTGCCGGCGGCCTGGGCCTGGGCCTTGGCGACCGCACTCGCGGGAGACCCGGGCGCGGCTTTGGAGCTGGTTCCATAGAGCAGGCCCCAGATGCCGAGCACGGCGACGAGGAGGACGACCACGACGCCGCCGTAGAGCAGCGTGAGCTGCAGGCGCAGCGTGCGTCGGGGCAGGTGGAAGCGCGCCGTCGCTTTGCGGGGCAGGTCCATCACGCACCTCCGATGCGGTAGCCGCCCTCGCGGACGGTCTCGATGACGGGCGGCTCGCCGAGCTTGGCGCGCAGGCGGCGGATCGTCGTCTTGACCGCCGTCGTGAACGGGTCGGCGGCCTCGTCCCACACGCGCTCGAGCAACTCCTCGGACGAGACCACCCTGCCATCGGCGGCGAGCAGACACTCGAGCACGCCGAACTCTTTCGGGCTGAGGTCGAGGCGCCGGCCGGCGCGCGACGCCGTGCGGCGGGCGGGGTCGAGGCTCAGGTCGGCACCGGCGAGCGTCGGCGCCAGCGGCGGCGTGGAACGCCGAGCGAGGGCGCGGATGCGGGCCACCAGCTCGGCGAAGTCGAAGGGCTTAGGCAGATAGTCGTCGGCGCCGAGGCCGAGGCCGTCCACGCGCTCTTCGACGGCGCCGGCTGCGGTCAGCATCAGGATCCGGGTCTCGGAGTGCTCTGCCGCGAGCCTGCGGCAGACCTCATCGCCGGAGACCCCAGGCAGGTCGCGGTCCAGGACCACGACGTCGTAGCGGGTGACGGCCAGATGCTCGAGCGCGTCAAGGCCGTCCAGGACGACGTCGACCGCCATGCCCTCACGGCGCAGCCCGGTGCCGATCGTCCTGGCCAGGACCTCGAAGTCTTCGACGACCAGTACTCTCATGATCTTCTCGCGTTCTCCCTGTGCGCTGCGTCGCCCAGCTCGGGGCGCGGCCGGTGCGTGCAGGTCCCAAGATACCCGGTCCCAGGTGTCAGCACGGTGTCAGCCACCGACACCGTGCTGACACCGGCGGTGTCGTAGAAACGTAGAAGCGCTCTCGTAAGCCACCGAGCAAGGACGATCACATGAGCGACGAAGCAACCATCGAAGCGCGAGACCTGCATAAGCGCTTCGGTCAGACCGTGGCCTTGGACGGCCTCTCCTTCACGGTCAGCCCCGGTCAAGTCACCGGCTTTGTGGGCCCCAACGGCGCGGGCAAGTCCACAACCATGCGCGTGATCCTCGGCCTCGACGCGCCAGACGGGGGCAGTGCCCTGGTCGAGGGACGGCCGTACCACAGCCTGCGCCAACCCCTGAGGCACGTCGGCGCGCTGCTCGACGCCGGCGCACTGCACCCGGCCCGCAGCGGGCGCAACCACCTGCTCTGGCTGGCCCACTCCCAGGGCTGGTCGGCGCGACGGGTGGATGAGGTGATCGCCCAGGCCGGCCTGCAGAGCATGGCCCGCCGCAAGGCCGGCGGCTACTCGCTGGGCATGCGCCAGCGTCTCGGCCTGGCTGCCGCCCTGCTCGGCGACCCGCCGATCCTGTTGCTCGACGAGCCCTTCAACGGCCTCGACCCCGAGGGCATCGTCTGGATGCGCAGCTTCTTGGCCGAGCTCGCTGGCCAGGGGCGAGCCGTGTTCGTCTCCAGCCACCTGATGGGCGAGCTGCAGGATATGGCCGACCACCTCGTGATCATCGGCCGCGGCCGCCTCGTGGCCGACACCAGCGTGGCCGAGCTGGTGGCAAGCGCCTCTCGCGGCCTCGTCAGGCTGCGCACCGCCGAGCCCGCACGGGCCGCCACGGTGCTGGGTGAGGTGGGCGCCACCGTGGCGACCACGGCAGCCGACACGCTCACCATCTCGGGGCTCACCTCGGAGTGCGTCGTAGGTCTCCTCGGCCAGAGGGCGGTCGCCTTCTCCGAGGTCTCGGTGCATCGCGCCACCCTGGAGGAGGCCTACATGGAGCTCACCAGAGAGGCGGTTGAGTTTCGCGCCGCGGTAGCCGAGGAGGCGCCGCGATGAGTACCACACCGGCGCCCTACCGCTCCAACCTGCCGGCCGGCGGTGGCGGCTTTCTGCAGCTCCTGCACGCGGAGTGGACCAAGTTTCGCACAGTGCGCGGCTGGATGGTCGCCCTGGTCGTCGCCGGGCTACTGGTCGTCCTGATGGCATATCTCGCCACGTTCCACCATCAGAACTTCGTCCAGGCTGGGCCCGGTTCTCCGGTTGTTGTCGCCCATCCGTTCGTCCCCCTGGGGCCGAGCGGCGAGGCCGTGACCGACACCTTCTACTTCGTGCACCAGTCGCTCCAGGGCAACGGCAGCATCACCGTGCGCCTGAGCTCGCTGACGGGCTTGATCGAACAATCCAGCGGCAGTGGATCGCTCGGCCAGGGCCACTCGCAAGGCTCCTCCAGCCAGACCCAAGCGCGCCCCGGCCTTGTTCCCTGGGCGAAGGCCGGGATCATCGTCAAGGACAGCACGAGGCAGGGCTCGGCCTACGCAGCGCTCATGGTCACGGGCGCCCACGGTGTGCGCCTCCAGTACGACTACACGCACGACATCGCCGGCCCGCCAGCGGCCGTCTCGACAGCGTCCGCGCGCTGGCTGCGACTGAGCCGCTTCGGCGATGTGCTGAGCGGCTCTGAGTCGACCGATGGTGCGCACTGGACCACGGTCGGCAGCATCCGCCTCGCAGGATTGCCGCAGACAGTACAGGCGGGACTGTTCGTCACCTCGCCGCCGCTCGTCCTCTCTCGTGTCTTCGCATCGCCCAGCGCAAGCTCGGCCACCGCGGTCTTCGACCAAGTGAGCCTTGCGGGGAACTGGCCCCAGAACACATGGAGCGGCCTGCGTGTGGGAGCGGGTAGTGTTGGAGCCGGCACAGTGACACCGACACTGGGCGCCGGCGGCTTTCGGCAGACCGGCGGCACCTTCGCCGTGACCGGCTCGGGCGACATCGCCCCGGCCGTGGGCGACGTCGGCTATACCCCCTACGAAAGCCTTCAGGGCGTCTTCGTCGGGCTCCTTGTGGTGATCGTTTTGGGCGCGCTGTTCATCACTGCCGAGTACCGGCGGGGCCTCATCCGCAGCAGCTTCGTCGCGAGTCCTCGGCGCGGCCGGGTGCTCGCGGCCAAGGCGGTCGTGCTCAGCGCCGCCACTTTCGCGGTTGGACTCATCGCGGCTGCGATTGCGCTGTCGCTGGGCGACCGGCTGCTACGCGCAACCGGCAACTACCTCTACCCGGTCAGCGCGCTCACCGAATTGCGTGTGGTGTTAGGAACCGCGGCCCTCTTTGCCCTCGCAGCGGTGCTCGCTCTGGCCCTTGGGGCGATACTGCGCCGGGGTGCCGGGGTGGTCGCAGCGGGGATCGTGCTGTTCGTCCTGCCCTCCGTGCTCGGGGCCAGCTATCTGCCCACGAGCGCCGAGCAGTGGCTGCTGCGCCTCACCCCGGCCGCCGGCTATGCCATCCAGCAGAGCCTCGTCAGATACCCGCAGGTGAGCTACGCCTACACGGCGGCGAACGGCTACTTTCCGCTCGCGCCCTGGGCCGGCTTTGCCGTGCTTTGCGCCTACGGCGCGCTCGCCCTGGGTCTGGCCTTCATGCTACTGCGCAGGCGGGACGCATGAGGCCGGCGCTGCACTGCGAGTGGACGAAACTGCGCACCGTCGCCGGCCCGAGCTGGCTGCTGCTGGCGACGGTTGTGCTCACCGTGGTCCTGAGCGCCTTCGCGGCGACCAGCGCGAGGTACGCACAGGCCGGCCCAGGCCTCGATCTCACCAGGCTCAGCCTCACCGGAATCTACCTAGGCCAAGCGATCGTCGCCATTCTGGGGGTGGTCTCGATCAGCAGCGAGTACGCCTTTGGCGTGATCAGCATCACCCTGGCGGCCGTGCCCGGAAGGTGGACCGTCCTGGCCGCCAAAGCGGTCGTGGTCGGTGGCCTGGCGCTCGCGGCCGGGACCGTCGCCGTGCTCGGTTCCCTGCTCGCCGGGCGGCTCATCCTGCCCGGTCATGGCTTCACGGTGGCACACGGCTACGCGCTCCTGTCCCTTGCCCACGGTCCGACGCTGCGCGCCGTCGCCGGCTCGGTCCTCTACCTCGGCCTGATCGCCCTCCTCAGCCTCGGCGTGGCGACCGCCGTGCGCAGCTCGGCGGCGGCCATCGGGATCGTTCTCGGCCTGCTCTACCTCTTCCCGATCATCGCCGCCGTGGTCCCCGATGCGCACTGGCAGCGGCACCTTCA
This sequence comes from Actinomycetota bacterium, assembly GCA_003164655.1. Lineage (GTDB taxonomy): Bacteria > Actinomycetota > Thermoleophilia > UBA2241 > UBA2241 > Bog-752. The sequence goes on from PLTW01000143.1 coordinate 13,387, forward strand.
GCAGATCGCGCCGATGACGGCCGGCCTCGCCGTCCAGGCCACTGTCAACGTGCGCAATCTGCCCATCTCCCCCTGGGGGGGCCTCGGCATGCTTGCCGCGTGGGCTGCGGCCGCGGTGCTCGTTGGTGCACTGTTGCTGAAGCTGCGCGACGTGTAGAGGCGCGTCTTCAGGGGGGTCGAGACGCCGCGAGTCGACGAAATGACGACATGGTAGAATGTGTCCTTCGACACTACAGGGTATCGCGGCATGCGGAAGCGCGATCGGGTAGGCGACCGGACTCCAGAAGCCGCGTGCTTACAGGGAGAACGTCGTCGCTTTGACAACTTTTGGTGCACCTCAGTGGACAACTCTCGAACCTTCGTCACGAACTGAGGTCGCTGTTCGACGCGCTGTAGCCCGCCTGTCAGGGGTTTGGGTCACCCGCTCGAAGGTAGTGGAGTTGCTTCGTTCTACTTCAGCCGCTGCACCGGCGGCTCGGTCCACGTGCCGTCCAGCGCCTCCTCTTTCGGCCAGTACAGGCGCAGAGCCGTCATGAACGGACCCTCGGGCGCCGGCAGCCAGTTGGCTTCCTTGTCCGCGCCCGGGGACTCCTTCTGGAGGAGGAGCGTCAGCCCGCCGTCGGGATCGCGCTGGAGCTGCGGCAGCAGCGGCGAGTTGATGAGATAGCGGTTCAGGGGGTTGGCGACCAGCAGACTTGCCGGCAGCTCGTACATCGTGAGCGACCAGAAGGCATGGACGGGCGGCAGCTGGCCCGCCGCGAAGCGCAGAGCGTAGCGGTTCGCGCCGCTCAGCGGCTGCCCATCGGCATCGACGCCGTAGAACGGATACATCGCTTCCTGCTTCGAGTTGCCGTAGAGGCCGAGCACGGCGGCGGTCATGCGGTAGAGGTAGTTGTTCTGCAGATGCTCGCGCGTGCCGAAGATGTCCCCGGTGGTCACGAGTTTGGTGTCGAACTGTTCCCTCTTGAAGTCTGCGAACTCGGCCCAGGCGTCGGCCATGCCCTGCTCGAGGGCGGTCTTCATCTCGGGCGAGAGGCCATCCACGCCGATGCTCTCCCCAGCGCCCACGCCGATCTCGGCGAAGCGCGCCATGAGCTCCACCTCGGACGGGTGCGTGGGGCAGAACCGCAGAATGAAGCTGAGGATGTTGAAGAACTCAGGCGAGGTCTTCTGCGTGTCGGGCGTGAGCGGCTTGATGAAGTCGATCGCCGGCGCGGCCGCAGGCGCCGGCTGGCCGAGGAAGGCCGAGAGCGGCTGCACCTTGTAGCCCGCCTGGACCTTCTTCACGTTCTCGAGGTCGTCAGGGCGGAAGAGCTGCGTGCGATAGACAGCGAGCACGAACTCGGTCTCCGAGCGGAACACCTTCTGCACGCCGGCGGGCGCCTCGCCGTCCCAGCCCGGACCGGCGACGAGGAAGCTGCCGCCGTCGTTGCCGGTGGCACAGCTGCCGATGTAATCGAAGTTGTGCGTGTAGGCGTCAATCAGCTGGATGCTGAAGTAGCGCTCCTTCTCGATCGGCGGCACGGTGAGCACCATCGGTTCGCTGCGCAGATCCATGCCGACCATCGAGTAGGGTGTGTCTGAGTTGGGCGACACGATCGCCTTGTCGTCCGCCGTGTAGACCCGGGGCACGTTGAGGAGCTGGTTCCAGGGAGCCTTGAACTCGGGGTTCTTGCGGTCCTCGAAGTAGTCATACTGGACGCGGTAGCCGTCCACCATCGGGTAGCCATAGATATAGGCCTCCTTCGCGATGGTTCGCGCGCTTGTGGCATCCATGTTGTCCCCTCCCTGTTCCAGTGAGCGATTCGCGGGCCAGCTGGCCGTCGACTATTTGAACCGCGCCGGCCAATCGGCAAACCTGAGGCCCCGCTGCATCGGGGTGAAGCCGATGTCATCACCGTGGGCCACTTCCGTAGCGAGACGGAGCCGGGTCGTACACGCGCGCAAGGGTGCTGAGCGACCGGGTAGGCGACCGGTGGGTCTGACATCCCCCATTTGCAGGGAGAAACGTTGTCGAAATCACAACGTTGGTGCACCTCAGTGGACAACTCTCGAACCTTCGGCTCGAGTTGAGACGGCTTCTCGAGTCTTACGGGTAGCCCAGCATGGTGTTCTTATCCGCGGACGGACGGCTCCTGGTGCGAGGGCGTCCCTTCCTGTTTCTCTCTCTCGTATCGCTTACCCATGAATGCCTCTCCTCGTGAACGCTTCGCCGACCTGTCGTCATGCGACCTGATCTGCCGTGCTTGGTCTACCTGTCGTGCCTGTCGCGCCGGACTTCCAGAAGTTCGAGGCCGAGCGCCTCGATCTGGCCGAGCACGCCGAAGAGGGCCGCCTGGTCGGGCAGCGCCCCGGCGAGCACGGTCTCGCCGCCACACTGTGTGGCGTCCAAGCCGGGGAAGGCGGCGAGCAGCGTCTCCCCGAGGTACCCTCGAATGCGTATCTCGCACTGCAGGAGTCGTGTCGATCCGCTCATGGCGCCAGCATCGCCCACGGAAGGATGAGCGGGCATCCACCGGACGGTATGAATCGATGGGGCCAGCGGCGGTGAGGGAGGAACGGCGTGAGGAGCGGGACCATCGCGCTCACACCTTCGCTTGGAGCTGCGCCCCAGAACCGTCGTCTGGGGGCGGCTCGGTGAGCAACGGTCTGCGCCCGCCGCGGCGCTCATCGCGCGCGCGACGCAGGGCTATGAGATCGCCGGCCAGCACCCAGCCGGCGGAGGCCAGCGGTATCGCGAGCAGCACGCCGACGATCCCGGCGAGCGTCGCCCCGATGAGGGCGGCGATGAGGATGACCAGCGGGCTCAGCGCCAGCGTCTTGCTGTACACGAGGTTCTGCAGGACGTTGTTCTCAAACTGCTGGTAGACGATGAAGAACACGGCAAGCACGACGCAGTCCACGAAGCCGCCGGCTGCGAGCCCGACGATGCAGACGACCACCGCGGCGATCGTCGCTCCGACCAGCGGGATGAGGTCGAACACCCCCACGAACACGGCCAGGGTCTCGGCATAGGGGATCCCCAGGATCCTGAGGGTGATGTACGCGGCCGTCCCGGCCACCACGCTGATCGCCACGTTGCCGCGCACGTACCCGCCCGTCGAGCGCAGGAAGTTCGTGCCGATGTGCTCGGCCCAGCGGCGCTCTTTCCCGATCAAGCTGTCGAGGATCGCCCTCCACGCGCGGGGCCCTTCGATGAGCAGCATCACCATCAGGGTGAGGACCGTGACCACTGCGCCGGCGCTTGACGCCGCCCTGCTGAGCAGGCCGATAATCTGCGCCCGCCCGCCGAGCACCAGGTTCGCTACCTGCTCGGACCGGATGCTGGAGACGCGGCGCAAGATGTGGAACCGCGTATCCAGGAAGCTCAGACTGCCGCCGGAGCCAAAGAGGCTGCTGAGCAGCCGCGGCAGGGCGCGGACGAAGTGGTCGGACTGGAAGACGAGGGGGTAGGCGACGGCGATCACGACGCCGACGAGCAGCGCGATCGTGGCGATGGACACGACCAGTGAGGCGAGCACACGATTCCAGTGATGGCGCTGCAGCCAAGCCACTCCGGGCTCGAGCGCGATCGCCAGGATCACGCCGATCAGCACCCACAGGGCTATCGCGCGAATCTGGAAGAGGAACGCGAGGACGCCGGCGATGGCAAGCACCGTCAGCGTGACAATGGCCGTCGCACCGGCGATCCGTGACGATCCCCACTCGCGCTCCGCGGTACCGCTGGGTGATGCGAGCCTCCGGCCCTGCTGATGCCGGCGATCCTCAAGCGCCCCTGTCGCCTCTGGCTGCGGCATGACACTCTGTACAGATCCGTTCATGGTGCCAGCATCGCCTGCGACGGGATGAGCCGGCGTCCACCGGATGGTATGAATCGGCGGTGCTAGCGGCGGTGCGCGGAGAGCGGCGTGAGCAGCCCGAGCTCGCGAGCGCGTTCGACCGCCTCAGTGCGGCGATGCACCTCGAGCTTCGCGTAGATGTGGAGCATGTGGGTCTTGACCGTGCTGGTCGAGAGGTAGAGCTCGGAGGCGATCTCGGGCGCCGACAGGTTGCTCGGCAAGTACCGGAGCACGCGGAGCTCGCTCTCGGTCAGGTCCGTCTGCAGCATCGGTCGCTCGGCGGCACGTGCGGACGGCGTCGACCCTCCGAGCACGTCCAGGATGTCCGACAGCAGCGCGGCGTGCGCCGTCCGGTGCCGCGGGTGGCGTTCCAGCAGGTCACGGGTCGGCGTCACCACGAAGGGGAAGATGTGCGCGGTGGGCTCGGCGAGGTCGAGGGCGCGCTCGATGTCGGCCTCCGCCGCCCGCGACTCGCCGAGCTGGTCGCGCGCGATCGCGTCGAGCAGCAGGGCGTGGATGGCGGACTGCTCGAGGACGAGCGGGGCATCTCCGGCGAGTGCGGGGGCGAGAACGTCGACCGCAGCCTGCGCATCCCCGTCGGAGAGGTGCAGGTCGGCGATGGCGGTCCGGGCCTCGCCCCACTCGCGTTCGTCGTCCGGGAACTCTGCCAGCGTCGCCCGGGCTGCCGCCGCGTCGCCGAGGCCCAGCTGAGTATGCACCAGCAGTTGACGTGTCAGGACGATGGGGACGTGCGACACGATGAGCTTCGCTTGGTACTGCTCGGCGACGCGAAAGGCCGCGAGCGCCTCGTGAAGCCGGCCCCGTCCCAGGTGCAGCATCCCCTGCGCCAAGTGGATGAGAAGCGCTTCGGCGGGCTCGAGATCAGGTCGCAATGCCCGTTCGGCCCGCTCCAGCCAGTCCTGCGCCTCCTCGAACCGGCCCTGGTACACGGCGGAGGCGCCCAGGGTCCCTAGCGCGATGCAGGCGATCGGTTCGGCCTCCCAGCCATGAGCCTCGGCGATGGCGATGGCTTCGAGGCATCGTCCCCGTTCCCCGATGAACGAACGCTGCCCGGTGGCCAGCGCAAGGTAGGCGAGACAGCCGATCTGGACGTAGGGCCGCCCGATCCGGCGCGCAAGCTCGAGACCTTGCTCCAGATGACGCTCCGCATCGTCGTGGCGGAACGACCACAGCTCGATGGCGCCCAGGTTCATCAGGGCGACGGCTCTGGCGTCGTTGCCGAGCACGACCTCCTGCGCGGTCTCGGCGGTCGCCGGATCGAGCAGCGGCTGGACCTCCTCGAGGACGGATCCAAAATCGCCTCGCCGGCGGGCGAGCGACATCCGGGCGACCCCGAGCGCGAGGTCGAAGAGGTACCGCCGTTCGTCGGGTACCTCCGACGCACGTCGCGCGGCGAGGGCGAGGTACGTGGCGGCGGTGTCCAACGACCCGTGGACCAGTTGATCGGAGGCGAAGGCCCTCGCCAGCTCCGGATCGGAGAGCACATTCTCCGGAAAGGCGTTGAGCACAGCGTGTATCGTCTCGTCCTGACCGTCGAGCGAGAGACTGAGACTGTGGTCCGCGACCAGCCGAGCGGCATGTGCCCAGTCTGCGGCAGCCTGTGCATGCCGGATCGCGTCGACCACCAGCCCGTGCTCCTCCAGCCACGCGGCTGCGCGCCGGTGCAACTCGTCTATCACGCCAGGTTCAGTGCGGCGCAGCTCCAGACGCAGCAGGTCGGCGAAGAGCTCGTGATAGCGAAACCACGTTCGCTTGGCGTCGACGGAGACGACGAAGGCATTCGCCTGCTCCAGTTCGAGCAGGATCCGCTCCGAATCAGTGGCTCCGACGAGGGCGTCGGCGAGGGCTCCGGTCACCCGCTCCAGGATCGAGGTCCGCAGCAAGAGTCGTCGCACGTCCTCCGGCTCGCGCTCAAGAACCTCGGCGAGCAAGTAGTCTGCGACGGTGCGCTCGCTGCCGGAGAACTCGGCGACGAAACGCTCGGGATCGGGGTGGCCGGCGAGCGAGAGCGCCGCGAGCCGCAGTCCGGCCACCCACCCCTCCGTCCGGCCGTGAAGCATGCAGACCGCGTCCTCGGAGAGCGCGATTCCCGACGCGGCGAGCAGCTCGCGCGTCTCGTCGAGCGCGAAGCGCAGGTCGGTTGCGCGCACCTCGGTCAGCTCGCCGGCCAGGCGCAGGCGATGCAGACCGAGCTGGGGATCGCGCCGCGTGGCCAGCACGACCTGAAGCAAGCGTGGCCGGCGGTCGACCAGGAGCCCGAGTTGGGAGAGCGCCTCCGATGACTGCAGCTCCTGCAGGTCGTCGAGGACGAGCAGCACGGGGTCTTCCAGCGAGCCGAGCTCAGAGACCAGGCGTTCGACCACGGCTGCACCGTCGAACTCCGGCGCCGGCGTCAACTTCTCGACGAACGCATCAGCGCCGACGGCGGTGCGCAGCTTCTCGACCACCGCGAGCCAGAACCGCTGGGGATCTCGCTCACCGCGTTGGACGGTGACCCAGGCGACGTGGTCGGCTAGTCCCACCTCATCGATCCAGGA
>PLTW01000010.1 GCA_003164655.1 Actinomycetota bacterium
CCACCTTGCAAGTTGCGGCGTGCAGACCAAAGCCATCGTCACGGTCGAGTACTCGGCGCCTCCGTCCGGCGCGCCTTCGCGGTCCTGAGAGCCACGTCGGGCGTCGGCATCGCGTCGGCTGTGGGACCGTGTGCAGCAGAAAAGAAGCCGGCACAGGTTCGGGTGACCTATGCGCGGGGCCGGACGCGCTGGCAGCCGTTGGTTCAATTCCAACGTCGCCTACCACCGCCCCGTGCTGCCCAGTGGCAGTTTTCGGCCGTTTTGCGGCCGTTTTCTCCAAGCTAACATTGCTGCGTGCTGCCGCGTACTGTCGTGTGACAGGGTAATCCGGGTCCATTCGGAGTCCTTTTCTCACGCAGAGAATACTGCGGACGACCTTCGACGCTAAGAGCTCCATCATCGCCTGCGCAGCGACCGCTTCGCCGGTGGCGGTCACATCGCGCCGCATCCGCACGAGCTTGTGGCCGGGGCGATCAGCTTCGCCATCGAGAACGGCGAGGCCCACGTCATGGCTGTCCGTCCGTCCCGGCAGATCATCCCCAGAAGCGGCGCGGCGCTGTGATCCTGGTGACCGCGACGAACGATCGCACTGGCAGTAGCGTGGTCCGTGCTCCGGCACGTGCCCGGCGGCCCGTGGCGCCTTCGACTTCGTCGGTCGTCGGCGCCTTTGACAACTCTCGGTGTCACGATTCACGCCTTTAGCGTGGACGGACCACAGGGTGCGGGAGAAGTTTGACGGCTAACGGTTAGGGTGCTAATCTTGCCCGGCAGTTCGTTGATCCCCTTCACAAAAGGCAGACGGTGGTAGAGCGCGGCCCAGACCTCAAGGTAACGATCCCCGAACTCGACGGCGTCGACGAGCTCTCGGCCCGCGTGTTCCGTGCCTTTCTCGGCACAGCCAAGCTGCACGTGCAGCTCATGATGCACACGCTCGCCGACAGCGGCACACATCCCGGCCAGTTGATGTGTCTGCGGCTGCTGACCGTCAACGACGGGGCCGCCCAGCGCGACCTCGCGGACATGCTGCACGTGGCGCGCCCCACGGTGACCAAGATGCTCCAGGGCATGGAGAAGTCCGGCCTCGTGGACCGGCGCGCGGACGAAGCCGATCAGCGCCTGACGCGCGTGTACCTGACCGGAACCGGGCGCCGCGCCGCGAAGGAGATGGGCGTCGTGGCGGCCGAGTACGTCAACGCCACCATCGCGACGCTGCCCGAGGCCGACCGGCGCGAGCTCGCGCGCCTGCTCGAGGAGCTCGGTGCGAGCATCACGCGCGCCGCAGAGAGGCAGCAGGAGGCGCGCGCATGATCCGCCTGATGCGCGAGCGCCTCATGCCCTACTGGCGGCAGATCCTGCTGGTGCTTGCCCTGCTGTTCGTGCAGGCGATCACCAACCTCTACCTGCCGACCCTCAACGCCGACCTCATCAACAACGGCATCGTCAAGGGCGACACGCACTACATCCTGGTCACCGGCGCCTTCATGCTGGGCGTCACCCTCGTGCTGGTCGCAGCCACCGTCATCGCCGTCTACTGGGGCTCAAAGACGGCCATGGCCTTCGGCCGCGACGTGCGCGGCGCCCTGTTCCGCAAGGTCGAGGGCTTCTCGCAGGCCGAGCTCAACCGCTTCGGCACGCCCTCGCTGATCACGCGCTCGACGAACGACGTGCAGCAGGTGCAGATGGTCGTGCTGATGATGCTCAACGTCACGCTGGCGGCGCCGATCATGGCGATCGGCGGCATCATCATGGCGCTGCGCCTCGACGTGCCGCTCTCCAGTGTGATTTTGGTCGCGGTGCCGGTGATGGGGGTCTTCATCGGCCTCGTCGTGACCCGGGCCCTGCCGCTCTTCAGGTCGATGCAGAAGAAGATCGACCGCATCAACCAGGTGACGCGCGAGGTGCTGAGCGGCGTGCGCGTCATCCGCGCTTTCGACCGCGTCGACTACGAGGAGCAGCGCTTCCACGTCGCCAACGCCGACCTCACCGGCACGACGCTGCGCGTGATGCGGCTGTTCGCCGTCATGATGCCGGTCCTGACCCTGATCCTCAGCCTCTCCACCGTGGCCATCGTCTGGTTCGGCAGCCTCCAGGTCGCCAACCACGGCATGCCCATCGGCGACCTCACGGCCTTCCTCATGTACATCCAGATCATCCTCATGTCCGTGCTCATGGCCACCATCATGCTCGTGATGGTGCCGCGGGCCTCGGCCTCGGCCGAGCGCATCCAGAAGGTGCTCCACGCCGAGATCTCGGTCACCGACCCCGAAGCGCCGGTGGTCGACGCGCCCGTGAGCGGCCACGTCGAGTTCAAGGACGTGGAGTTCCGCTACCCCGGCGCCGAAGACCCGGTGCTGAACCACATCAGCTTCACGTCAGGCCCCGGCCAGGTGACCGCCATCGTGGGCAGCACCGGCAGTGGCAAGAGCACCCTCATCAACCTCATCCCGCGTTTCTACGACGTCACCGCCGGCGGCGTCCTCGTCGACGGCGTCGACGTGCGCGAACTGGGGCTGCAGGACCTGTGGCACAGGATTGGGCTGGTGCCGCAGAAGGCGTTCCTGTTCAGCGGCACGGTGGCCGACAACCTGCGCTACGGCGATGAGGAGGCCTCCGACGCCGAGCTCTGGCACTTCCTCGAGACCGCCCAGGGCACCGACTTCGTGAACGAGATGCCCGAAGGGATCGAGGCGCTTGTCGACCAGGGCGGCGCGAACGTCTCGGGCGGGCAGCGCCAGCGCCTCGCCATCGCTCGGGCTCTGGCCAAGAAGGCCAAGATCCAGATCTTCGACGACAGCTTCTCGGCGCTCGACTTCACCACCGACGCCCGGTTGCGCGCGGCGCTCAAGAAGGAGACGACCGACGCGACGGTGATCATCGTCGCCCAGCGCGTCGGCACGGTCATGCACGCCGACCAGATCCTCGTGCTCGAGGACGGCACCATCGTCGGCAAGGGCACGCACGAGGAGCTCCTCAAGACGAGCGCGACCTACCGCGAGATCGTGGAATCGCAGCTCGGCGCGGAGGGCGTGGCATGAGCAGCTCCCAGCCGCAGTCGTCCGGGGGAAAGGGACAGCGGAGCGACCAGGTGCCGACTCCGCCCCCCAGGCAGCGCGGCCCCGGTGGCGGCGGACCCGCCGGGGCGCTCGCCAGGCCCACCGAGAAGGCCAAGGACTTTCGCGGCACGCTCAAGCGCATCGTGGGCATGCTCAGGCCCGAACGCGCGCGCATCATCGTCGTGCTGTTGCTGGCCGTCGTGAGCGTGACCCTCGCGGTGCTCGGCCCCAAGATCCTCGGCAACGCGGTGAACATCCTCTACGAGGGCATCGTCAGCAAGAAGCTGTCGGCCGGCGTCACGCAGGCGCAGGCCGTCGCCGGGCTCAAGCTCAAGGGCGAGTCCACGCTGGCGAAGATGCTCTCGGCGATGCACCTTCACCCGGGTCACGGTGTCGACTTCTCCTCGCTGGGACGCACGCTGCTGCTGCTCGTCGGCATCTACGTGGTGAGCGCCCTCTTCGGCTGGGGCCAGGCGTACATCATGGCCGGGGCGGCGCAGCGCACGATGTTCCGCCTGCGCCGCGACGTCGACTTGAAGCTCGCGCGACTGCCGCTGCGCTACTTCGACGACCACTCTCGCGGCGACGTGCTGTCGCGCATGACCAACGACATCGACAACATCTCGCAGTCGCTGCAGCAGAGCCTCACGCAGATCATCACCTCGGCGCTCACGATCATCGGCGTGC
>PLTW01000205.1 GCA_003164655.1 Actinomycetota bacterium
GCGTCAGGCCAAGGTCGCTGGCCACCGTGTTGCCCAGCACGGCCAGCGCCAGGCCGTGAGCCGCGGCGAAGTCGCTGAAGAAGCTGCCGGCCTCGACGGTGAGGTGGTCGATGGCGACGATCTGCGGCGAGGTGCCGCTGATCGTCTCCAGAGCGCTGGTCGAGCCCGCCGTCACGGTCGCGTTGGTCGTTACCGAGGTGACCGTCGTCTTGACCCCGGGGGTCGCCTTGATGGCGGCCAGATCGCTGGCCGACAGCGGCGTGGCGTTGGCGCTGAAGCGGCTGGTCTGCACGGTGATGGTGTCGCTGCCGAAGGCGTTGAAGCGGTTCTCCACCGAACGTGTCGAGCCGCTGCCGATCGAGGTCAGCGCGACCACCGCCGCCACGCCGATGACGATACCCAGGATGGTCAACACAGCCCGCAGAAGGTTGGCGCGCAGGCTGGCGAACGCCAGGCGCAGCGACTCCAGGACGACGATCATGGAGCGCCGGTGCCCGACGGGACGCCCGACGACGAGCCGCCGGTGGAGCGGCGGAACCCGCCGCCGCCGCTGAAACCGCCCAGGCCACCCAGGCCGCCAAAGCCGCTGCCGGTGCTCGTGCCGGTGGCACTCGTGGCGGAGTTGGTGTACTGGCCGGTGACTACGACCTCACCGGCGGCAAGGCCGCTCGTGATCTGCGTAAGCGACGAGGTCGCCATGCCCGTGGTGACCTGACGATACGTTGGGGTGCCGTTCATCATGACGCGCACGAACGTCGCCGAAGAGCTGCCGCTGACGGCGCTGGTCGGCACCAGCAGCACGTTGCTGCGAGACGCGATCGTGACGGTGAGCGTGCCCGTCATGCCGGACTTGGCGAGGCCAGGCAGACCGAGAGGGGTGAGGTCGACCATGTACTGGACGGTGCTCGACGAGCTGCCCGCCGAGCTCGACGAGGCGGGCTGGCTTGCGATCGAGGCGATGGTGGCGGTAAACGGGTCGCTCGTGGCGCCGTCGATCGTGAGAGCGGCCTTCTGGCCGACCTTGAGCGACGAGATGTCGGCCTGGGTCACGAGAGCCTGAGCGATCAGGTCACGGGGAAACTCGATCTGCGCCAGAGCAGTGCTGCTGCTCACGCTGCTGCCCAAGGCGACGTTCCACGACTCGATGACCGCACCCCTGGGTACCCACACGAAGTGGCTGATGTCGATCTCCCCGGTCTCAGTCAGGCCCTGGGCGGCCTGCCAGTTCTCGAGCGCGGTCTCGGTCGACGTGCCGAACTCGCCGTTGAGCTTGCCGCTGTAGTAGCCGCCGGCCGTGAGAGCGCGCTGCAGGGCGGCGACGTTGGCCACCTGGGCGCCCGACTTGAGATTGACGGACAGGTTCTCAAAGAGCGGCGTCACGCTCACGAACGCATAGACCGGCGTGCCCGACACGGAGACGAGGTGCGACAGGGTGGTCGGCGCCTTGCCGGCGGCGAAGGCGATGTTGGTGACGATGCCGCTCGCGCTCGTTGAGACTGACGAGGCCGTTGATACGCCGCTCGAGCTCGCCGCGGTCGAGGTTGCGCTGCCGCTGCTCGAGCCACCGCTGCTGCGGCCGCTGCTCCTCGAAGACGTGTGTGTGGACGAAGGCTTGCTGGTCTTCGACGGAGTCGGCTTGGGGGTCCGCGTGACCGTGAAGCGACGGGCGCTGGTGACCCTGCCGGCAGAGCTCGTGACGGTGATCGGGCCACTGCCGGCGCCGGCCGGCACAATGGCCGTGAGCTGTGTGTCGCGTTCCACCTTGAAGAATGCCGCTCGGCCGTTGAAGCTGACCGACGTGGCGCCGGTGAAACCGCTGCCGGTCAGGGTCACGCTGCCGCCCACCGGACCCGAGGTCGGCGTGAAGCTCGTCAGTGTCAGTGTCGCAGTCGGCGTCGGCGTCGGCGTCGGCGTCGGCGTCGAGGTCGGTGTCGAGGTCGGTGTCGGTGTCGGTGTCGAGGTCGGTGTCGGTGTCGGTGTGGCGTCGGCGACGATCGCCCTGGCGGTAATGATCGCCGCGCCCGTGCCGCCCGTGCTGCTCGTGGTGGTTGTCGAGCCGCCGCCGGTGCTCGACCCGGACGAGCTGGTCGTGCCGCCGAGCCCGACCCCCGTCGCGCCGTTTGCCGCGGCCAGCGTGAAGTCGGCCTGCACCGTCTCGGCGATGGTGCCCTTGGCCGCGGTAGCGGTGAGGTAGTGGACGGGCGTCGACTTGTTGCGGTCGAGCAGCAGGAGGGCACCCGCGACCGCCGCCGCCACGACGATCACGACGACCAGGGCGATGAGCCACCAGCGGCGCTTGCCTTTCTTCATCGGTACTCGACTCCTTCGTGTCGTCGCTGTGGCCTTGACTTGCCGCCTGGGCAATCGGCGGCGCGCCTCATGTCCCGCTCGTGCTGCCGCCAAACGAAGCGCCGCTCGGCGCCGTGCCGTTCTGTGTGGTTCCCTGGCCGCCCGGCTGGCCGCTGCGGAAGCCGCCGCCGAAACGACCGTTGAAGGTGCGCGTGTAGACGACGTTCTGGCCGGCGCTCAGGCCCGAGGTAATCTCGGACTCGGTCTGAGTCTGGTGGCCGACCGTGACGCTCTGCGTTGTCGTCTTGCCGTTCACGAGCAGCTGGACGGTGGCGCTGCTACCGCTGCCCTTGATCGCCGCCGTGGGAATGATGAGCACGTTGCTGGCCAGCACCTTGACCTGGATCTGGGCGATGCCCATGTACTTGCTCGTGACCCCCGACGGCAGCTTGGTGATGGCGACCGTCGCCGTGACCGAGCCGTTGCCGCCGGCGCTGACCGCGGTCACGGTTCCCTGCGCGGTCTTGGCGCCGCGCAACAAGCCCTGGCCGCCCTGGCCGCCCTGGCCGAAGAATCCCTGGCCGCCGCTCGAACCAGTGCCTGAGCCGTAGGAGCCCTGGCCGCCACTGCCGGCGGAGGGAGCGGCACTGGGACGGGCCGACCCCGAGCCGAAGGCGCCCGGGCTAACGCCGGCCGGCAGCTTGAAGAAGGACAGCGTGACCGCCTGGCCGGCCGCCACCTGCGACGCATTCTGTCCGGCTACCAGGACCGTTCCCTTGGCCTTACTTGCGGTCGAGGTGAGCTGCACCCTGCCCGTCACGCTGTCGACGAGGTTGCCGAGGCGCACGGT
>PLTW01000240.1 GCA_003164655.1 Actinomycetota bacterium
CGCGGCGGGCGCGGCGGGCACAGCGAGCGCGCGCTCGATCTCGGCCAGGGGGTCGGCGGTGAAGACCGGTTCGGCGGCGGTACGCACGGCCGTGTCGGGGTCTTTGAGGCCATGGCCGGTGAGCACGCAGGCGACCAGGGCGCCCTCGGGTATGCGGCCCTGCTCGCGGGCCTTCTTGAGGCCCGCGACCGAGGCCGCGCTCGCCGGCTCGCAGAACACGCCCTCGGTGAGGGCCACCAGCTTGTAGGCGGCGACGATCTCGTCGTCGGTCACCATGTCGATAAAGCCGCCCGAATCGCGCGCGGCGGCCAGCGCCTCGTCACCGCGCGCCGGGTTGCCTATGCGGATCGCCGTGGCGATCGTCTCGGGCGCCTCGACCCTGTGGCCCAGCACGAGCGGCGCCGCGCCGGCCGCCTGAAAGCCGCACATCGCCGGCAGGCGGTCGATCAGACCCGCCGCCTGGTACTCGCGATAGCCCTTCCAGTAGCTGGTGATGTTGCCCGCGTTGCCGACCGGGATGCAATGGTACCGGGGCGGCCCGCCGAGAGCGTCGCAGATCTCGAAGGCGCCGGTCTTCTGGCCCTCGATGCGGTACGGGTTCACCGAGTTGACGAGGGCGATCGGCAGGTTGGCCGACGCCTCGCGCACGATGTCGAGGGCGACGTCGAAGTTGCCGGCGATGGAGATGACGTGGGCGCCGTAGGCGACCGCCTGGGCGAGCTTGCCCATGGCGATCTTGCCCTCGGGGATCACCACGATCGCCCTGATGCCGGCCTTGGCCGCGTAGGCCGCCGCCGAGGCGCTCGTGTTACCCGTCGAGGCGCAGATGACGGCCCGATACCCGTCTTCGAGCACCTTGCTCAGGGCCATCGTCATGCCCCGGTCCTTGAACGAGCAGGTGGGGTTCATGCCCTCGAGCTTGAGGTAGAGCTCGACGCCGAGCGCCGCGCCCAGCCTGGGCGCGGCCACGAGCGGCGTGTCGCCCTCGCCGAGGGTGACCACCGGCGTGGCGTCGGTGACTGGCAGGTAGTGGCGGTAGTGGGCGATGACGCCGCCGCCGGCGGCGCCGGCCGGCGCGCTAGCGGTCATCCTGACCCTCGATCCTGATGACGCTCGGGTGGCTGCGCACGGCGGGCAGCGCCGCGATCCGGGAGAGTGCGCCGAAGAACGCCGCCTCGCGGACCGGATGGAGCACCAGCACGAGCTGGGCCGAGTCCTCGGCGCCGGTCTGCTGCATGGAGTGGATGCTCACGCCCTCCTGCCCGAACACGCCGGCGATGGCGGCGAGCACGCCGGGCTCGTCGGCCACCTGGACGCGCAGGTAGAAGCGCGAGACCACATCGGCGCCGGGGTAGAAGTCGAGCGCCTTGTAGCAGGTGCAGTTGCCGATGTAGCCGCCGGGCGCAGTGTTGACGATCGAGATGACGTCGCCGATCACCGCCGAGGCGGTCGGCGTGCCGCCGGCCCCGGGGCCGAACAGCATGATGCTGTCGAAGGTCTCGCTCTCCAGGAACACGGCGTTGTAGGCGCCCGAGACGCCGGCGAGCGGGTGCTCGCCGGGCACGAAGCACGGATACACGCGCACGTTGACGCGCCCGTCGATGAGCTTGGCCACGCCGAGCAGCTTGGGCACCAGGCCGAGCTGCCGGCCGTGGGCGACGTCGACGTCGGTGACGGCGGCGATGCCCTCGTGCTCGACGTCGGCCAGGGTGACCCGGCTGTGAAAGGCGATCGACGCGAGGATGGCCATCTTGGCGGCGGCGTCCTTGCCCGACACGTCTTCGGTCGGGTCGGCTTCGGCGTAGCCGAGCTCCTGGGCCCGGGCGAGCGTCGGCGCATATTCGGCGCCGCTCTGGGCCATGGCCGACAGGATGTAGTTGGTCGTGCCGTTGACGATGCCCATGACGCCGGTGATCTGGGCGGCCGCGAGCGACTCGCGCAGCACCTTGATCACCGGCACCGCCCCGACCGCGCTGGCTTCGAAGCGCAGGAAGGTGCCGTGGTCTTCGGCCGTCTGCAGCAGCTCGGCGCCGTGCTGCGACAGGAGCTGCTTGTTGGCGGTGACGACCGCCTTGCCGGCCGTGAGCGCCGCGAGCTGGATCGTGCGCGCCGGCTCGATGCCGCCGATCAGCTCGATCACCACATCGATCTCGGGATCGTTCACCAGGTCGGCGAAGTCGGCCGTCGTGCGCACGCCGGGCGGCGCCAGCGCTCGGCGCTGGGGCGAAAGCTCACAGACCGTGCGCAACGTCACCTCCTTGCCGGTCGCCAGACGGATCTCGTCGGCGCTCTCGTGCAGCAGGCGCCCGACGCCGGATCCCACGGTCCCGTAGCCCACCAGTCCAATACCGACTTTCTCCACAGTGTTTCCCTTTCGCGCCGTCAGTCGAGAACGACCGCGGCGCCGGCCAGCGGCTGCTGCAGTCGCAGAACGTCATCCCACGTCTCGCGGGCGATGATCACGTGAGCCGCGCCGCCGGCCACCATGACCACCGCCGGCCGCGGCTGGCCGTTGTAGTTGTTGGCCATGGCGTAGCCGTAGGCGCCGGTGCCGGGCGTGACCAGCACGTCGCCCAGCTCGGGCGGCGCGATCATGACGTCGCGCACCAGCACGTCGCCCGACTCGCAGTGCTTGCCCACGACGGTCGCCTCGAAGCTGGCCGCCACCTCGGCGCGGTTGCCGATCATGGCTTCGTAACGCGAGCCGTAGAGCATGGGCCGGATGTTGTCGGACATGCCGCCGTCGACGGCGACATAAGTATGGCCGCCGGGCACCGCCTTGATCGTGCCGACCCGGTAGAGGGTGACCGCCGCCGTGCCGGCGATCGAACGACCGGGCTCGACCAGGATGGTCGGCGGCGTCATTTCGTGGCGGGCGGCCTCGCCGGCGACCGCGGCCAGCACCACCGCGGCGAGCTCGGCGATCGACGAGGGCTGGTCGCGGGCGGTGTAGCGAATGCCCAGACCACCGCCCAGGTTGAGCAGCCGGCAGTCGAACGAGAGGGCGGCGCGCCACTCGGCCAGTGTGCCCATGAGGACCTCGACCTCGCGCCGGTACGACGACAGGTCGAAGATCTGCGAGCCGATGTGGGCATGTACGCCGACCGGCTCGAGATGCCCGGCGGCGAGGCACAGCGAGAGCGCTTCGGCGGCCTGACCGGCGGTCAGACCAAAGCCGAACTTGGAGTCGGGCTGGCCGGTCTGTACGGCCGGGTGAGTCGCCGGCGTGACGCCCGGCGTGATGCGTACCAGAACCTTCTGCACGACGCCGCGGCGGCCGGCGGCGGCGTCGAGCGCCGCGATCTCGGAGAACGAGTCGACGACCACGTAGCCGATGCCGTAGTCGAGCGCCAGGGCGAGCTCGGCGGCGGTCTTGTTGTTGCCGTGAAAGAAGATGTCGGCGGCCGGATAGGCGGCGGCCCGCGCGGCCGCCAGTTCGCCGCCGGAGGCGACGTCTACGGCCAGGCCCTCCTGGGCTACCAGCTCGATCAGCGCCCGGCACGAGAACGCCTTGCTGGCATAGACGACGCGCGCCGCGGGGGTGAGGCCGGCAAACGCCGCGACATAGGCGCGGCACTGGTCGCGCAGCGTCTGCTCGTCGTAGACGAACAGCGGTGTGCCGAAGGTATCGGCCAGGGCGACCACGTCGCAGCCACCGATCTCGAGGTGACCGGCGTCGTTGTGGCGGGAGGTGTGCGGGTAGATGAGGGTGTGGGTCACGCCGCTATCTTACGCCATCGCACCGTACGGCGGCGGGCCACGCGCCGCTTCAGTGCTCGATGCCCTCGCGAGCGCCGACGCCGGCGTCGAAGTAGTGCTTGACGGGCCGCATCTCGGTGACCAGGTCGGCGGCCGCGACGATCTCGTCGGGCGCCCGCCGGCCGGTGGCCACCAGCTCGACGTGAGCGGGCTTGCCGGCCAGCAGAGCGCAGGCGTCGGCGATCGTGACGAGCTCGAAGAACACGGCCGTAATGAGCTCGTCGAGGACCACCACGTCGTACTGGCCGCCGGCCACCAGGTCGCGCGCCCGGCCAAAGCCCGCCGCCGCCGCCGCGAGGTCGGCGGAGGTGACCTTGCCCTTGCGTACCCAGTGGTCGAGCCCGACCTGCTCGACCCTGATGCCCAGCCGAGCGGCCGACACGACCTCGCCGCACGCCGGGTCGGCCTTCATGAACTGCAGCACCAGAACGCGCAGCCCACGGCCGGCGGCGCGCATGGCCAAGCCGAACGCGGCCGTGGTCTTGCCCTTGCCGTCGCCGGTGTAGACCTGCACGTAGCCTGTGCGCTGGCTCACGATGTCGCTCCCTGCATAAGCGGCGCGCCGCGGGCGTCCGCCCGCGGCGCGCCGCCGCTCGTGCCGGCCTCAGTACGTGAAGAAGCCGGCGCCGCTCTTGCGCCCCAGCTTGCCGGCCGCGACGAGCTCGCCGAGCAGCGGGCAGGGCCGGTACCGGGGGTCGCCCAGATCGCGCTCGAGGGTCTCGAGGATGGCCTTGGTGGTGTCGAGGCCGACGAGGTCGGCGAGCGCCAGGGGGCCCATCGGAAAGTTGGCGCCGAGCTTGAGGCCGGTGTCGATGTCGGCGGCGCTGGCCACGCCCTCGGCGAGCGCCCGCGCCGCCTCGTTGATCATGGGAAAGAGGATGCGGTTGACGACGAAGCCGGGCGAATCTTTGACGGTGATCGGCGTCTTGCCCAGGGACTCGGCGAAGCCGCGCGCCAGGGCTACCGTGGCGTCGGCCGTCGCCGCCCCGCGCACGATCTCAACGAGGGCCATGGCCGGCACCGGGTTGAAGAAGTGAATGCCCACGAAGCGCTCGGGGCGCGTGACGAAACCGGCGAGCGTGCTCACCGACAGACTCGAGGTGTTGCTGGCGATGACGGCCTCGGGACGCAAGGCGCCGGCGGCGCGCTCGAGCAGATCGCGCTTGATGTCGAGCGACTCGGGCGCCGCTTCGATGAACAGGTCGGCGTCGGCGCCCGCCGCGACGTCGAGCCCGGTCGTTATGCGACCGCGGGCGGCGTCGCGCTCGGCGGCGCCGATGCGGCCCTTCTCGACGGCCCGGGCGAGCTGCTTGTCGATGCCGGCCACGCCCTTGGCAATGAACTCGTCGGCGACGTCGATCATGGTCACCTGCAGCCCGGCCTGGGCGGCCACCAGGACGATGCCCGCGCCCATCTGCCCGGCCCCCGCGACCAGCACCTTGCGAAGCTTCACGTGCCTACCTCCTTCGACTGCCGGCGCCGTCTGCTGCGTTGCCGGAGAACCCTCTGATCGCGGCCCCGCCGCAGCGCCTGCGCAAGCTCTGGGGCCGGGGACGACGAGACCCTATGCTACTATAGGCTCGCTGATGGACTGCAAGTTCCTCGACTCCTACCAGGCCGATCTCGACGGTAACAGCATAGACGTCTGGTACTGTCGCAAGCGTGATCCGTTCGTCCTTGGTCCGAGCCGCGAGGTCGCCCTGCGCACCTGCTCGAGCTGCCGGCTCTCCGACCACACCCGCCCGCCCAGCGAGCTCGCCTACGAGGTGGAGCGCCGCAACCAGGAGCTGGTCGCGCTCAACGCGATCGTGTCGGCCGTCAACTCGTCGCTCGACCTCTCCACTGTGCTGAACACCGGCCTCGACAAGACCATCGAGATCCTGCAGGTCGACGCGGGCTGGATCGCCCTGGCGGCCGGCGAGGAGCTCCATCTGGCGCTGCACCGCGGCGTCTCCGACGACTACGCGCGCGCCATGGCGACCCTCACCGCCCAGGAGGGCGTCGTCGACCTGGTCGCCCGCGAGCAGCAGACGGCGGTGGTCGAAGACGTCAAGGCCAACCACCAGACCCTCCCGCTGGCCGGCGCCGAAGGGCTCGAGACGATACTCGCCACGCCGCTCAAGGCGCAGGGCCGGCTGCTCGGCGTGATGGCCGTCGCCACCCGCACGGGGCGTTCGTACTCGGCCGACGACATCTACTTCGTGAGCTCGGCCGGCGCCCAGCTCGCCTCGGCTATCGAGCACGCGCTGCTGTTCCGCGAGCAGATCGACCGCGTCGAACGCGAGCGCCGGCTGCTCGAGGCGGTCGAGACCGTCAACCGCAGCCTGGGCGCCCACTCCGTGTCGATGACGGTCGTCACCGAGGCCGCCCGCCTGATGAACACCGCCAAGGCCGCGCTGCTCGTCGTCAGGGGCGACTCGCTCGTGGCCGAAGACGTCCACAACCTGAGCCCCGAGTTTCGGCGCGACTTCGTGCTGCCCGTCGCCACGTCGGTGCCGGGTCGGGCGATCCGCGACGGAGTCCCGGTGGCCGTCGACGACACTGAGCGCGAGCCGCTGGCCGACGGCGCCATGAGCGCCGCCGGCGGCTATCGCGCCTTTCTTACGGCGCCGCTGCAGTCCTCCAAAGGCACCTACGGCGCTCTGTCGGTGTTCTTCGAGCGCCCGCACCGGTTCTCCGACGACGACAAGACCGTCCTGGCGACCTTCGCCGGCCAGGCGGCGGTGGCCCTCGAAAACCAGCGGCTCATCCGCGAGAAGGACCTGCTGGCGCGCACCGACGGACTGACCGGTGTGTCCAACCGCAGCTACCTCGAACTCGCCCTCGACCAGACCATGCGCTCGCTGCACCGCAACGGCGGCCTCGTCAGCCTGCTGTTCATCGACGTCGACGACCTGAAGACCGTGAACGACAGACACGGTCATCAGGCCGGCGACCGCGTGCTGCGCGACCTGGCCGGGCTGCTGGCCGTCATCTGCCGCGA
Organism: Actinomycetota bacterium; assembly: GCA_003164655.1. Lineage (GTDB taxonomy): Bacteria > Actinomycetota > Thermoleophilia > UBA2241 > UBA2241 > Bog-752. The sequence goes on from PLTW01000240.1 coordinate 6,743, forward strand.
GACCGACACCGTGGCCCGCTACGGCGGCGACGAGTTCGTCGTGCTGATGCCCGACACCGACGCGCGCGGCGCCCGCCAGGTGCTGGCCAAGATCGACCGGGCCATCGAGCGGCGCAACGCCGAGACGCCCAACGACACGCCGCTGCGCGCCAGCATGGGGCTGCAGACCTCGGGCTGGTCCGACCCCGAGGAGCTGCTGCTGGCGGCCGACCGCAGCATGTACGAGATGAAGCGTCAGAGGGCGGCGGCGACCTGACGGTCGCCGCCGCCCGCCACCCCCGGGTACGATGAGGACATGAGCGACCACCCTCCGGCACACAACGACCTGCCGCCCAAGATCATCGCCTGCGAGACCCTGCGCGACGAGGTTACGCGCGTAGCCGGCGACCTCGAGGTCGAGTTCTGCGAGGGCCGGCTGCACGACCATCCCGAGCGCCTGCGCGACACGTTGAACCAGCGCATCGCGGCGACGCCCGGCGCCCGCACGATCCTGCTGGCCTACGGCCGCTGCTCGAACGGCACGGCCGGCCTCGTAGCGGGACCGCACCGTCTGGTGCTGCCCGCCGTCGACGACTGCATCGCCATCCTGCTGGGCTCGCGCGACGAGTACCTGCGCCAGTTCAGCGGCTGCCCCGGCACCTACTACTACACGCGCGGCTGGATCGAGTACATCGACGACCCCTACCACGAGTACCTGCAGATGATCCCCCGCTACGGCGAGCAGAAGGCGCGCGAGATCGCCCACCTCATCCTCGCCAACTATCGGCGCGTGGCCCTGGTCGACACCGGCACCTACGAGCTCGCCGCCTGCGACGAGTATCTGCGCACCGTCTGCCAGTTCTACGACCTGCCACTCGAGGTGCTGCCCGGCTCGCTGCGCCTGCTCGAGAAGCTCGTCGGCGAGGCGCCCCACGACGGCGAGTTCATCACGGTCGCGCCCGGCGAGGTGCTCGATGAGCGGCTCTTCTGGGAACTGTCCAAGGGGTAGCGCCGTGCGCATCGCCGTCGTGCAGACTCTGGACTCCCCGCCCGACATGATGGCGGCGCTGCGGGCCGGTCTCGCGCGCCTGCAGGAGGCCAAGGTGGCCGATGTCGACCTGGTCGTCTTTCCCGAACTGTTCCTGGGCGGCTACTACTTGGACCAGGCGATGGTGCGGCGGGCGAGCGAGGCGAGAGCCTCGCTCGCCCGCCTGCAGGCCGCGGTCGACCAGCTCAGGGTCTCCTGTGTGGTGGGCGTGCCCGACCTGCGCGACGGGGTGCTCTTCGACGCGGTCGCCATTCTGCGCCCCGATCGCCAGCCCGGCCGCTACGCCAAGACGCACCTGTTCCGCACGGAGAAGGAGCTGTTCACGCCGGGCTCGTCACTGTGGACGGGCGAGATCGCCGACTGGCAGTGCGGCGTCCTGGTCTGTTACGAAATCGCCTTTCCCGAGGTGGCCCGAGCGCTCGCCCTGTCGGGCGCCCGCCTGCTGATCGTGCCCGCGGCGTTCGGCAGGAAACGCCTGCGGATCTGGCAGATCGCCACCATCGCGCGCGCCATCGAGAACGGCTGCTACCTGGCGGCCGCCGGCCAGGCCGGCGGCAGCGGGGCCGCCGAGTTCGCCGGCCACAGCCGCGTGGTCGACCCGGCCGGCAACGTCCTGGCCGACGCCGGCGACCGCGCCGAGATGCTGATCGTCGAGCTGCGTCCACGCCTCGTCGACGAGGTTCGCGCGGGGCGCCCCGACAGCCATGCCGGCCTCGCGGACCGGCGGCCCGAGCTCTACGGCGCCCTGACCGAGTCGCGCGACGGCCCGCCGCGCGACGGTCCCGGTCGGGAGCCGCGCCGCTAGAGCGCGCTACCCGGCGTCGGCCGGCCCCGGCTTGGCCGGCTTGCGGGTCCGGGCCTTGGGCGCCGGCTTAGCGGCGGTGGGTTTCTTGGTCGCCGGGTCCTGGGCAGCGGGCTTCCTGGCGTCAGGTTTCTTGGCCGCCGGCTTCTTGGCGGCTGGCTTTTTGGCTACCGGCTTCTTGGTCGCGGGCTTCCTGGCAGGGGCCTCGCCCGCGGCCGCTCGGCGCGACTGTCCGGCCGGCGCTCCAGGGGCCATTGCAGGCTCAGCCTCATGCTCGACGTGAGGATGAGCTTCGGCTTCGGAACCCTCATTCTGCGACGATCGGGCAACGGGCGGCTGCTCGGCCGTGGTCGGCGGCTGCTCGGCCACGGTCGGTGCCGGAGCCGGCCGAGCCGCGGTGGGACGCGGCGACTCGGCGCTGGCCCGGGCAAAGTTCAACTGCATCTGCGCCAGCGTCGAGCGCAGGCTGCCGCCCTCGGGGTCGCCCTCGCCCTCGACGACCTCGATCAGGCGCCGCAGCGACTCGATCGCCACGCGGGCGTCGCCCAGGTCGCGCAGCTCGCGCGTCTGCTCGGTGAGTCCCAGCTTTTCATAACCCACGGTGACCAGGGTCACCATCATGTCGCGCACCAGGTCGACCACGTGCAGCTTCTTGAGCTGTTCGCGGTACAGATCGGCGCGTTCCTGGTCGCTCAGCGGACGATCTTCGCGCGAGCGGTCGTCGCGCGCGGTGGTCTCGTCGTCGGACATCGAGCCCGTCACCTCCCGTAGTCGCCGGGGATCGCGTTGGCCAGCGCGACCGTATCGGCGTGCAGCTCATGGATGGATCGCCCCGCGGCCAGCGCGCGGCCCTGACGCTGGGCGCCGTTGCCCTCGGTAAGCAGGCGTTCGACGTCGTCGAGGCGACCGCCCAGGCCGAGCGCCTCGCCGGCCGGCCGCACCCACTCGACGAGCTCGCGCAGAGCCTCGGGAGCCGGTGCCTCGCGGCCGCGGTCCCAGTCGACGAGCTTGCCGTCGAGGCCGTAGCGGATGGCGCGCCAGAGGTTCTCTTCGATCCAGCGCGTCTCGCGCACGGGCAGCGCGCGGCCTTCGTCGACCATGCCGGCCAGCGTCGCCACCAGGCCGAGCGCCAGCGCGTGCACGGCCAGCGTCTGCCAGGGCTCGGTCTGCACGTCGCAGATGCGCACCTCGACGGTGCCGTACGTGTGATGCGGACGCACGCTCCACCACACCTGGGTGAACTCCTGGATGCAGTCGGTGGCAAAGAGCAGCTCGAAGTAGCGCCGCTGCACGGTCCAGTCACCGAAGATGTCGGGGATGCCGCAGCGCGGGAACATGCGCACGAAGGTCTGCGTGCGCGCCGAGTGCAGGTGGGTCCAGACGCCGTCGATGCAGGGCGAGTTCGCCGACAGGGCCAGCAGGTGAGGCAGAAAGCCGCGCATGGCGTCGCAGATGGCGATCGCCCGATCGATGCCGCGGATGCCGATATGGATGTGCTGGCTCCAGGTGTTGTTGCGCCAGGCCACGTACTTGAGCTTGTCTTCGACGGCGTGGTAGTGCGGCGTGTCGATGATGTGCTGGTCCTGCCAGGGCGAGAACGGGTGCGTGCCGGTGGCGCCCAGCAAATAGCCCTGGTCGCGCGCGTGCGCAAACAGGGCGAGGCGGCGCGCGACGATGTCGCGCGCCGCCTCGCCGAACGACTCGCAGCGCGGCGTCGCGATCTCGATCTCACTCGAGATCAGCTCGCCGAGGATGCGCTCCCGCAGCTCCGCCGGAGCGCTGTCACGCAGCAGCTCGAAGGCGGCGGTGAGAGCGAGTCCGCCGCGGTCGAGGATCTGGTACTCCTCCTCGAAACCGATCGTGAAGTCGGTCGACGTCGCAAAGCGTTCCTCGACCTGGTCGAGGTAGGTGTCGAGATCGGGCAGCACGGCCGGGCTAGTATACCCGCAGTCGATCAGCAAGAGAGGGGGGCGGGCGGCGCGCCACAGGC
>PLTW01000120.1 GCA_003164655.1 Actinomycetota bacterium
GCGGGCGTGGAATCAATCATCTAGTCTGCATGGCCTACTTGGCGAGCTCGGTGGCGCGGCTCTCGCGGATCACCGTGACCCGGATCTGGCCCGGATAGTCGAGGGTCTCCTCGATCTCCTTGGCGATCTCGCGAGCCAGCAGCACGGCGGCGTCGTCTGAGACCTCGGCGGGCTTGACCATGACCCGGACCTCGCGGCCCGCCTGCATGGCGTAGCACTTTTCGACGCCCTTCTTGGCCTCGGCGATCTTTTCGAGCGACTCCAGGCGCTTGACGTAGCCCTCGAGGGTCTCGCGGCGGGCTCCGGGCCGGGCCGCGGAGATGGCGTCGGCTGCCTGAACGAGGACCGCCTCGACGGTCTGCGGCTCCACGTCCTGGTGGTGAGCCTCGATGGCATGCACGACGCTCTGGGTCTCGCGATACTTGCGGGCGAGCTGCGCCGAGATCTGACCGTGGGAGCCGTCGACCTCGTGGTCGATAGCCTTGCCGACGTCGTGGAGCAATCCGGCGCGGCGCGCGATCTTGGGATTGGCGCCGAGCTCGTTGGCCATGATGCCGGCGAGGTGGGCGACCTCGATCGAGTGGTTGAGCACGTTCTGTCCGTAGCTGGTGCGAAACTTGAGCCGGCCCAGCACCTTCACCAGTTCGGGCGCCACGCCATGTACGTTGGCGTCGAAACAGGCCTGCTCGCCGGCCTCCTCGATGGTCGCGTCGATCTCGGCCCGGGCCTGGTTGTACATCTCCTCGATGCGCGCCGGGTGGATGCGCCCGTCAGCGAGAAGCTTGGTGATCGTCAGACGGGCGATCTCGCGGCGCACGCCGTCGAAGCCTGAGAGCACGACCGCCTCGGGCGTGTCGTCGATGATGAAGTCGATGCCCGTCAGGTTCTCGAGCGCCCTGATATTGCGGCCTTCACGACCGATGATGCGCCCCTTCATGTCGTCGGACGGCAGCGGTACGACCGAGACGGTCGTCTCGGCGACGTGGTTGGCGGCGGTGCGCTGGATCGACAGCGAGAGGATGTTGCGAGCCCTGCGGTCGGCCTCGTGCTTGGCCTCTTCTTCGACTGAGCGCACGAGCTTGGCCATGTCGTGGCGGGCGTCGTCTTCGATCTCGCGGAGCAGCATCTCCTTGGCCTGGGCGCCCGTCAGACCCGAGATATGCTCGAGCACCGCGGTCTGTTCGGCGTGAGCGGCCTTGAGCTGCTCGGCCAGCGCCGCCGTCTGTCCTTCTCGCTCGAAGACCTGCTGGTCGCGACGCTCTAGCTCGGCGGCGCGGCGCTCGAGCTGCTCCTCTCGCTGGGCCACGCGCTCCTCGGAGGTCTTGAGCTCGAGGCGCCGCTCGCGCAGGTCGGCGTCGACTTCGGAGCGGATCTTGTGGAGCTCCTCCTTGGCTTCGAGACGAGCCTCCTTGATGGTGGTCTCGGCCTCGCGCTGCGCGTCGCGCAGGACGCGTTGCGCTTCTCCCTGGGCGCCCGCCAGCCGGGTGTCGACGAGGTACCGTCTGACGAGGTACCCCGCCGCCACGCCGGCGGCCAGCGCGACCACGATGAACAATGCGGTCATGGTATCCCCTTGTGCCGGTGATCATCAGTCGTATGTCGAAAAACAAAAAAGAGCCGGGCAACTTGCCCGGCTCGTGCCAACGCGCCTGTCGCTTGCTGACAGGACCATGCTACGGGATTCCAATCCGTTCTGTGGACGTGTGACGTGTGGCTTCGGTGAAGCCACGAGGTTCTCGATCGGTTCCTACGTGATGAAAAGCCCCTACGTCGCTCGTTCGACAGGCCGGCCCTTGCAGCCGGAGTGCATGGCCTTCAGATGCCACAGGTACGTAGACAAGTCAGTGAGCAAGTCGCTCAGCCCTGATTGTAGGGTCGTGTGGAAGAGACTGTCAATCGGTCGCGGCCACGGACCACTCGCGCACCGCCCGGTAGGCGACCGCGGTATCGTAACCGCGCCTCATCAGGAACTCGTAGGCGCGCCTGCGATCTGCGTCGAGCGGGGGCCGCGCGGGTCCGCGGTGCTCGAGCGCGGCGCGAGCCCGCGCGAGCTCGTCGGCGGCTGCCTCGTCGGATCGGGGCAGCGCCGCCTCGACGATGGCGGCCTCGATGCCCAGGCGGTCGAGCTCGCGAGCGATGCGGCCGGCGCCCCAGCCCGCCAGGCGCCGTTTGTCGGCGACAAAGGCGGCGGCGAAAGCCCGGTCGTCGACCAGGCCTTCGCCGCTCAGCCTGTCGATGACGGCGCGGACATTCGGCTCGGAGTGACCTTTGGCGCGCAGCCGCGCGACGAGCTCACCCTGCGAGCGAGCCCGGTGGGCGAGCAGACGGTAGGCATCGGCGAGGACGTGCTCGGCCCCGGCGTCGTCGCGCAAGGCGGAAAGCTGGGCCGCGCTCAGTTCGAGACCGACGAACAGGCCGTGGCCGACCACGAACGACTCGCCGACCGCGGCCACGAACAGGCCGTCGACGTGCACCGAGACGCGGCCCTCGCGGCGGGTGGGCCTGAGGGCTGTGACGGTCGGCATGAGGCGAGGCGCCGGGCGGCGGGGCCGCCTAGTCGGTCGCGGCCGGCGCCCTGGCGGTGTCGGCTTCGGCCTTGGCCAGCGCTGCCGCCGCCGAAGCCTTGCCCTTGGCGTCGGCGCCGGGGAGCGGCGTCGGCGCCGCCGGCAGACCCGCCCTGTCGCGGATCTGGCGCTCGATGTCGTCGGCCATCTCGGGGTTGTCGCGCAGAAACTGACGCGCCGCCGCGCGCCCCTGACCGAGACGCTCGTCGTTGTAGCTGAAGAAGGCTCCGCTCTTGTGGACGACGTCGGCGGTGACGCCGAGGTCGAGCAGCGTGCCCTCGCGCGAAATGCCGGTGCCGTACATGATGTCGAACTCAGCCTGCTTGAAGGGCGGCGCCACCTTGTTCTTGGCAACCTTGACGCGCACCCGGTTGCCGACCGCCTCGGTGCCCTCCTTGAGGGTCTCGATGCGGCGGATGTCGAGGCGGATGGTGGCGTAGAACTTGAGCGCCTTGCCGCCGGTCGTGGTCTCGGGGTTGCCGAACATGACGCCGATCTTTTCACGCAGCTGGTTGGTAAACACACAGATGGTGCCGGACTTGCTCAGGGTGCCGGCCAGCTTGCGCAGCGCCTGGCTCATGAGCCGCGCCTGCAGCCCCACGAAGCTGTCACCCATCTCGCCTTCGATCTCGGCGCGCGGCGTGAGCGCGGCCACGGAGTCGATCGCGACGATGTCGATGGCGCCGCTGCGAATGAGCATCTCGGAGATCTCGAGAGCCTGCTCGCCGTAGTCGGGCTGGGAGACCAGTAGTTCGTCGACGTTGACGCCGATGGCGCGCGCGTAGTTGGGGTCCATGGCGTGTTCGGTGTCGATGAACGCGGCCACGCCGCCGAGACGCTGGGCCTGGGCGATGAGGTGATAGACAAGGGTCGTCTTGCCCGAGGATTCGGGGCCGTAGATCTCGACGATGCGACCACGCGGGATGCCGCCGACACCGAGAGCGATGTCGAGGGCCAGCGAGCCGGTCGGCACGGTGGAGATCTCGCCGGCGGCGGCGTGCTCGCCCATGCGCATGATGCTGCCCTTGCCGAACTGGCGCTCGATCTGGGTGACGGCGGCTTCGAGGGCTTTGTCCCTATCCACTGTGGCGCACTCCTCTCTTAGGCTGATGTGGGAAACGTCGCAAGGGGAGTGTGGACGGCCCCGCCCCTCTCCAGGAGGCTAGCATACAGGATGACCGAGGGCAGTCCAAATCCTGAGATGGTGACGTTTTGCAGCGAAAAGGGGTGACCAGGACGACGGAAGCGGGCGACCGTCAAGTGGGCCAGCCACGGTCGCTGCCCGGGGGCGTAGAGACGTCGCCGCGTGAGGCACGCCGAAACGACTCGCTGGGTCGCCGCCAGCGCCCCCGTGGGGTCGTCGAGGGGCAGCGCGACGACCCGCTTGGCGCCGCCTTGCGGCAGAAAGAGCGGCTCGCCGAGCGCCGTCGGCAGGGCCGGCAGCTCGAGCGTCCCGAGGGCCGCGGCGATGTCGTCGATCAGGCCCTCGCCGACGTCGCCGAGAAAGCACAGCGTCACGTGAAGGCTGCGGGCGAGGCGCAGCTCGTCGTGGGGGCCAAGCTCGGCGCTCTGCCAGCGGCCGACAGCGGACGCGACCTCGGGGGGCAGGTCGCAGGCCACGAAGAGTCGGCGGGCGGGCTCCAGCCGGGCCCCGGCGCCGACATTCACGCCGCGGCGGTCCGGCGCAGCAGGTGCAGCGCGGCGACGACGCTCCAGGCTCTGACCGTGGGCCGGTCGCCGGGGAACTCGTAGCGCCGCACGACCGTCTTCCCCGGTCCGGCGCAGCCGATGAACACAAGGCCGACCGGCTTGCCGGGGGTGGCTCCGCCGGGTCCGGCCACGCCGGTCACGCTGAGGCCGTAAGTGGCAGCGAGCCGCGTGCGCGCGCCCTCCGCCATGGCGCCGGCCACGGGCTCGGACACCGCCCCGTGCGCCTGCAGCAGGGCGGCGGGCACGCCGAGCAGGTCGCGCTTGACGGCGTCGGCATAGACCAGAGCGCCACCGAGGAAGTAGTCGGAGCTGCCCGGGAGCTCCGTCAGGCGTGCGCCGAGCAGACCGCCGGTGCACGATTCGGCGACCGCGACGGTGGCTCCGCCGGCGCGCAGGATGTCGGCGACGATCTCCTCTATGCGGCGGTCGTCGGTCGCAAAGACGGGACCGGCGGCGCGCAGCGCCGCCGCGAGAGCGTCGGCCTGGGCAGCCGCCTCGCGGTCTCCCGCGTCGTAGCCGGCGACGACGGTGACCTCGCCGCTGGCGGCGGTGATGGCCAGGCGCAGACGGTCGGTCGCGGCGCTGCCCAGCAGCGCCGCGACCTTGACCTCGCCCCAGCCGTACAGGCGGACGGTCAGGGCGCAGGGCGGCGCCACGCCGGCCTCGACGGCCAGCGCGGCCAGCACCTCGGGCCACATCGCTTCCAGCTCCCAGGGCACGCCCGGCAAGGCCACGATGGCGGTCGTGCCGTGGTGCAGCACAAAGCCGGGCGCCACTCCCGCGGGAGCGATCGCCCGGCCGCCGCGCGGCAGCCGCGCCTGGCGGGCCATCTGGGGCAGCAGCTCGTCGAGCGCCAGGCCGCGCCGCTGCGCCACGCGCCTGGTGGTCTCGGTTACCATGCGCAGCGCCTCGGGATCGGCGGCCAGCGGATGGCTGGTGGTGTCGGCGACCATGGCCGCGGTCAGATCGTCGTGGGTCGTGCCCAGGCCGCCGGATACCACCAGGAGCGCGGGCCGCCCGTCCAGCAGGAAGGCGAGGTCGCGGCGCAGGACTTCGGGGTCGTCCGGACAGAGTACGACGTGGGTGACGCGAAAGCCGCGCCGCGACAGCGAAGCGCCCAGATAGTAGCCGTTGCGGTCGCGGGTGCGCCCATCGAGCAGCTCGCTGCCGGTGAGCAGCACGGCCGCCGCCGGCCGGCTCATCGGTTGCCGCCGGGCAGGTGCAGGTTGTCGCGCGCTCTGATGAAGTACTGCACGCCGGAGATCAGCGTGAGCGCGACCATCACCACGACGGCCGGCACCTCGACCCAGGATGCCCACGACAGGTGGCCGTGCGGCCACATGAGGATGATGATGCAGACGATCTGGCTGGTGGTCTTGGCCTTGCCGAGGGGGCTTGCCGGAATGGACACGCCCTGGTCGATGCCGACCACCCGCAAGGCGCTCACGGCAAACTCGCGGGCGATGATCACCATAGCCACCCAGGCCGGCAGCTTGCCGAGGCCGACGAGGGCGATCAGGGCCGCCGAGATGAGCAGCTTGTCGGCGAGGGGATCGAGAAACTGGCCCAGGGTGGTGACCTGATCGCGCGAGCGCGCGATGTAGCCGTCGAGCTTGTCGGTGAAAGCCGCGATGCCAAAGACGGCGATCGCCAGAAAGGCTCCGTAGGGGATGTCGGAGACCAGCAGCACCACGAACACCGGGATGAGCATGATGCGGGCGATCGTGATCGTGTTGGCGGCGTTCAGCGGCGAGCGGCTGGTGGGGGGTCGCTTATCGGTGTCGACGCTCATGTCACGGCCTGTGCGACGAGATCGTACCCTGCGACGTCGTCGATCACCGCCCGGACGATCTGGCCGCGACGCGCCCTGGTCTGGGCTACGTAGGCGAGGCCGTCGACGTCGGGGGCCTGCTGGGCGATTCTACCAGTCACCTCGGGCGCGACGCCACGGGAGCCGCGTTCGACCAGGACTTCGACCGTGCGGCCGATGAACGATCCCCAGTAGGCGTGAGCGCGGCGCTCGAGCGCCGCGCCGACGCGCGCCGCCCGTTCCTCGCGCAGCGCCGCCGGCACTTGGTCGGCAAGCCCGGCCGCCGCAGTGCCGTCCTGGGGGTCGAAGGCAAAGACGCCGCCGACCGAAAGACCGGCGGCGTCGATGAAGTCGATCAGCTCGTCGACATCGGCCTCGGTCTCACCGGGAAAACCGGTCACGAAAGTCGACCGCACGGCGACCTCGGGCAGGCGGGCGCGCACGTGATCGAGAAGCGTCAGGTACGCGTCGCCGTCGCCGGCCCGGCCCATGGCCCGCAGGACCGCTCGCGAGGCGTGCTGCAAGGGGAGGTCGACGTAGGGCACGGCGTAGGCCGCCAGGGCCTCGAGAAGGGCCTCAGAGAGGCCGTCGGGCTGCAGGTAGAGCAGACGCAGCCAGACCGCTCCCAAGCCCCGCAGATCGCCCAGGAGGCGGCTCAGATCTCCGTAGCCCGGCGCTTGCCAGCGAGTCGTGTCCTGACCGACCAGGACCAGCTCGCGAGCTCCCCGCCGCAGCGCGGCGTCGGCGGCCGCCAGGATCGCCGCCGGGGCGACCGTCTCATAGCTCCCCTTGATCAGAGGGATCGCACAGAACGCGCAACGCCGGTCGCAGCCGTCGGAGATCTTCAGATAGGCGTGCAGCGGGCGNNGCGAGCAGGTCGAGCACGGGCGCAACGTCGAACGGCGAGAACAGGTCTATCTCGGGGATTGCGGCGCGCAGCTCGGCTTCGTGGCGGGCGATCAGGCAGCCGTAGGCAGCCACCCGGGCGCCGCGCGCGTGGGCCGTCTCGCAGGCGTCGAGCAGGACATCGATCGACTCCTGCTTGGCGGCGTCGATGAAACCGCAGGTGTTGACCAGCACAAGGTCGGCCGCGCTCAGGGCGGCAAGCATGTAGCCCGCCCCCCTGAGCTGTGCCTCGAGCAGGTCGGAGTCGGCCTCGTTCTTGGGGCAGCCCATGGTGACGATCGCGAAGGTCGCGGCGGGTGGCACGCTCATGTCACGCTCGCGAGCCGCGCCCGGTCAGCGATAGTTCGTAAACTGCAGGGGGATGCCGAAGTCTTCGTCGCGCAGCGCCTGCATGGCCGCCTGGAGCTCGTCCTTCTTGGCCGAAAAGACGCGCACGGTGTCGCCCTGGATCTGGACCTTGACCTTCTTGAAGCGCTGGCGCAGGAGCTTGCCGACGGCCTTGGCCTTCTCGTCGGCGATGCCGTGTGTGACCGCCACCCGCTGCCGGACCGTGCCGCCGAGGGCCGCTTCGACCTTGCCGTACTGCAGCGCCTTGAGGGGCACCTTGCGACGGACAAGCTTCTCCTCGAGGAGATCGATGACCGAGTGTAGCTTGCCCTCGTTGTCGGACAGAAGCACGAGGTCGTCGCCGTCGAGGTCGACCTTGCTCACCGACTTCTTGAAGTCGTAGCGGGTGGCGATCTCCTTCTGGGCCAGATTCACGGCGTTGCGCAGTTCGTTGCGGTCCACCTCGGAAACCACGTCGAACGAGAATTCCTGAGCCATCTAGAGCTTCACCACGCCTTTCCTGGTCACCTCATAGTTGTTCGACACCCTCTCGGCCGGCCGGAAGGCGGCCTTGCCGGCGACCGCGATCGACACGTAGGCCGGCACGCCGAGGCGCAGGTAGATCGCGCCGCGGGTCCTGAAGGTATGCGACTGGCCCTGGGCCATGGTCGCCTCGTAGAGGACCTGCCCGGCGATGCCGGTCCTGCGTACCTGGATCCAGCACGAGCCGCCGTCGGCCACGACGCGCACCGCGAACAGACCCGACGGGGTCGCGGTGTGGCGCACGGTCGGACTCGGCTGCGGCGTGTGGCTGACGACGGTCACCGGCGGCGGCGTCACCGGCTTGTTGGGTGAGTTCTTGAGGCCGAGCATGTAGAGCAGGCCGAGGATCAGCAGAGAGAGCACCGCGATGAAAGCCAGCGTATTGCGGCGACGATGGGCGTGCGGCCGGCCGAGCGCGGAGTTGCCGCCGAAGGGTTCGTGCTCTTCGTTGGGCTCAAAGCGCGAGCGGTACTCGTCGAGCATGACGTCGGCGTCGAGACCGAGGTAGTCCGTATAGGTGCGCAGAAAACCCTTGACGTAGGCCGGCGAGGGCATGAGATCGAAGTCGTCGTTCTCCATGGCCTGGATGTACTTGACACGGATCTTCGTGTCGTCTTCGGCTTGCTGGAGAGTGGTCTTGCGCCGGACCCGGGTCTCGCGCAAGGTGCTTCCGATCTCGAACACGCGACTCTCTTCTTGTCGTTGGTCGACGCCAGGGCGTTGGCGTGACGACCGCGCCACCCACGGCGACGCTGCGACCATTCAGTCTACGTTCGGCTCGACGAGAACACAATTTGGCTGACGTCGCGGCGCGGGGCGGCGGCGCCGCCCAGGGTCATTCGAGGAGCTGCTCGGGCTCGGGTGAGACGCCCGCGGACGGCCCGCCGAGCACCAGCTCGTCGTGCGGCGCAGCGCCGCCGCCGCCCAGAACGCGCACCAGGTCGTCTTCGTCGATCAGGACCTTGCGCGCCTTGCTGCCGTCGAAGCCCGAGACGATGCCGCGCTCCTCCATCATATCGATCAGCCGCCCGGCGCGCGCGTAGCCGACCCGCAGGCGGCGCTGCAGCAGCGCCACCGAGGCGGCGCCGGTGCGGACGACGGTCGTGATCGCCTCGGACATGAGCGCATCGCCGCCGTCGTCGCCCATCGCACCCTCGCCGGTGTCGCCGGTGGCAACCTCGAGAAGGTCCTCACGGTACTCGGGGGCGGCCTGGTCGCGCCAGTGCCCGGTGATCAGGTTCATCTCCTCGGACGAGATGAACGCGCCCTGGACGCGCAACATCTTCGCGCTCGAGTAGGGGTGGAACAGCATGTCGCCGTCGCCCAGCAGGCTTTCGGCGCCGCCCGTGTCGAGGATCACCCGCGAATCGGTCTGGGAGGACACCTTGAAGGCGATGCGCGACGGGATGTTGGTCTTGATCAAGCCGGTCACCACATCGACCGACGGCCGCTGCGTGGCGACCACCATATGCATGCCGACGGCGCGGGCGAGCTGGCCGAGGCGGATGACCGCATGCTCGACCTCGGCCGGAGCGACCATCATGAGGTCGGCGAGCTCGTCCATGACGATCACGATGTAGGGCAACGGCTTTTCGCCGCCGCGCACGAGCTGCCTGTTCAACTCGCGCAGGTCGCGGGCGTTGCCGGTGCGCATCATCAGATCGTAGCGGCGCTCCATCTCGTGGATGATGGTGGCCAGCACGCCGCCGGCGTTGCGCACGTTGGTGACGACCGGCGCCAGCAGATGCGGCACCCCATCGAAGTGCGAGAGCTCGACCTTCTTGGGGTCGATCATGATGAAGCGCACCTGGTCGGGCGTCGCGCGCAGCAGAATCGAGCTCACGATGCTGTTGAGGCAGGCGCTCTTGCCCGAGCCGGTGGTGCCGGCGATCAGTACGTGGATAAGGCGGGTGAGGTCGGCCAGCACCGGCTTGCCGGTGATGTCCTTACCGATCCACATGGCCAGCGGTGAGGCGTTCACCGGCAGGTCGCCGTAGATGTCGCCCAGGCTGACCCAGTTGGGTTCGCGGTTGGGCACCTCGACCCCGACGGCCGACTTGCCCGGTATCGGCGCCTGTACGCGGATTTCGGTAGCCGCCAGGGAATAGGCGATGTCGTCGCGCAGCGCGGCCACCCTGCTGACCTTCGTGCCCGGGGCGAGCTGCAGCTCGTACTGGGTGACCCGCGGGCCGGAGATGGTGTTGATGACACGCGCCTCGACGCCGAAGTGGCCGAGCGTCTCAGTGAGCTGGGCGGCCACCGACTCTATCACGGCGCGGGTCTCGCCCTCGCCGGCCTTGGTGCGCAACAGCAGCGCCGGGTCGGGCAGCCGCCACGATCGTTCGGCGGGCTGCTCGAAGGCCACCGCCCCGGCCTCGTCGCCGGCCTCCTGAGCCTCACCCGACAGCGAGAGCTGCTCGCCGGGTTCGTCGGCGGCGAGCGGCTCGTCGGGCCGTCCGGCGAGCGGCATTCCGGGCAGAGCTCCCGGTGCAAAAACTGCCGGCCCGGCGGTATCGAAGACGTCGGGCAGGTCGCGGGCACCGTCGACGACGCCGCCGGGCCGCTGCACGGGCGCATGGCTCGACGTGCGCGTCGCGGCGGCGCGCCGCTCGGCGTCGGCGCGAAAATCGTGGGCCGCCGCGCGCCGCATGCCGAGCGACTGGGCGGAGCGCTGCGCCGAACGTCGCGCCGCGCCGCGGGCCGCGTCGACGCCGCGCTTCGAGCGACTCGCCCACAGGCCGAGCGACGACCCGCTGACCAGCAGCAGCCCGGTGACCGTGGCGCCGACCACCAGCACCGTCACGCCGATGGCGCCGATCACGGGGTGAAGCCCGGACCACAGGCTCTCCCCTACCAGACCGCCGTGCCCCTTCATGTACGGCTCGAGGAAGGTCTGGGCCGGTCGCGAGCCGCCGAACAGCCGGAACGTGTCGGCCGCGGCCGCCAGAGCGAAGGCCAGGCAGAGCGTGATCACCCCCGCGGTGATCTCGCCCGACGGCCGGCGGTCGCGCCGGACGGCCAGCAGAACCGCCGCGTAGATCAGGACTGCCGGCGCCAGAAAGGCCAGCAGACCGACCAGCAGGCGCAGCCCCTCGACCAGCCAGCGTCCGAGAAACCCGCCGTGCCAGCCCAGGTAGAGCACGAAGACCAGAAAGACCGCGACGGCGACGCAGGCCAGGGCGCCGATCTCGCGGCGGCGGCCGGCGTTGTCGCGCCGCCGGCGCCGGGAGGAGACCGCCGAGGGTCGCGCGGCGCGTCGGGACGGGGCGCGCCGCGACCCTGCGGACGATGACGAACCGCCCGCACGGCGCCGGCCGGCGGCGGATGAGGTGCTGCGCGATGTGGCCATGGCTGGCCTATTCGACAGACGCGCCCCGAACCCTGGGCGGATCAGACGTCTGTCGGCGAATCCGAAAGGGCCGCAGGCGACGGGTCAGAGCTCGATCACGACCGCCATGATCAGCGGCTCGCGCTTGGTGCGCTTGTAAATGAACTGGGCGAGCGTGTCGTGGATGTCCTCGCGCAGCAGGCGCTGCCCCGTGACGTGCTCGTTTGTGAGCTCGCGCAAGCGCGCGACCAGATCGTCGCGGGCCGCGGCCAGGAGATCGTGCTCGTGCTCCTCGTCATACAGAAAACCGCGCGCCACGAGCTCGGGGGGCGCGACGGTCTCGCCGGTCTGGACACTCACGGTCACCACGGCGATGAGGATGCCGTCGCCCGAGAGCTGCTGGCGCTCGCGCAGCACCACGTGCTCTGCCCCGCCGATCTGCAGTCCGTCGACGAACATCATCCCGGCCGGCACCTTGCCGGTGACGGCGGCCGAGTCCGCGGTGAGCTCGAGCACGTCGCCGTTGTCGAGCAGGAAGATGTTCTCGTCGGGTATGCCCGCTTCGCGGGCCAGCTCAGCGTGCAGGTACTGGTGGCGGTATTCGCCGTGGGCCGGCACGAAGAAGTGCGGGTTCAGGAGGTTGAGCAGCATGCGCTGGTCCTCGCGGGCAGCGTGGCCGGACACGTGCACGCCGCTGGCGGCGCCGTAGATCACCCTGGCCCCGGAGCGCAGCAGGCGGTTGACCGTGTCCATCACGCTGACCTCGTTGCCGGGCACCGGCCGGGCCGCGATGACCACCGTGTCGCCGGGCCGCAGCTCGATCTGAGGATGGTCGTCCCAGGCCATGCGCGACAGTGCCGACAGTGGTTCGCCCTGGCTGCCCGTGGTGAGGATGAGCACCTGGTCGGGGCGGTAGTTGTCGATCTCGGTCAGCTTGATCTGCGCATCCTCGGGCACCTGCAGGTAGCCGAGGTTACGGGCGATATTGACGTTCTTCACCATGGAGCGCCCCGAGACGGCGAACTTGCGGCCGTGCAGGTGGGCGATCTGCACCGCTTGCTGGATGCGGTGGATGTGCGAGGCAAACGAGGCCACCAGCACGCGCCCGTCGGATTCGGCGAAGATCCGGTGGAAGGCCTGGCCGACCTGGCTTTCGGAGCCCGTGCTGCCCTCGGTCTCGACGTTGGTCGAGTCGGCGAGCAGAGCCAGCACGCCCTCCTGACCGAGCTGCGCCAGCTTGTTGACGTCGGTCGTGCGGCCGTCGATCGGCGTGGGGTCGAACTTGTAGTCGCCAGAGTGCACGACGCGGCCCTCGGGTGTCTCGATGATGATCGCCAGGGCGTCGGGCACGCTGTGGCTCATGGCGCAGAAGCGCACCGTGAACGGAGCGAGATCGAGGACCGAGTCCTCGGTCACCTCGTTCAACTCGACCATCTTGAGCAGGCCGTGCTCGTCGAGCTTCGACTTGGCGAACGCCAGCGTGAGGCGGCTGCCGTAGACCGGCACGTTGATGTCGCGCAGCACGTAGGCGAGGGCGCCGAAATGGTCCTCGTGGCCGTGGGTGATGAGGAACGCCAGGACGTCGTCGCGGCGCTCGCGCAGGTAGGTGATGTCGGGCAGCACGAGGTCGATGCCGAGCATCTCGTCGCGCGGAAACGCAAGCCCGCAGTCGACGACCACGATCTTGCCGCGGTACTCGACGACCGTCATGTTCTTGCCGATCTCGCCCATCCCGCCGAGCGGGATGATCTTCAGGGTGTCTTTGCTCATTTTCTTTCGCTTGTCCTTGTGTTGTCACGTGAGGCCGCGCGCGCCGGCGCTGAGCCGGTCACCCGCGACCATCCAATCCTTACAGTAGTCCGAGCCGCTGCAGCTCGACCTCGACCCCGCGCCGTTCGTCGTGGCTGGCCTCGACCAGCGGCAGCCGCAAGCCGCCGACCTCGTGGCCGAGCATGTTGAGCGCCGCTTTGAGCGGTATGGGGTTGCTCGTGACAAACAGCGCCGCCAACAGCGGTGCGAGCTCGCGGTCGATGGCGGCGGCGCGCGCCGTATCGCCGCCGCGCGCGGCGGCGACCAGCTCCTTGAGGCGCGGACCGACCAGGTGGCTGGCCACGGAGATGCAGCCCCAGCCGCCCAGCGCCGCGACGTCGAGCGTCATGTCGTCGTTGCCGGCGTACAAGCCGAGGTCGCACAGGCCAAGGAGCCGACGCGACTGCTCGAGGTCGGGGTTGGCCTGCTTGACGGCGACGATGTTGTCGATGCCGGCAAGCTCGGCCAGCAGCTCCGGTTCGAGGTTGATGACGCAGCGCGAAGGGATGTTGTAGATGATCACCGGCAGGGTGGTGGCCGCCGCCACGGCGGCGAAGTGGGCCCGCAGGCCGCGTTCGGGCGGCTTGTTGTAGTAGGGCGTGACGACCAGTACGGCGTCGACCCCGGCGTCTTCGGCGCGCCGCGTGAGCGCCACCGAATGCTCGGTGTCGTTCGAACCGGTGCCCGCGATCACCGGGCCGCGGCCGCCGGCGACCTCGACGGCGTGGCGAAACAGGGCGACCTTTTCGTCGTCGGTCAGCGTCGGCGATTCGCCCGTGGTGCCCGCCACCACGAGGCCGTCCGAGCCGTTCTCGAGAAGATGGTCGGCCAGGCGTGCGAAGGCCAGGTGATCGACCTGCAGGTCGAGAGTGAACGGCGTGACCATCGCGGTCAGGATGTCTCCGAACGATTCCACAGCCTCTACTCCTCCAGCCTTTCGGCGGCGGTGGTGGCCGGCAGCAGGTTCTCCAACCCCACGGTCGTGCCCTCGAGAGAGGGGGCGCTGCGGATGGCCAGCAGAACACCGGTCATGAACGACTCACGCGACAGCGAGTCGTGGCGGATCGAGAGCGTCTCCCCCACGCCGCCGAAGACGACCTCCTGGTGGGCGACCAGGCCCGGCAGGCGCACGCTGTGAATGCGCACGCCGCCGCTGGCCAGGCCGCGCGAAGGGCGCGTCTCGTCGGCGGCGTGAGGGTGAGCCGCGCCGCCCTCGGTCATGAGCCGCGCCGTGCGCAGCGAGGTCCCCGATGGTGCGTCGACCTTGTCGATCTCGTGCGCCTCGATGATCTCGGCCGCCGGAAAGTAGCGGGCGGCCTGCGCCGCAAAGCGCATGAGCAGCACGGCGCCCAGAGCGAAGTTCGGCACGATGAGAAGGGCCGCGCGGCGCTCGGCCGCCAGAGCCGACAAACGATCGACCTGATCGTCGCTGAGCCCCGTCGTACCGACCACCGTGGGCAGACCCGCGGTGAGCGCGGCGGCGACGCTGCCGAAGACCGCCCCCGGCACGGTGAAGTCGACCGCCACATCGGGCCGCACGACCGCGAGAGCATCGTCGAGCGTGGCAAAGAGCGGCACGCCCGCGCCACGCGCGTCGTCGGCCGGTCCGTCGGGGCCGGCGCCCTCGCCGGCGGGGTCGACGCGCGCCACGAGTGTCAGGTCATCCTGGCGGGCGACGGTGTCGCAGAGCAGCGAACCCATGCGGCCCAGGGCGCCGAGCACGACGACGCCGATCACTCGGGGTCCCACCACTTGTAGCCGCCCACGGTCGCCTGGAACGGCTCTGCCGTGGGGCCGATGCATACCGCCGACCACATCTCGACGTCGTAGAACTCTTGCGCCAGGGCGACCATGGCCTCGCGGTCGACGGCGTCGACCTGGGCGAGCATGCCGTCGAGCGTGCGGATCTCGAGGTCCATCAGTATGCCGCGACCGAGCCGGTTCATGCGGGCCGACGGGCTTTCCATGCTGAGCACGATCTGTCCCTTGATCTGCTCCTTGGTGCGTTCGACCTCTTCGTCGGTGAGTGTCTCCGCGAGACGCCGGAGCTCGGTCGTGCACAGCTCCATGACCTCGGCAAGGCCCTCTGGCCGCGAGCCGAAGGAGATCGCCACGAGCCCAGTGTCGGCGTAGAGCGAGGTGTAGGAGTAGACCGAGTACACAAGGCCGCGCTTCTCGCGTATCTCCTGGAACAGGCGCGAGCTCGACGAGCCGCCGAGCGCCGTGTCGAGCACGGACAGGGCAAAGCGCCGGGGGTCGTCGCGGGACATGGCCGGGGCGCCCAGGCAGACGTGGAACTGCTCGGTGTCTTTGCGCATGAAGTAGGCGTCGTGACGCGCCCTGGGCCGGCGCAGAGGCGGTTCGGGGGCCGTCGCCGCGGCGCCGTTCTGCCCGAAGTGTCGCTGGGCGAGCTCGACGATGCGTTCGTGGCGCAGGTTACCGGCCGCCGCGACCACGATCGCCGGGCTTACGTAGTGCTGCCGGTGATAGGCCGACAGGGCGGGCTCGTCCAACCCCTTGAGACTGGCGGCCGTCCCGATGATCTGGCGGCCCAGGGGGTGCTCCCAGAAGACGGTCTCGGCGAGGTAGTCGTGGATGAGCTCGGACGGCGAGTCCTCGTAGAGCGCGACCTCTTCGAGGACGACCTCACGCTCGGCGTCGAGGTCGGCCATGAGCGGACGCACGACCATGTCGGCGATCACCGCGAAGGCCTCGTCCAGGTGGGCGTCGAGGAACCGCGCGTGGACCAGCGTGTACTCCTTGGCGGTGGCGGCGTTCAGCTCGCCGCCCATCTGGTCGAAGATGCGCGCGATGTCCCAGGCGGAGTAGTGGGCGGTGCCCTTGAAGATGAGGTGCTCGATGAAGTGGGAGATGCCGGCGCGGGTCGGGTCCTCGTTGCGGGACCCGACCCCTATCCATACGCCGAGCGCGATCGACCGTACACCGTCGATGGGCTCGCTGACGACCCGCAGCCCATTGTCGAGCGTGGCGATCTGGAAGCCCTGGATGGCTTGCCTCCGAGCCCTAATGGTCCGCCGGCGCTTCGAGCGGCCGGAGGCCGATGCGATTGCGGGCCCTGTCGATCTCGACGACTTCGACGGTGATCGTGTCGCCGCGGGTGACGACGTCTTCGACCTTGTCGACCCGCTTGCCGCCGCCGAGCTTGGAGATATGGATGAGCCCGTCGACGCCCTTCTTGAGCTCGACGAAGGCGCCGAAGTCGGTCGTCTTGACCACTTTGCCGGTGATGATGTCGCCGACTTCGATGTCCTTGGTCATCGAGGTGATCCGCTCGGTGACCGCCTCGCCGGCCTCCATGTCGGGAGCGGCGATGTAGATCGTGCCGTCGTCTTCGATGTCGATCTGAACGCCGAACTCCTCGCAGAGGCCCTTGATCGTCTCGCCGCCCTTGCCGATGATCATGCCGATCTGATCGGGGTTGATCTGGATCGTGAAGATGCGCGGCGCGTACTGCGACAGCTCGGCCCGCGGCGCAGGCAGCGTGGCCAGCATCTTGTCGAGGATGAACAGGCGGCCGCGGCGGGCCTGCTCGAGGGCGCTGGCCAGGATCTCGAAGCTCACGCCCGAGATCTTGATGTCCATCTGCAGGGCGGTGATGCCGTTGCGCGAGCCCGCCACCTTGAAGTCCATGTCGCCGAGGTGGTCTTCGACGCCGGCGATGTCGGACAGCACGACGTAGTCGTCGCCCTCCTTGATCAGACCCATGGCGATGCCGGCCACGGGCTCCCTGATCTGCACGCCCGCGTCCATGAGCGACAGCGTCGAGCCGCAGACACTGGCCATCGACGAGG
This sequence comes from Actinomycetota bacterium, assembly GCA_003164655.1. Taxonomy (GTDB): domain Bacteria; phylum Actinomycetota; class Thermoleophilia; order UBA2241; family UBA2241; genus Bog-752. Next base: position 16,810 of record PLTW01000120.1, read on the forward strand.
AGCCGTTGCTCTCGAGGATCTCGGACACCAGGCGGATGGTGTAGGGGAAGCCCTTGTCGTCGGGCAGCATCGGCAGCAGCGCGCGCTCGGCGAGAGCGCCGTGGCCGATGTCGCGCCGCTTGGGGCCGCGCATGAAGCCCGTCTCCCCCACCGAGTACGGCGGGAAGTTGTAGTGGTGGAGGTACTTCTTGGTCGTCTCGGGATTGATGGTGTCCATGCGCTGGGCATCGCCGGTGGCGCCGAGGGTGAGCAGCGTAAGGGCCTGCGTCTGGCCGCGCGTGAAGAGGGCCGAACCGTGCGTACGCGGCATGAGGCCCACTTCGCAGGTGATCGGCCTGATCTCGTCGGCGCCGCGGCCGTCGGGGCGCCGTTTCTCGACGGCGATGCGCCGCCGGATGATGTCTCGCTCGAGCTGGGCGAAGGCCCGCTTGACCTGCGTCACGCGCTCGCGCACGGCGACCTCGTCGAGTCCCTCCGTGAGGCGCTCGACGATCTGCCGGCGCAGCTCGGCGGTGGCGTCGTGGCAGGCTTTCTTGTCGGCGATCGCCGTGACCCGGTCGACCTCGGCGCCGTAGGAGCGCACGATCTCGTCGTAGAGACCACGATCGACTTCGTAGGCCGGCACTTCCCACTTGGGCTTGCCGGCGAGCTCGGCCAGCCGCAGCTGGGCATCGATGAGCTTCTGGATCTCGCGATGGGCGATGCGCAGCCCCTCGAGCACCTGCTCCTCGGTGGCCTCATTGGCGCCCGCTTCGACCATGACGATGGCGTCGCGACTGCCGGAGACTACGAGATCGAGGGTGGCCTCGTCTAACTGCGAAAGCAGCGGGTTCACCACGTACTCGCCGTCGATCAGACCGACGCGCACAGCTCCCAGCGGTCCGAGAAACGGGATCTCGGAGATGGTGAGCGCCGCCGAAGCGCCGGTCATGGTGAGCACGTCGTAAGCATTCTCCTGGTCGTAGGAGAGCACGGTGCCGATGATTTGCACCTCGTTCATGAATCCCTGCGGAAACGACGGCCTGATCGGCCGGTCGATCTGGCGGGCGGTGAGGGTGGCCTTGTCGCTGGGACGCGATTCGCGCTTGATGAACCCGCCGGGGATCTTGCCCGCGGCGTACATGCGCTCTTCGACGTCGACCGTCAGCGGAAAGAAGTCCTGGTTTTCTCGCATCTCCTCACGAGCCACCGCGGTGACCAGCACCACGGTATCTTCGCAGCGCAAGAGCACGGCGCCGTTGGCCTGCTTGGCGAGCTTGCCGGTCTCGAGGGTGATGGTGCGCCCTCCGACCTCTACTTCAACGGTGTGGACGGTAGTCATTGAATACCTTCGAATCCTTCCGGCCGCCCCACACTCGTCGGGGCAGGCCCAGTCATGGCTGCGAAAGGACCGCCTGCGCTATTTGCGCAAGTCGAGCTCTTTCACCAGGGAACGGTAGCGCTCCATGTCTTTCGCCTGCAGATAGTCGAGCAGGCGACGACGATGGCCGACCATCATCAGCAGCCCTCTGCGGGAGTGGTGGTCCTTCTTGTGGACCTTGAGGTGCTCGGTGAGGTCGTCGATGCGTTTGGTCAGCAGCGCTACCTGCACTTCGGGCGACCCTGTGTCGCCTTCGTGCTTTGAGAACCGCGAGATGATCGCTTGCTTGTCTTCGCTTGTGATTGCCAGGGGAATCACCTCCCTTGCGGGATGATCCGGAAACCCAGTAGCGGGTCGGCGGCCCGCAACCGAGTGACGGTCGTTCGGTAGGGTACCACAACGAGGGGTAGTGACAAACTAGGAGGCTGCTGCGCCGCTCTCGCCCGGCGGGCGACAGAGCAGCGTCGGGCCGCCCTCAAAGGCCGAGCTCGAGCAGTGCCGGGTCGCTGAGGGCGGCCGTGCGCGCGATGTCGTCGTGCATGCGCACGACGAGCGCCTCGGCGCTGGGGAACTTCTCTTCGTCGCGCAGCTTGGCCAGGAAGTCGACGGTCAGGATGGCCCCGTAGGCATCGCCGGAGAAGCTCAGCAGGTGAGCCTCGATGCGCACGAAGGCTTCCTCGTCGCCCTTGCGCAGGAAGGTCGGGTTGTGACCGACGTTGACGGCCGCCCGGTACCAGATGCCCCGCAGCCTGACCCGGGCGGCATAGACACCCCGGCCGGGGAAGATCATGCCGGTGTGGGCCTCGATGTTGGCCGTCGGAAAGCCGAGAGTGCGGCCGCGCTCCTGGCCGTGCACCACGACCCCCACGAGGCGCGGTGGGCGGCCGAGGATGGCGCGTACTTCGGGCAGCCGACCGTCGTGGAGCAGCCGCCGGATGCGCGACGAGCTGATCGGGCGACCGTGCGACTGCAGCAGGGGCACGACGATCGTCTCGAAACCGAGATGCCGGCCGCCCTCGACCAGCGCCGCGGCGGTGCCGGCGCCGCCGGCGCCGAAGGTAAAGTTCTCGCCGACGGCCACGACCGCGGCCTGAAGGCTTTCGGCGAGAACTGTCCGGCAGAACCGGTCGGGCGTGATGGCGGCGAGGGCGGCGTCGAAGTGCAGCACGACCAGCTCGTCGACGCCGAGCGCCGCGATGAGCTCCTGCTTGACCGCCGGCGGGGTGAGAAGACGCGGCTGGTGCGCCGGGTCGACGATCGCCAGCGGGTGGTGGTCGAAGGTGACCACCGTGGCCGTGAGACCGCGCTCGCGGGCCGCCTCGAGGGCGACGCCGATGACGAGCTGGTGGCCGGCGTGCACGCCGTCGAAGGTACCCAGAGCGACGCTGCGCGGCCGCCGCGGCGCGGCCGCGAGGTCGCCGACGAGGTCCATCAGAGCATGACGAGCGGCCGCAGTCCCGGCCCGTCTTCGACCGGGCCGTAGACCGCCAGGAGCTCGCCGCGAAACAGAAGGCGGACGGGGTGCGGTGGCCCGCCGGGCAGCCGGGCGCCGTTGCGCACAGCCGCCACCTGAGCCGCCGTGACGGTCAGCGCGGGCATGAACTGCAGGGCCTCGGCGGGCGACACGAGGCCGGGGATGCGCTCGTCGTCGGTCTCGCGCGCGCCGACTGATTCCTCGCACTCCGACAGCGTTTGCGCGTCTTCGAGTCGGAACGGCCCGATGGCGGCGCGCGCGAGGCTGGCGACGTAGGCGCCGGCGCCTAAGGCCTGGCCGATGTCGATGGCGAGCTGGCGCACGTAGGTCCCTTTCGAGCACAGCACGCGGCAGGTCGACGAGAGCGCCGCGGGGTCGAAATCGAGCACGTCGATGGCGCTGATCTCGATCTCCTTGATCGGCGTCTCGACGACCTCTCCGCGATGCGCCTTGCGGTACAGGCGCTCGCCGTCGACCTTGACCGCCGACGTCATGGGCACGCGCTGCGAGATCCGCCCCAGGAACCGCGGCAGCGCCGCCGAGAGCTCGTCGAGGCTCGTCGCGCGGCCGCTGGCCACGAGGTCGCCGGTGCGATCGCCGGTGTCGGAGGTCCAGCCGAACTGCAGGGTGCACACGTACTCCTTGGGCAGATCGACGAAGAAGCGGGCGAGCTTGGTGGTGCGCCCGACGAGCACGATCAGCAGGCCGGTGGCGAACGGATCGAGCGTCCCCGCGTGTCCGACTTTCGTGACGACCGGTCGCAGCGCTCGCCGCACCCGGGCCACCACGTCGTGCGACGTGCAGCCGGCCGGCTTGTCGATCAGCAGGACGCCGTCGAGAGGCGCTCGTCGAGTACGGTACTGAGCCACTGCGTCACCTCCTCGACGGTGCCGCCGGTGGTGAACCCGGCCGCCTGGCGGTGCCCGCCGCCGCCCTTGAGGCCGGCAACGGCGCTCACGTCGAAGCCCTCGGAGCGCAGGCTCACCTTGACCTGGCCGTCGCCGTGCGACCGCGAAAGCGCGGCGACCTCGACTCCGGGGACGCTGCGCAGCGCGTCGACAATACCCTCGGTCTCTTCGTCGGCGGCTCCCGTCGCGGCGAAGTCCTCAGCCGTGAGCAGCGCCAGCAGGGCGCGACCGCACGCGGCGGGGCGCGCCCCGCCGATCGCCCGCGCCCACAGGCGCAGCGAGGCCAGCGAGCGCGTCCCGTAGAGGAGCCGGTAGACGCGGTTCGGGTCGGCGCCGTCGGCGACGAGGCGCGCGCAGCAGTCGAAGGTGGCCGCGGACGTGCTGGCGTGCTGAAAGTGGCCGGTATCGAACGAGATGCCGGCGTAGAGCGCCGCCGCCGCGCTGGGCGAAAACCGCAGATCGAGCCCGACGCCGATCTCACAGACCAGTTCGGAGGTGCTGCTGGCGGCGCCGTCGACCAGATTGAGGTCGCCGAAGCGCGTGTTGTCGTGGTGATGGTCGATGTTGACGGTGCGCCGGCGCTGGTCGCCCAGCTTCACCGCCAGCCGCGCGGCGGAGCCGCAGTCGAGCGCATAGACGGTCGCCGCCGCCGGTGGCGGCCCGGCGACGACAAAGGCAGGCGGCAAGAACTCGGCGGCCAGCGGCAGAACGACGCCGGGCTCGACGAACAGGTGCGCCTCGACGCCCAGCTTGGCGAAGAGATCGAGCATGCCGGCGGCCGCCCCGACGGCGTCGCCGTCGGGGCCCTCGTGGATCGCCAGGGCGACCAGCGACTCGGCGCGCATGGCTTGGCACACCGCCGCGAGCTCCTGGGTGCGGGCCGTCATGTCTGGTCCGGTCTTGCGCGATCGGCGGCGTCCGGCAAAGGTTCGCCGTCGGCGGGTTCGGGCGGCAGCTCGCCGTCGGCGGGTTCGGGTCCGAGCTCGCCTTCGTAGCGTTTCAGGAGCGTCTCGATGCGTATGCCCTGGTCGATCGACTCGTCGTAGAGGAACTGCAACTGGGGCGTGCGCTTGGTACGCACGTCGGCGCCAATGCGCTCCTGAAGGTGACCGTGGGCGGCGCGCAGGCCCGCCAGCGTTCGCTCGCGGGCCGGCGCGCCGCCCAGCACGCTGACGAAGACCTTGGCGTGTCGCAAGTCGGCCGACGTCTGCACGCCGGTCACGGTGACAAAGCCGATGCGCGGGTCCTTGAGAGCGGCGATCTCGCGGGAGAGGACCTCGCGCAGCGCCTCGTTGACCTTCAGGAGCCTGAGTCCCACAGAGCCTCGACCGGGTCGACCGATTTCAGGAACACGCGTGACACCTCGAAGTCGCGACCGTGGAGATACCGGTCGATCTCGTCGATGCGCTCCTGGGCCTGACGGCCCGACGACGCGCCGAGAACGACGAGCACCTCGGCCAGCTGCCAGCTGTCCTGCCGTCCGACTTCGGCAAACGATGCCCGATAGCGCCGCTGCAGAGTATCGCGCAGCGAAGTGAGCGGTTGCCGTTTGGCCTTGAGCGAGCGGTTCGCCGGAAAGTGCAGCTCGGCGAGCAGCACGCCGACGTAGGCGTCACCCGTCACGGGCGACTTCTTTGGTCTCGTACGCCTCCAGCACGTCCCCCTCTTTGAGGTCGTTGAAGCCGTCGAGCAAAATACCGCATTCGAACCCCTCAAGCGCCTCGCGCGTGTCTTCGTTGAAGCGCTTCAGTGAGGCGATCCTGCCGTCGTGGGCGACGACGCCGTCGCGCAGCACACGGATGCTGGCCGCGCGCGTGATCTTGCCGCTGGTCACATAACAGCCGGCGATCGTGCCCAGGCGCGAAACCTTGAAGAGCTGGCGCACCTCGGCCTGGCCGAGGACTTCCTCGACGACCTCGGGCTTGAGCAGTCCGACCAGAGCGGCCTGCACGTCTTCGGTCACCTTGTAGATCACCCGGTACGTACGGATATCGACGCCTTCGGCCTCGGCAAGCGCAGCCGCCGGCGCGTTGGGCCGCACGTTGAAGCCGATGATGATCGCCTTCGAAGCCGTCGCCAGCATGACGTCCGATTCGTTGATGCCACCCACGCCGGAGTGGATGATGCGCACCTTGACTTCGTCGTGGCTGATCTGCCCCAACGCGTCGGCGAGCGCCTCGATGCTGCCCTGAACGTCGGCCTTGAGGACCAGGTTGAGCTCGCCCACCTCACCCTGGGCGATGCGGGCGTAGAGATCGTCGAGAGTCAGGGCGTGCTGCTTGGCAAGCTCCTCGGCGCGCAGCCGGTTGGTGCGCCGGTTGGCGAGCACGCGGGCGGCCTTTTCGTCTTTGACGACGCGACAGAACTCGCCGGCCTCGGGCACCGAATCGAAGCCGATGATCTCGACCGGGACCGAGGGGCCTGCCTCGGTCACGGGCTCGCCACGGAAGTCGTGCATCGCCCGCACACGGCCGCTTGCCTCGCCGGCCACGATGGCGTCGCCGACACGGATGGTGCCGCGTTCGACCAGCATGGTGACCACCACGCCGCGGCCGACATCGACCTTGGCCTCGATGATGGCGCCGCTGGCCGGCACGTCGGGGTTGGCCTTGAGATCGGCGACGTCGGCGACCAGCTGCAGCATGTCGAGAAAGTTGTCGAGGCCGATGTGTTTCTTGGCGCTCGCCTCGACGAACACCGTGTCGCCGCCCCACTCCTCGGGCACGATGCCGAACTCGGTGAGCTGCTGCTTGATCTTCTCGATGTTGGCGTCGGGCTTGTCGATCTTGTTGATGACGATGACCATGGGCACCTCGGCCGCCTTGGCGTGGTCGATGGCCTCGACCGTCTGCGGCATGNNGCGCCGATGTGCTGGGTGATGCCGCCGGCCTCGCCGGCGGCCACCTCGGTCTCGCGGATGGCGTCGAGGAGGCTCGTCTTGCCGTGGTCGACGTGACCCATCACGGTGATCACCGGTGGCCGGCGCTTCAGGTCTTCGGGGCGGTCTTCGGGAGTCTCCTCGAGCTCCGCCTCGTCGTCGGCAGCGTGGGTGATCTCGACGGTGCGCTTGAAATCGTCGGCGAGGATGGTGATCGCCTCGTCGGACAGCGGCTGGGTGATGGTCGCCATCTCGCCGTAGCCCATCATCGTCTTGATGAGCTCGGCGGTGGAGACGCCGAGCAGTTGCGAGACGTCTTTGACGCTGGCCCCCGACGGTACCTTGACCTTCTGGCCTTCGACGGGCGCCGCCGGGCTCGCGTCGGCGCGTTCGCCCTGCTGATGGCGGTCGCGTCGGCCACGGCGGTCGGGCGCCGGTCCGGGGCCCCGGCGCGACGCCTGAGCGTCGATCACGACGCGGCGCCGACGGCTGCCGGCGCCGCCGGGGCGGGCCCGGCGCGGGCCGCCCGGAGACTGGGCGTAGGCCTTGTCGACGACGTCTTCGTCGACTTCGAGCTGACCCTCGGCGAGCGCCACACCGGCGCGCCTGAGGTGGGCGAGCACGTCGGCGACGGTCGTGCCGCGCTGCTTCGCGATATCAGCGACAGGTCTCATGCGAGCCACTTACCTCACCGCCTTTCGCTGATCGCAGACGTGGGTGAAGCGTCTGCGCAGATCTTCGTCGATGGTCACGCGCGCCCGCAGGGCGCGGTCGAGAGCCCGCCGGCGCGTCGCCTGCTCGAGACAGTCCGGCTGTGGGCAGAGCCAGGCTCCGCGGCCGGTCGGGTGAGGTTCGGCGATCACGACGCCCTCGCCCTGCAGGGTCAGTCGCACGAGCGCGTCGACCGGGGCGACTCGCCGGCAGCCGACGCAGGTGCGTTGCGGCGCGCTGGTCTGACAGGTCGCCGTCACTCCGCCGTCACCTGCCCCGCGGTCTCGGCCTCGGCGAGCTTCTGGTGAGCCGGAATGCCGCAGTAGCGGCTGCCTTCGAGGGCCATGTTCGGGCAGCGCTTGCCGTTGGACATGACCGCCACGCAGTGACCGCTGGCATCGTCGCCGTCCTCGGCGTAGACGAGCTCCGCCTCGTTGTCGGCCATCTCACTCTGGCTTTTGATGTCGATGCGCCAGCCGGTGAGCTTGCTTGCCAGGCGGGCATTCTGGCCCTCTTTGCCGATGGCCAGCGAGAGCTGGTCGTCGGGCACGATGATCGTTGCCGAGCGGCCCTCGTCGTCGACTAACACCTCGCGCACGCGGGCCGGCGACAGCGCCTTGGCGACGAAGCGCGCCGGTTCGTCGTTGTAGGGCACGATGTCGATGCGCTCACCGCGGAGCTCGCTCACGACCATGCGCACGCGCGAGCCGCGCGGCCCCACGCAAGCACCGACGGGGTCGACTCCGTCGGTGTGCGAGATCACCGCGATCTTGCAGCGAAAGCCGGGCTCGCGAGCGACGTTCTTGATCTCGACCAGACCGTCGGAGATCTCGGGTACCTCGAGCTCGAACAGGCGGCGCACCAGGTCGTCGGAACGTCGCGAAAGGATGACCTGAGGCCCCTTGGTCGAGTTCTGCACCTTGATGATGATCGCCTTGACGCGGGCGCCGTGTTCGTAGCGCTCGCTGTCGATCTGCTCGCTCTTGGGCAGGAGGGCTTCGACGCGACCCAGATCGACGAGCGTGTAGCGCTGGTCGCTCTGCTGCACGATACCGGTGACGATCTCGCCGACACGATCGACGTACTCGTCGTACATGAGGTCGCGCTCGGCCTCGCGGATGCGCTGCAGGATGACCTGCTTGGCCGTCTGGGCGGCGATGCGGCCGAAGTTGTCGGGCGTCACTTCGTGGCGTTCGATCTGCGACTCGTCGACCGACGACAGATCGATGCCGATCTCCTCACCCTCTTCGTTGCGTACCTTGAGGGCCTCGACGTCGACATGCTCGGGAAAGATCAGTTGAAAGACGCGGATATCGCCGGTCTCGGGGTCGATCTCGACCTTGGCGGTCTCGACGGCATCGGGGGTCTTGCGGTAGGCGGAGTGCAAGGCGTCTTCGAGCGCGCTCAGAAGCGTCTCGGCGCTGATGCCCTTCTCCTTCTCTATCTGGCGTAGAGCTTCGATGATCTCTCTGCTCACTGGTGCCCTCCGTTGTCGTCGAACTCGAAGATCACGTGGGCCTTCGCTATCGTGTGGAACGGGATGTCGACCGCCGCGCCTTCGTCGAGGCTCAGCGTGACGACATCGGCGCCGGACCCGGTGAGCCGGCCCCTGAAGACCGCTCGCCCGGCGAGGCGCGTGCCGGTCTTGATGTACACCCTTGCGCCCACTGCCCGGGCAAACTGCGCGGCTGTGCGCAGCGGCCGGTCGAGACCGGGCGAAGAGACCTCGAGCGCGTACCGGTCGCGCAGATCGTCGAGCGCCCGGGTCACCGCCTCGCACAACGCGAGGTCGACGCCCCCCGGCCGGTCGATGTAGACGGTCAGGCGCCCGCTGCGGCCGCCGTGCACGTCGACGTCGACGACTTCAAGCTCGGGAAACTGCCCCGCGAGGGTCGCCTCGATCGTTGCCACGAGCTGCCGATGCTGGTCGCTCTCATCCATCTCCACAAAACAAAAGTGGGCGACTGCGCACCCACTTCTCGAAAGCCTTCGCCTCCTGGTTGTCCGTGTTTGTCGTGGTGAGTATATACCACCGGTCCGAAAGACCAATCAAGCACGCCCACGCGTGCCGTTGTGCTCATCGAGCGGGCTGATGGTGCCGATACCGGGGAAACATCCATGATGTTCCGATCATCGACGGCGGGAAGGACTGCGGGCATGGGAGAGTACACGACCTTCGTCTGTCGGGAGTGCGGCTACTCAGCGGACAATATCCGCTGGGGAGTCAGCGTGAACGACACGCGCAAGCGCTTCATGCCGGCCGTCTGCGTAGAGTGCAAGGCGATCACCGAGGTCGACCTGACGGGCGCCGACATTCTCGTCGACGATTTCCACTGCCTCACTTGCGGCAGTCAGCTCTTCTTTCTGGAGAAGGCCTACTCGTACACCTGCCCCAAGTGCAAGGCCAAAGACATGAAGCTGGTTCAGGGGCAATACTGGTAAGTTCCGGCTGGGCTGCGGATCGCACGCGGGCCACGAGCAGCGACGGGGCCGGAGACGCCGACAGGCATCTCCGGCCCCGTCGCGTCGCTGCCGGCCAGACGGCTACTTGACGATCACGACCGGGCTGCCGGCCGGCACCCAGGCGTTGACCCTGAGCACGTCGGCATTGTGCATGCGCACGCAGCCGTGACTGACGGCCCCGCCGATCAGCGAGTCCTGGTTGGTGCCGTGGATGGCCACCGGGCCACCCTGAGGCCAGTTCGGCAGCCTCGACTGGAAGGCGCTGATGCCCAGAGCCAGAACGCCGTAGGGGCCGCCGAGGGTCGGCGGCCGGAGTTTCTGGTTGATGTAGTAGATGCCCGTCGGAGTGGGCAGCGCCGGCACCCCGACCGCCACCCGGAAGGTACCCATGAGCACCCCCCGCCGGTACACGCTCAAGCGGCGCTTCGCGAGATTGATCACGATCTTGGCGACGGTGCTGTAGATGGCCACGCCGCCCTCTCTGATCCAGCCGTGGCTCTCGTTGGGGCGGATCGGCAGCCACACGTCGTACCACGTGGCGGCGCCGACCTGGCGGACCGAACGCACGAGGAATATCGAGGGGAAGCCGTTGACATTGACCGCGCTGAAGCGCTGCCGGACCGCGGCGGAGGTCGAGGGCGCCGTATAGGCGACGACCGGACCGACAGCCTTGGCGACCTGCCAGCGCGGCACCGCAGCCGGGGTCGGCGACGGCGCGCTGGCGCCGGTCGGACTGGGCGAAGGGCTGGCTGCCGGCAAGCCGGTGCCGCTGCCGCCGGAGCGGGCCCGCACGACACCGTAGCCGACCCCGACCAGGACGATGAGCGCGATCACCACGATCGCCACCCTGACCGGCGTGCGCGTCAAGGCAGCCCGGCCGAAAGCTTGCCGTCATCGTTCATATGTCGCAGCATAGCATCTCCGCGCGGCGGGCAACCTTTGCTGTGGTCGAGACCGGCGGCGCCGGCGCCTCGCCCGGTCGCGTTTAGTTCGCGATTCACCATCTCGTCGTAAAATGACGATAGTGGCGAGGTCGTAAACAAACGAAAGGGAGCAGACGCTGTGATTGCACTCATCATCGTGATCGTCATCGTGCTCGTGGTGGCCCTGGGGTTATGGTCGACCTACAACGGGCTGGTACGTCGCCGCAATCAGGTCGACAACGCCTGGAGTCAGATCGACGTACAGCTCAAGCGCCGGCACGACCTCATCCCCAACCTGGTCCAGTCGGTCAAGGGCTACATGCAGTTCGAGCAGGACACCCTGACGAAGGTGACCAATGCGCGGGCCGCGGCCGTCGCCGCCGGCGCTCAGGGCCCCGCGGCCCAGGCCGACGCCGAGAACACGCTGACCCAGTCGTTGCGCTCGCTGTTTGCCGTCGTCGAGAACTACCCCGACCTCAAGGCCAACCAGAACGTCATCTCGCTCCAGGAGGAGCTGACCACGACCGAGAACAAGATCTCCTTCGCGCGCCAGTTCTATAACGACAGCGTCATGACCTACAACACGAAGATCCAGCAGTTCCCCAGCAACATCATCGCCGGCATGTTCAACTTCGCGGCCCGCCAGTTCTTCGAGGGCGAGGCGGCCGATCGCGAGGTCCCCACGGTCGACCTCGGCATGCANNCGCCGAGCCCGCCCCAGCAGCCGGCGCAGTAGAGCAGCAGCCACACCATGTACGAACAGATCGCCCGCAACAAACGCGACTCGATCTTTCTGGTCGCGATCATCGTCGTCGTACTGCTCACGCTCGGCTTCGCCGTCGGTGTGGCCTACTTTCGCACCTACACAGGCGGCATCGGGCTGCTCGGCGTCTTTGGCATCGTAGCCATCGTCTGGAGCCTGATCGGCTACTACGGTGGCTCGGGCATCGTCCTGGCCGCGAGCCGGGCGCAGCGTATCACGCGCGACCAGGCTCCGATCCTCTGGGATGTCGTCGAGGAGATGTCGATCGCGGCGGGCATCCCCATGCCGGCCGTCTATGTCATCAACGACCCCGCTCCGAACGCCTTCGCGACAGGTCGCGACCCCCAGCATGCCGCGGTGGCCGTGACGGCCGGGCTGCTGCAGATGATGAGCCGCGACGAGTTGCAGGGCGTGATCGCCCACGAGATGTCGCACGTGCGCAACTTCGACATTCGCTTCGCGATGCTCGTCGGCGTGCTGGTCGGCATGGTGGCGCTGGTCTCCGATTTCTTTTTGCGCTCGACCTTTCTGGGCTTCGGCCGCCGCGACAGCAACAACAGCGGCGGCGCGGGGGCGATCTTCTTTCTGGTCGCCATCGTCTTGGCCATCCTGGCGCCGTTCTTCGCCCTGATGGTGCAGATGGCGGTCTCGCGCCACCGCGAGTATCTGGCCGACGCATCGGGGGTCGAGCTCACCCGCAACCCCCTCGGCCTGGCCCACGCTCTCCAGAAGATCGCCGGCGATCCGCGCTCGCTGCGGGTGGCCACAAGGGCCACGGCGCACCTGTACATCGCCAATCCGCTGAAAGGCAAGAAAGACAAGGACTCGGCGGGGCTGTTCGACACGCATCCGCCCATCCAGAAGCGCATCGAGATCCTGCTGGCCATGGCCCATGCCGGGCCCGACGCCCTCGCGGCGGCGCCGACCGCCGCGGCCCAGGGTACGTCGCCGCAGCAGCCCGCGGCGGGCGCGCCGAGCCCGGGCAGCTAGCCCGCCGCCAGGCAGTCGTCGAGCGCCCGCCGGTAGTCGGCGTTGTCCGGCGCCATGGCAACGGCCAGCCGGGCGGCGCGCAGGGCGCCGGCCACATCGTCGAGCGCCAGCAGGCAGCGGGCGAGGGCGAAGTGGGCGTAGTCGTTCGTCGGAGCGCGGCGCAGGAGTTCTGCGAACTCCTGCGCCGCGCTTTCGTACATGCCGAGGGCGTAGTACGAACGCCCCAACGCCTCGCGGATGGAGTTCTTGTCGGGGGCGAGGCGCAGCGCCCGTTCGAGATACATGGCCGCCTGTCCGGGGTGCCGCTCCGCCAGGAAGCGGCGCCCGGCCTGAAAGAATTCGTAGGCGCCCTCGCCTTCCGCGGTCTGGTCGGCCCACTCGCCGTTGGTCGGCCTGCCGGGCGCGGCACCCTCTGGCGGTCCCGCGCTGGTCACTCCCCGGCCAACCCCAGGTCGGCGGCCACGTCCTGCATGGCCGTAAGGGCGATCGCCAGGAACTCGTCGAGGCCGAGTCCGAGCTCCTGGCAACGCAGGATCGACGGGCGATCGACGCCGCGGGCAAAGGCGCCCTCGCGCAGGCGCTTGCGCACCGAAGAGAGCTTGACCTGGAGAAGCGACCGGTCGGGGCGGATCAGGGTGGCGGCGGTGATGAGGCCGGTGGTCTGGTCGGCGGCGATCAGCGCGACGTCGAGCGGCCGTTCGACCACGGCCCCGGTCGCGGGGTTGTGGGCCGCGACCGCATGGGCGAGTTCGGACGGCAGGCCCAGCTCGGTGAGCCGCTGCGCCGCTCGCGCGCCGTGCCGCGAAAGATCGCCCGCGGTCTCCTCGGCGTCGAGGTCGTGGGCGAGACCGGCGAGGCCCCACACCTCGGGATCGTGGCCGAGCCGCAGCGCCAGAGCGCGCATGACCGCCTCGGTGGCCACCATGTGGCGCCGCAGGTTGGCGTTGGCGATCGCACCGTCGATCAGGCTGACGATCTCGTCGCGGGATGGCTGGGAGATGCTCATGACCGGGGCCTCCTTGTCGGTCGGGTCGGAGGGCCGTCGGCATACCGTAGCGGCGGGGCACAAGCCGGCGACCGGCCAGGGCGCCGTGGCGGTGAGGCTCAGCGGCCGCTGATGACGGTCTCGACCTCGTCGAGGATGGCGCGCGCGCAAGCCGCCTTGCTCGTGCGCGGCACGTGCACTTCTCGCGCTGAGGTGAGGATAGTGATCTCGTTCTCGTCGGAGCCGATGCCGATGCCGGCCGCCAGGATGTCGTTGAAGACCAGGATCTCAACGCCTTTGGCCGCCTTCTTGGCGCGCGCCCTGTCGATCCGCGGGCCGGCCTCGGCGGCAAAGCCGACGCGCAGCAGGCCGCTGCGCCTGGTCTGCGCGAGAATGTCGATCGTCGGCACGAGCCGCAAGGTGAGCTCGGGCGAGTCGCTGCGCGACAGCTTCCCGTCGCTCACTGACGCCGGCCGGTAGTCGGCGACCGCCGCCGTCATGACCAGCACGCTCGCCTCGGCGGATTCGCGGGCCACCGCGTCGGCCATCTCGGCCGCGCTCTCGACTACGACGCACCGGTAGGCGGTCTCGTCGTCGGGGCGCGTCGTGACCAGGACGACGTCGGCGCCCCGCAGGTAGGCCTCGTCGGCCACGGCGCGGCCCATCTTGCCGCTCGAGCGGTTGCCGATATAGCGCACCGCATCGATGGCCTCACGGGTGCCGCCGGCCGTGACCACGATCTTGCGGGCGGCGAGGGTGCCTGCGGCCAGACCGGCGAAGGCGCGGCGCACCGCCGCCATGATCACCTCGGGCGAGGCCATGCGGCCGGCACCCTCCTCGCCGCAGGCGAGATCGCCCTCGCCCGCCGGCAGCACCTCGACGCCGCGCTGGGCTAAGATCTCGAGGTTATGCCGGGTCGCGTCGTGTTCGTACATCGCCCAGTTGGCCGTGGGAGCCACGATCACCGGGCCGCGAAAGGCGAGGTAGATGGCCGAGAGCAGGTTGTCGGCGAGTCCGGTGGCCAGCTTGGCCACGGTGTTGACCGTGGCCGGCGCGACGACCATGACGTCGGCCCGCCGGGCGGCTTCGATGTGCTCAAACCAGCCGCTCGACGACTGCCACGAGCTGTCGTCGTCGAGCACGCCGGCGCGGGCCACTGCGGCAAAGGTCAGCGGCATGATGAAGCGCTTGCCGGCTGCGGTCGTGACCACCGTCGGCGAGAAGCCCTCCTTGGCAAGCAGACGGACGAGCTCGACGGCTTTGTAGATGGCGATGCCGCCGCTCACGCCGACCAGCACGTGGCGTTGCGGCAGATGAGCCTCGACCTCGGTCATGCCCGCCGCGCCTTGCGCCTCAGCCCTTGCTCGTAAAGTGGATCTTGCCCTCGGCGATCTCTTCGAAGGCGATCGTCAGAAGGTTCTTGCTGCGCGAGTTCACCAGCGGCGGCGGAAACTCGTCGAACATGCCCTCGCCCAGCGAGTTGTAGTAGTTGTTGATCTGTCGCGCGCGCTTGGCGGCGATGATGGTGAGCGAATACCGCGAGTTGCCGGCCTGAGCCAGGAGCTCGTCGATGCGGGGACGGTCCACTACTCTCCTTTGTCTCGTGTCTCGTTGCTGCGTCGCTGCGTGATGATGGCGACCACCGCGGCCGCCGCCTGCTGCGCCTCGTCGTTGACGACGACCGCGTCGAACTCGTGCTCGGCGGCGATCTCGTCCTTGGCGATCTCGAGCCGCCGGGCGATCGCCGCGTCGGAGTCGGTCGCTCGCCCGTGCAGCCTCCGGGCAAGCTCACCCGGCGACGGCGGCGCCACGAAGATCAGTGTCGCCGCCGGTATCGCCCGTCTGATGGCGCGGGCGCCCTCGAGCTCGATCTCGAGTATGACATCATAGCCCGCGGCGAGCTTGGCATCTACGTCGCGGCGCAGCGTACCGTAGAGGTTTCCCCCGTAGTCTACCCACTCCAGGAAGTTCCCCGCCGCGACGGCGCGCCGGAACTCGTCGTCGGAGAGGAAGTGGTAGTGACGGCCGTCGACCTCGCCGGGCCGCGGGGCCCGCGTGGTCGCCGACACCGACGTGACGATGCTGGACAGCGCCTGACAGACCAGGCCGATGACGGTCCCCTTCCCGGCGCCCGACGGCCCCGAGACGACAAAGACCGACGGGATGGTCAGCTCCCGAAGAAGCCCAGCAGCTCGGTGCGCTGACGGTCGGACAGACCGCCGACCGTCTTGCTGGGGCTGACGCGGCACTGCTCCATGATGCGGGCCGACTTGACGCGGCCGCACTTGGGAGCCGCCATGAGCAGGTCGATGACCTTGGCGGTGAGCAGGAACTCGGGCGGCTGACGGAGCACCGAGGAGATGGTGACGGCGCCGCGCTTGAGGTCGACCTTGAGCCGGGCGCGCTCGCTGCGCACGTTGTTGGCGCGCTTGAGCGCGTCCATGCGCTGATCGAGCGAGCGTTCGGGGGCGACGTTGAGCTGTTTGGCGGTCGTCTGCATCGAGTCGCAAGTATAGGGAACGGCGGCGAGCCGTTCAAGCGCCGTCCGCTGCCCAAAATGGCGACGCTAGCTGCGGAATCGTAACGTCCACCAACATGGTCGGCGGGCGCCGGCCGGCGGATCAGGTGCGGCTCAGCGCGCGACCGCGTACCGCGGCGAGATCGGTCAGGCCGCGGCGCCGCATCTCGGCGGCGAGCTCGGCGACGATCCGCAGCGGCGCCTCGGGCCCGGTGAAGTTCGCCGCGCCGATCGCTACCGCGGTGGCTCCGCAGGCGACGAACTCGAGAGCGTCGCGTCCGCTCACGATGCCGCCCATGCCGATGATCGGCACGTCGAGCGCGCTGGCGATCTCCCAGACCATGCGCAGGGCGACCGGCTTGATGGCCGGTCCACAGAGACCTCCGGTGCGATTGCCCAGACACGGCGTGAGACTCTGCGGGTCCAGGACGAGCGCCCGCAACGTGTTGACGAGCGACACCGCGTCGGCGCCGGCGTCGGCGGCGGCCCGCGCGACGGCCACGATGTCGGTGACGTTCGGGGTGAGCTTGACGATGATCAGGCGCCGGGTAAGGGCGCGCGCGGCGGCCGTGAGCCGGGCGGTCTCGGCGGGCTGCGTGCCGATCGCCAGACCTCCCCCGCCCACGTTCGGACACGACACGTTCAGCTCGTAGCCGATGACCCGCGGCAGGTCGGTGTCGTGGACTTCGAGACGGGCCTCGACGCGGCGCAGGACCTCGAGATAGTCGGCGCGCCGGCTGCCGCCGATATTGACCACCACGGGCACGGGAACGCCGGCGAGCAGCGGCAGCTCGTCGAGCCAAGCGGCGATGCCCGGGTTCTGCAGGCCGACGGCGTTGATCATGCCCGACGCGGTCTCGGTGACACGCGGCGGAGGGTTGCCGGCGCGCGCTTCCAGCGTCACCGTCTTGGGCACGTAAGCGGCGAACGGAAACGGCTCCAGGGCGCCGGCGCCGAAGCGGCGGGCGGTCTCGAGGGCGTCGAAGGTCCCAGAGGCATTCAGGACGGGATGCTCGAGAGGCACGCCGGCGAGCGTGACGGCCAGGTCGGGGCGCCCGGTCTCGAGCGGCGGCGTCAACGCCCTGCCTCCACCCCGCCCCCGGGCGGTTCGCCGGTCGCCGCCGGCAGATCGAGCGGGAACACCGGGCCGTCCACGCAGACGCGCAGGTAGCCCTCGCGCGTCGCCACGACGCAGCCGTGGCAGGCGCCGGTCCCGCAGGCCATGTGGGCCTCGAGCGAGGCGTAGCCGGTGAGGCCGACCGCGGCGGCCCAGGAACCCACCTGGGCGATCATGGGGGCGGGCCCGCAGGCGAGCACGCTCGCCTGCGGGCCCGCCCCCACCGCGCTCGCCAGCTCGACGGCCGTGCCGCGGCGGCCCACGGTGCCGTCGTCGGTGGCGACCCACAGGTCGTCGACCTCGAACGCTGCCGCGAGGCGCGCCTGGCCTTCGTCGCGAAAGCCGAAGGCGGCGGTCACCGGCACCCCGCGCTCGCGCAGCACGTCGGCCACGAACTGCAGCGGCGCTGCGCCGATGCCGCCGCCGACCAGCAGGGCGGCGCGCACGTCCCCGAGGGGAAAGCCGCTGCCCAGCGGACCGGTGAGGGCCAGGGTGTCGGCGACGCCGGTGTCGGCGAGCGCCCGGGTGCCCTCGCCGCGCGGCTCTACAAGCAGACGCAGGCGCGGCCCTTCGACAGAGTGCAGCGACAGGGGGCGTCGCAGATGAAACTGGGGGCCCGGGACAGCGGCCATCACGAACTGGCCGGGCCGGGCGACGGCCGCGACATCGGGAGCATGCACGGTGAGCAGGGCGTACGGCCCAAACGACCGGCGCTCGACCACGCGATAGCTCCCACTCGCGGCGGCGGCGCAGGCCTGTTCGCCGCGCAAGGCTGCCGCGGCGCTTCTCGGCGGCGCTTCAGCCATCCCCGCCGTCGTGCAGACCCTGCCGGTAGTCGGCGCCGCGGAAACGATTGCACGGCATGAGCGTTTCTTTGACGCTCGGGTGACGCAGCGCCCGGCCAGGCGGGTGACCGTGCGCGAGAGCCGCTCGCCGGTCATCACGAACCCGTCATCGCTCTCAGACATAAAAAAACACCGCCTCGAGATGGGCGGCGCGGCTGCTCTGACATTGCATCATGGCACCCCTTTCCGGTCTCACGGGACCTGGACTTAAAGGACTACCGCACTGTAGATCGCCGGCCTGGGACGGTCAAGGGTCAGAGGGGTCGGGCAGATCCGCCGCCCTCGAGGCTCGTCAGAAAACCGGCGAGATCGACCGGCAGCGGCGCCTCGAACGAGAGCGGTTCGCCGGTCAGCGGGTGGGCGAACTCGAGATGAGCGGCGTGCAGGAACTGACGAGCCAGGCCGCTGGGACGCCGAGATCGCCCGCCGTAGGTCGTATCGCCGGCGACCGGAAAGCCAAGGGCGGCGAAGTGCACCCGGATCTGATGGGTGCGGCCGGTCTCGAGGCGCACGTCCAGCAACGTATAGCCCGGCAGGCGGCGGCGCACCGTGAAGTGGGTGATCGCGCGTCGCGGGCGCGTAGTATGGATGGAGATCCGCTTGCGGTCGCGCACGTGCCGGCCGATCGGCGCGTCGATGGTGCCCTCGTCCTGGGGCAGCGTGCCGACCAGCAGCGCCACGTAAGCGCGGGCGATCTCGCGGCGCGCCATCTGGGCCACCAGCAGCCGGTAGGCCTCAGGGCTGCGCGCCACGATCAGCAGGCCCGACGTGTCGCGATCGAGGCGGTGCACGACCCCGGGGCGCGACTGGTGTCCGCCGGCGATGCCACGGGCGAGCAGCCCCTGTACCAGCGTGCCGTGTTCGTTGCCCGGGGCCGGGTGCACGACCACGCCTGCCGGTTTGTCGACCACCAGCAGCGCCGCGTCTTCGTAGACCAGCGTGTAGGGGACGTCCTCGGCCACCAGCGTGGCAGGCACTACCGGGGGCAGCTCGTAGGTCACCCTCTCCCCCGCGCGCAGCACATGTCCCTTGTCGGCCACGCGTCCGGCGATCGTGACCGCGCGCGACTCGATGAGACTCTGCGCGGCGGCCCGGCTGGCGCCGAGACGGCGCGCGAGGGCCGTGTCGAGCCGCACTCCGACCTCGGCCTCGACGGCCGTGAAATCCGCCACGACCTCACGTCTCCGGTGTGGAGCGGCTGCCCGGCGGCGGCCGCAGTACTGCCACGCCGATAAGTACGGCGCCCACGGCGATGGCGACATCACCGAGGTTGAAGGTCGGCCAGGGGCCCACGCCCACGTAGTCGATGACGTAGCCGAACCGCCAGCGGTCGATGAGGTTGCCGACCGCGCCGCCGAGCACGATCGAAAGCGGCACGGCAAAGCGCGCCGGCGCGCGCCACACGGCCAGCGCCAGGGCCCCGCAGACGAGCGTGATCAGCACGAGCAGCCACACGCCGCCGCCGGCCAGGCGGCTGAAGGAGATACCGGTGTTGTGGGCGAGACGGATCGCCAGCTGACGGCCGAACGTCCACGGCAGGCGGCCCGCTTCGTGGCGCACCGCCCAGTCGGCGAGCTGGTCGGCGGCGGCGATCGCGACCGCGATCGCGGTCGCCCTCACCCGCACGTCGCTCATCGCCGGCCGCCGCCACGGGCGCGCGCCGTCACGGCTCACGTACCTTCAGGCCGAGACGCCGGCCCACGGCCTCAACGCCGATGCCGCTGATGCGGATCGTCTTGCGCCGGGCGCTCGCCCCCGCGGTGACCGCGACGGCGCTGCGCGGCACACCTACCGTCTCGGCCAGAAAGCGGCACAGCTCGCGGTTGGCGCGACCCTCGATGGGCGCCGCCGCCAGCCTCACGCGCAAGCGACCGTCGGCCACACCCGTGATCTCGGAGCGCCGCCCGCCGGGCGTCGCCCAGATCGCCAGGCGCACCTCGTCGGCGTCACCGCGCAGCGGGCCCTCATCACCACTTGAAGGCGTTGTCGTCGACCTCGCTCTCGACATCTGACAGCAGATCGTCGGGTTCGCCGAGAAACGGCGCCCGCGGATCGCCGCCCGCCTTGCCGGCCGCGGGAGCGGCCGGAGCGGCGGGATGCTGCCCGGCGGCGCTCGCGGGCGGACCCGCCGGCGCCGGCGACGGGGCGAGCGGAGCCGAGGCGGGGGCCTGCGAGGCCGGCGCCGCTGAGTGCGTGGCGGGCGCCGGCATGGGCACGGTCGACTTGGCAGGCGGCGCCGTCGGCGGCGTGCCGGAGCGACCGGCGGCGTCACGCGACATGGCCTCCTCGATCTGCTCGGTCGGGGTGGCGAACTGGCCGGCCTTCCGGGAGCGGTCGTCGATCTCGGAGAGCTGCTTGACGTAGCCTTCGAGCAGCGAGCGGAACTTGAAGCGGAAGTCCTCTTCGGAGCTTCTCAGCACGACGATCTGCTTTTCGACCGCCTGCTTGTCGGCGTACGACTCGTTGACCATCTGCCGCGCCTTGAGCTCGGCCTCGCTCAGCATGAGCTGGGCTTCTTTCTGGGCGTTGGCCCGGAGCTCCTCGGCGCTGCGCTGAGCGGCGACCAGGGTGTTCTGCAGGGTCTCCTCGAGGCTGCGATAGTGATCGATCTTCTCTTGTAGCGCTTCGCCGCGCTCGGAGAGCTCGATGTTCTCTTTGAAGAGGCGCTCGAACTCGTCGGCGACCTCGTCCAAGAACTCGTCGACCTCGCCGTCGACGTAGCCGCGCATGCCGCGCTTGAACTCCTTATGGCGTATGTCGAGCGGTGTCAGTTTCATCGGGCCTCCGTTCCTTGCGCCCTACAGCGACGCGACAAGGGGTTGAACGATGAACAGGACCGCCAACCCCACCACCGGGCTGAGGTCGAGGGCGGCGTTGCCGAACCGTACGGGCGGCAGGAACCGTCTGAAGACACGCAGATACGGCTCGGTGACATCATAGAGGATGCTGTACAGCCTGTACGGCAGTGTCCCGGAGCGCAACGGCACCCAGCTCAGCAGAATGCGTCCGAAGATGGCCAACGAGTAGATCTGAAGCGCCTTGATGACGATGTCCTGCAGCAGGATCATCGTACGCGCCGGGCCTGCGCGACGGCGGCGGCCACGGCCGCCGCGAGGGCCATCCTGATACCCCTGCTCTCGAGCACCTCGATACCTTCCGCCGTCATGCCACCCGGCGTGGCGATCGCCACGCGCACGCCGACCGGGTCGCCGTCGCGCGCCACCAGAGCCGCCGAGCCGGCGACCGCCGCGATCGCCAGTTCGCGAGCCATCGCCTGCTCGAGCCCGGCATCGACGCCCGCGGCGGCCAGCGCCTCGATGAACAGGGCGGTGAAACCGGGACCGCAGCCGGCGACCGCGGTAGCCGGGTCGAAAAGGCTCTCAGGAACATCTACCACCGTTCCGGCCAAGCCGAACAGGGCGCGGGTGGCGTCGGCCTGCGAGGCCGTCAGCGTGCCGGCCACCAGCAGAAACACGCCGCAGCCTATGGCCGCGGCGACGTTGGGCATGACCCGCGCCACTCGGGCCCCCGGCGACAGGCCGGCGCGCAGGTCGTCGAGGGGAACGGCGGCGGCCAGCGAGAGCAGCGGCCGCCCGCCGAGGACCGGCGCCAGCTCGGCGAGCGCGGCCGGCACGTCGGGCGGACGCATGGCGAGCACGATGGTGTCACAACCGGCCGAGAGCTCGGCTACCGAGGCGCACGCCCGGGCGTCGAAGTCGGCCGCCAACGAGCGGCTGCGCGCCGCGATCGGGTCGTAGACGGAAAGAGCGGGTCGCAGTGCCGCAGCGGGCGGAAGCTGCCGCCAGCCCTCAGCGAGGGCCCGTGCGATGTGCCCGGCGCCGAGGAGTCCCGCCCGCATCGTCAGAACTGGTTGAAGAAGCCCTTTTCGATCAGCCGGGCGCGTTCCTCGGCCGACACCTCGACGTTGCGCGGCGTGAGCAGGAAGACCTTGTCGGCCACCCGCTGCATGCCGCCGTCGAGGGCATAGGTGAGCCCGCTGGCGAAATCGATGAGGCGCTTGGAAAGGTCGGTGTCGGAGCCTTGCAGGTTGACGATCACGGGGATGTCGACCTTGAACTTGTCGGCGATCTGCTGGGCGTCGTTGAAGTTCTTGGGGATCACCAGGTGCACTTCGACGCGCTGCGGGCGCGGCGCCTCGAGGGGGCGTACCACGCCGCTGCGCGGCGCCCGCGCCGGCGGCTCGTCGGCGAAGATATCGTCGTAGTCGGCCTGCCGGCCGCGCGAGGCGCGGCTGAGCTTGCGCACGTTCGGCCGGTCCTGGTAGGAACGCTCGAGCTCTTCGGGCGGGGCGAGCGTCTCTTCGTCGTCGTACTCCTCGTCTTCGGAGATGCCGAAGTAGATCATCACCTTGTGCCAGCTATCGCCTAGGCCCATCGTCCCTCCCGGTCCGCATGTCAGAAAAGCACGCTTCCGACGCGGACGATCGTCGCACCCTCTCGCACCGCCACCTCGTAATCGACACTCGTGCCCATCGACAACTGCGCGAAAGTATACCGTCCGGCCCAGCGGGCCGAAAGGTCGGCCGCGAGCTGCCTGGTCTGCGCGAAGTACGGCGCCGTGAGCTCGGGGTCGGCAAACAGCGGCGGCATGCACATCAGGCCGGCAAACGACACCTTGTCGCAGGCCGCCGCCGCGTCGAGAAAGCGGTCGGCCTCGCCGAGCGCGATACCCGCCTTGGATTCTTCTCCGGCGATGTTCACTTCGAGCAGCACGTCTGTTGCTTTCTGCGCGCGGCCCTGGAGTTCCTCTACGACGCTCTTCGTCGAGACTGCGTGGATCAACCGTACGAGGGGCAGCACGAGCTTCACCTTGCGGCTCTGCAGGTGGCCGATGAAGTCGAACACGAAATTGTCGCCGAACAGCTCGTGCTTGGCGGCCAGGTCCTGGGCCCGGTTCTCGCCGACCAGCGTGACGCCCGCCTCGCGCAGTACCCCCATGTCGGCGGCGGCGACGTATTTGGTCGCCACCAGGATCTGCACCTCGCCGGCCGCCCGGCCGGCCGGCCGGGCGGCATCGTCGACGCGCTCGCGCACCTCGGCCAAGCGCCCTCGTACGTGATCGGCCGTGCCGCTGAACTGCTTCACCTACATCCCTCCTGTGAGCCAGGCGATGGCCGCCTGTCTGCCGGTCGCCCCGTGCGCCCGACGGTGCGAGAAGAACTCGTGCTGGTGGCACGTGCACAGTCCGCTGGAGACGATGTCGGCCGCGGCGAACCCGCCCGTCGCGAGCTGGCGGCGAGCGGCCTCCCAAAGATCGACATGTCCGTCGCGCCATGTGCCCGGGAAGGCCGCCTCGAAACGCTCGCCGAGATCGTCTGAGACGGCAAAGCAGCAGGGTCCGATGCTCGGGCCGATGACGGCGGCGGTGGCGGCGCCGCAGGCGCCGACCGCTCGCCCCGCCTCGGCGACGATGCCGGCCAGCATGCCGCGCCAGCCGGCGTGCACCAGCGCCAGGGCGCGCGCCGGCCGGCCAACGACGAGCAGAACCGGTACGCAGTCGGCGAAGGTCATGAGCAGCGGCACAGCGGCCGCGCGGGTGAGCAGGCCGTCCGTGCCGGCGACGACGTCGGTGCGCCGGCGGGCGCCGCGGCCGCGGTCAGCGCCGCTCACCTCGACGATCGTCGTGCCGTGGACCTGCCCAGGTACGACCAGATCGCCGGCCGCGACGCCGGCGGCCGCAGCGAAGTCGAGCCGGTTGCGCCACACCAGGGCGGGGTCGTCAGCGGTCGACAGACTCAGGTTGAGCGTATCGAAGGGCGCCGCGGAGACACCGCCCAGCCGCGTCGAGAAGGCCGCCCGCCAACCGTCGCCGCGGGCCTCGTACCACACTGGTCCACCGTCGTCGCGGCGCACGAGAGGGCTGCCGCGCGGCGGCCTTGCCTGTCTGTCGCCGGCGGCCACGGCGCTCTCCGCCTCTTAGCTCGCGCCGCGCAGGCGTCGCGCGGCGGCGAGCTCCTGCCGCCGGCCAGAGACGACGCCGTTGAGCTTGAGGCGCAGCAGGCTGTGCAGGACCGCGCCGATGTCGGCCGACTGGCGATAGCCCATCTCGAGGAGATCGCCTCCGTTGACGGCCAGACGGACCCGGCGCGAGCTGTCCAGGTACCGCGCCAGGCGCTCCTCGGCGGGTCCGCCGGCGCCCACCGCCATGGCCACGAGCAGCGCTTCGAGCGGCTCGCCGTGGGCGATCTCGTAGAGGTCGGCCTCGCTCAGCGCCCGCCTGAGCCGCCGTTCGAGCCGCGTGCCGACAAGCCAGGCGCGTACCAGCACCCGCGCGTCGGCGCGGCGGAACTTCATGCGGCCCACCCACTCTTCGAGCTCCTCCGGCGCGAGGTCGCGCAGCGTGATCACCAGACGCGCTCGCCAGGCCGGCGCTTCGCGCTCGACCCGGCAGCGCCGCCGCAGCGCGTCGACTGCGGCCGTGAGCTCGGCGCTCGTATCGTCGAGGGCCAGGCGCGGGTGCAGAGCGTGCTGCAGGCCCAACTCCTTGAGGCGGCGCAGCGTGAAGGAGATCCGCGGTTCGTCGAGCAGCGCCACGAGCTCGTCGCGCAGACGCGCCGACGACAGGTCGCCGATCAGGTCCATCTCGGCGCAGGCGCGCGCCAGGGCGAGCGTGTGGCGGTCCATGCGCAATCCGTAACGGTCTTCGTAGCGCACGGCGCGGAAGATGCGTGTCGGATCTTCGATGAAGCTCAGGTTGTGCAGCACCCTGATGCGTTTGTCGCGCAGATCGCGGAGGCCGTCGAAGTAGTCGAGCAGGGCGCCGAAGTCGCGCGGGTTCAGCGACACCGCCATGGCGTTGATCGAAAAGTCGCGCCGCGCGAGGTCGCCGCGGATGGTGGCGTGCTCCACCTTGGGCAGCGCTGCCGGGTAGTCATAGAATTCGGTGCGCGTCGAAGCCACGTCGATACGCGGCGCCACGCCGGTTGCCGGCTCGACGACGATCACCGCCGTCTGGAACTTCTGGTGCGTGCGCACCCGACCGCCGAGGCGCGCCGCCAGCTCGCGGGCGAACTCGATGCCGTCTCCCTCGACGGCGATGTCGATGTCGCAGACCTGCTCCTCGAGGAGCAGGTCGCGCACCGCGCCGCCGACCAGATAGACGCCGCGATAGGCGGCGGCGACCGCCTGCACCTCGGCGAAGAGGTCGTCGAGGCCGAGGCCGCCGAGCCGGCCGGCGAGAGAGACGCCCGGCGACCCCGCCGCGGTCTCGCCGCCGGCCTGCAGGGCGCGCAGCACGTCGCTGCGCGTCACCACGCCGATCACGTCGCTCACCGCCACCGGCCCCGCGTCGCCGCTGCGTACGACGGGCACACGGCCCACCGGGTCGCGGGCCAGGACGTTCGTCACCTCGTCGAGCTCGGTCGCCGCCGAGACGACGGTGGCCGAGGTCGTCATGACCGCCTTGACCGGGGCGTGACCCAGTTTGTGGCGCACAGCCCGGTCGAGATCGCGGCGCGAGACCGAACCCGCCAGGCGATCGCCGTCGGCGACCGACAGGCCGCCATAGCCATGCCCTTCGCAGATGATCCGGGCCGCGTCGACAGTCGTGTCGAGCGTCACCCAGTGGACCGGCTGCGACATGAGGGCCGCGGCCGTGGGGGCCGACGCGCGGGAGCGCTCGAGGGCGGCGATCGCGCGCCGCCGGGCGACGGCCAGCGGCACGTCTCTGAGGACGGCTGAGGCGGCGGCGGCGTGGCCGCCGCCGCCCAGCGGCGCGAGCACCGCGGAGACGTCGAGCGCCGCCACGCGGCTGCGCGCGGTCACGAAGATGCGCTGCTCCATCTCGACGAGCAGGACCAGAGCGTCGCAGTTGGCCACATCCATGGCCTTGTGGACGACGAGACTCACTCCCTCGACGTACTCGTCGCCGCGCAGGGCCGCGACCAGCACATCGAGCCCACCGGCAGCGACCGGCCGGGCGTCCTCCAGGACGTGCAGCAGCAGCTCCCGTTGCGGGAGGCTGAGCGGGTTGTGCAGGAAACGCTCGATCACGAGCTGGTTGGCGCCGCGGCGCATGCAGAAGGCCAGCGCTTCGACGTCGCGCACGGTCGTCGTGGGAAACGTCAGGGAGCCGGTGTCCTCGTGGATACCCAGAGCGAACACGGTCGCCTCGAGCGGGCTCACCTCGAGGCCGCGTTCGGCGATGATGCGCAGCATCAGCGTGACCAGCGAGCCGTCGTCGGAGGTGATCACGCTGGTCGGCTCGACGGACGGCGGCATGCCGCTCGACGGGCGGTGATGGTCGAACACGACGATCTCGACACCGGCCTGCTCCAGAAGCGGGCCGAGCTCGCCCAGCCGGTTGGCGTGGAACGTCTCGACCAGGACGAGGCGGGTGACCCTGGCGAGATCGATGCCGGCAGCCTGGATCATCGGGATCTCGTCGGCGAAAAGCGTGCGAAACTCCCGCACGTTGCGATTGAGCGCGCCACTCAGCACCATCTCGGCCTCAGGATAGAGCTTGTGCGCGGCGACCATCGCGGCGAAGCCGTCGAAATCGGTGTTCGAATGGGTGGCGATAAGTTCCCTCGCGCTCATGTCAGGCCCACCATACCCTGCCGCTCACGCCTTCAGCAGCCAGGCCAGTTCGTCGCCGAAGGCGGCCCGCACCGCGTCGGCGAGCGGCGCGTCGGCCGGCGACTCCAGATACGGGTCGCCGGCCAGGATCTCGCGCGCCAGGCGGCGCGCGCGCACGACGGCCTCGCGGTCGCGCGTGAGCTTGGCGAGCTTGAGGTCGGGCAAGCCCGACTGGCGCGTGCCGAAGAGCTGTCCCTCGCCGCGGATCTCGAGGTCGCGGTCGGCCAGGGCAAAACCGTCCGAGGTCGCGCGCAGCGCCTGCAGTCGGGCGTCGGAGCGCTCCCCGGAGCTCTGCTCCCGCCGGGGGCTCGTGAACAGCAGGCAGTACGACTTCTCGGTGCCGCGGCCCACCCTGCCACGCAGCTGATGGAGCTGAGCCAGGCCAAAACGTTCGGCCCCCTCGATGATCATTACGGTGGCGTTGGGCACGTCGATGCCCACCTCGATCACGCTCGTGGCGACCAGCACGTCGGTCGTGCCGGCCTTGAAGGCGGCCATCGCCGCCTCGCGCTCGGCGGTCTTCATCTGCCCGTGAAGCACGCCCACCGCGTAGGCGCGAAACTCGCCGGCCGCGAGACGCTCGGCTTCGGCTACCGCGGCCGCCGACTCGAGCGCCTCGGACTCTTCGATGAGCGGGCAGACGACGTAGGCCTGGCGGCCCTTGTCGAGCTGCTTGCGCACCGAGTCGTAGCCGGCCGCCCGCCGCCCCTCGGAGATGAGACGCGTGACGACCGGCGTGCGGCCGGCCGGCGCGCCGCCGATGACGGTCACGTCGAGGTCGCCGTAGAAGGTCAGCGCCAGCGTGCGCGGGATCGGCGTGGCGGTCATGTAGAGCGCGTGCGGCGTGCGGCCCCCGGCGGCCGCCCGCCGCCCCATCTCGTCGCGCTGTACGACCCCGAAGCGATGCTGCTCGTCGACGACGACCACCGCCAGGTCGCGGAACTCGACGTCGCTCTGAATGAGAGCGTGCGTGCCGACGACGATGGCCGCCCGTCCGGAAGCGATGCCGGCAAGCGCCGCCCGGCGCTCGGCGGCGGTCAGCCGCGAGGTCAGCAGTTCGCAGGTCAGAAGCGGTCCGAGCAGCGCCCTCAACGTCTCGAGATGCTGCTCGGCGAGCGTCTCGGTGGGCGCCATGAAGGCGCCCTGATGGCCCTTCTCGACTGCCCGTAGCAGGGTGTGCACGGCGACCACGGTCTTGCCGGAGCCCACGTCGCCCTGCAGAAGCCGCCGCATCGGCGTGGTGCGCTCGAGGTCGGCATCAATCTCGGCGATCGCCTTGGTCTGATGCGCGGTAAGCGCGAACGGCAGACCCGAGAGGAAACGCGCGGCCGTCTCGCCCGCCCGGCCGAGCGCGAGCGCCCTGCTCGCGCGCTGCTCGGCACTCTTGTGGAGCAACAGGCCGAGCTGCATGAGTAGCAGCTCCTCGAGCACGAGGCGCTCGCGGGCGGCGGCGGCTTCGGGGTGCGAGCGGGGGGCGTGGATGGCCAGCACAGCGTCGGCCTTGGCCGGCAGGCGCTCCGCGGCGCGCATCGTGCCGGACAGCGGGTCGGGCACGCTGCGCGCCGCTCGCCGCGCATCGTGCACGAGGTCGCGCAGCACGCGAGCGGAGATGCTCTCGCTGGCGGGATAGACCGGCACGATGCCCTCGGTGTGCACGGTCTCCCCTTCGCCGGCCAGGATCTCATGCGCCTTGACCACAAACGAAGGTGCGCCGCCGCGCAGTCGCACGGCGCCGCGCAGGCTGAGCACCATGCCCGGCTCGAGCACCTTGGCCAGCCAGGGCTGGTTGAACCAGACAGCGACGATGACACCGGACTGGTCGCGCAGCACGACCTTGAGCAGGGTCACGCGCCGCCGCTGACCGTGGTCGAGCGTGACCCGCTCCACCGTTGCTCTCACCGTCGCCTCTTCGCCGACCTTGAGATCGGCGATGGGCTTGCGGTCGGTGAAGTCCTCGTAGCGGCGTGGGTAGTGCGTGAGCAGATCGCCGACCGTCTCCAGGCCAAAGCCGGCCAGTCGTCTGGCCAGCAGCGGTCGCACCCCCGGCAGGTCGGCGAGCGGCCGGGCGAGCCCGGCGGCGTCGGGAGAAAGGAGAGGAGGCTGCGGGCGCCCGTCGTACCGGCCGCCGGCAAAGCGCACGAGAGATTGCCTCTCGTTCACTCCACGATCATGGCGAAGGCGAACATGCCGGGACCGCCATGGGTGCCGACGACGGCCCCGACGCGCCCGTGCATCACGACGCTCGCCTGCGGCCTGGCCTCCAGCAGGGCGGCTTCGAGTGCCGGCAGCTTGTCGTCGGCGACGGAGCTCCAGGTGATCAGCTTCACGGCGTCTGCCGGCGCCGTGTGTTCGCGCAGCAGGGCGGTCATGGTCTCGAGGGCGCGCCGCTCGCCGCGCACCTTGGCGTAGGCCACGAGCTCGCCGTCCTGGACCGTGATGAGCGGCCTGATGCCGAACACGTCGCCCACCATCGACTGAGCCCTGCCGATGCGCCCGCCGCGCCGCAGGTATTCGAGCGTGGGAACCTGAAAGATCATGTGGTTCTGACGCGCAAAGTGCTCGACGTAGGCGTGGGTCTCGTCGTGCGAGATGCCCTCCCCCAGACGCCGGCGCAGCAGCTCGACAAGGAGGCTGATGGTGCCCGACACGGTGCCCGTGTCGTAGACCTCGATACCGCCGTACGGCTGGGCCGCGGTAAGGGAAGCCTGGTAGGTGCCGCTCATGCGGCTCGAAAGGTGGAAAGAAAGGACATGCTCGTACTCCTGGCTGAGCCGGGAATAGACGGCCGCGAACTCGCCCACGGTGGGCTGCGAGGTCGTCGGCAGCATCGGCGCCGCGACCAGCTTGGCGAAGAATTCATCGGGCGAAAGGTCGACCCCGTCGCGATAGGTCTCATCGCCGAAGTGGACCTTGAGCGGCACCATGACCAGACCCGGCCCCTCGAAGTACCCGGCCGGCGGGTCACAGGTCGAATCGACGACGATGGCTGTGTTTTCGAGGGTGAGCAGGCTCATTCGGCCCCCATCAGGATCGGATACAGCGGCTGGCCGCCCTCCTGAAAGAGAAACTCGACGAGAGGGCAGGCGGTGGCGCACGCTTCGGCGGCCGTGCGTTGCAGGTCGGCGACGCTGACGCCGCAGCCGTTCAGCGCGGTGAGGATCGTGATGAGCTCGGCGCCTTGCGTGCCGAGCGTGCGCACCACATCGCCGAACACGAGACGCAGATCGTCGCCGCTGGCCGCCAGCCGGCCTTCGACGAGGCCGATGACCTCGCCCTCGTGGACGGCGACGCCGTCGATCTCGGAGTCGCGCACGGCGTGAGTGATCTCGGCGCTGCGCACCCGCAGCATCGCTTCCTGCATGGCGACGGCGTTGGCAGTGGCGGTGGCGCCGGCGTCGAAGGCGACCATGGCCGCCAGGCCGGCGGGCAGCGAGGCAGACGCCACGACCGCCACCTGCCGGTCGCACATCGTCGCCGCCTGCTCGGCGGTCAGGATGACGTTGCCGTTGTTGGGCAGCACGACGACCTCACCCGCGTCGAGGCTCTCGACGGCCGCGACGAGCTCGGCCGCGCTGGGATTCATCGACTGACCACCGTCGATGACCGCCTCGCAGCCGAGCTCCCGAAACAGCGTCTTGTTGCCCTCGCCGGCGGCCACCGCCACGCACGCCACCCGCTGGTCGAGGCGCAGCCGTGCCCGGCGGGCGCGAGTCTGCTCGCGCATGTCGGCGACCTCGATGTCGTCGATCGTGCCGTGCGCCGATGCGTAGGACAGAACGGCCCCGGGGTGATCGGTGTGGACGTGGATCTTGAGCATGCCCTCCCCGCCCACCACCAGGGCACAGTCGCCCTGGGCGCCGACGAAACGCTCGAGGTCGGCGGCATCGAGCTCTTCGCCCAGCAGCAGGAAACTCGTGCAGTAGCGAAACCGCGAGTCTTCGATGGCGTCGGGCGGGATGCCGGCGATGTGGCGCGAGGCGCGCCCGCGGCGGCGGTCGCTGCCGTCGGCGACGACCGCCGCCGGCGGCTGGCTGCCGGTCTCCGCCCTGAGAAACCCGGCCACGGCGCCCCGCAGCAAGACGAGCAGACCGTAGCCGCCGGCATCGACGACGCCGGCGCGACGCAACGCCTCGAGCTGGTCGATCGTACGATCGACCGCCTCTGCGCCGGCGGTGGAGACGGTGGTCAGCAGGACCGGCAGCGAGATGGTCTGGGGACTCCCGGTGGCCGCGTCGGCCATGGCCCGGATGACCGAGAGCATGGTGCCTTCGACGGGCTGGCGAACGGCCCTGTAGGCGGCTTCGGCCGCCTGGCGAAGGGCGTCGCTCACGGCGGCGGCGTCGAAGGTCTGAGCGGCCGCGATCGAGTCGCAGGCGCCGCGCACGATCTGCGAGAGGATCACGCCGGAGTTGCCGCGGGCGCCCATGAGCGAGCCGCGGGTGACCACCGCCATGAGTCCGGGAAGGTCGCCGACCGGGCTCGCGCCGACCTCGTCGATGATCGCCTGGACGGTCAGGAACAGATTGGTGCCGGTGTCGCCGTCGGGCACCGGGTAGACGTTCAAGTCGTTGATGTAGTCGCGCTCGAGCCCGAGAGCGGCCGACGCCCCCGCCAGCACCTCGAGGACGTGGCCGCGAGCGCTCATCGGCGCACGTCCTCGACGCGGATGTGCACCTCACCGACTCGCACACCGGCGACACGCTCGACCTCGAAACGGACCTGATCCTCGAGCGTACGGGTGACTTCGGCCAGGTTGAGACCGCGCTCAATGACGACGTGCAGGTTGATGTCGGCGTGCGACTCATGGGCGTCGACGTCGACGCCGGTGGTGAGCTCGTCGCGAAAGAGCCGGGTGAGCGGCGACAGCCGCGAGCGGCGCAGGTCGACTACCCCGTAGGTGAGCAGCGCGGTGCGACCGGCGAGCTTGGCGATCACGCCGTCGGCGACGGTGACGTCGCCGGGCAGGTGGTCGCCGGGAAGATTGGCCTTGAGATCGGATTGAGCCACGTTCGTGCCGCGCGATCTGTCAGTCTGATGCGTCCACGCGGGCGAGTCGGTTGAGTTCGGCAACGACCGCGTCGGGGTCGACGGCGTGCATGATGGCGCCGCTTTCGACGCTCTCGAGCTGGGCGCCGATGCAGAGGCTGCAACCCATGCCCCAGCCCGCGAACACGTCGCGCGCGCCGGGGTGCGACTCGAGTGCTTCGAGGATCGACATCTGTTTGGTGAACTGCCCCATGAGTCACCTTACGACAAGGGCCGCGGTTGCTTCGCGCGGCCGTGTGTAGCATAATTCCGGCCCGTCACCTTTCGCAAGCGAGGACCCGCATGTCACGAATCTGCGTGAGCTGTGGTAAGAAGCCCGCCGTGGGCAACAACCGCAGCCACTCCAATAGAGCTACCAAACGGCGTTTCGAGCCAAACCTGCAGCGCGTTCACATCATGCTCGAGGGGCGTGCCCAGGCGGCCTACGTCTGCACGCGCTGCCTCAAGTCGGGGCGCGTCGCCAAAGCCCTGTAGCGGGCGCGGCCGCGCCCGGCGCGGCCCCGCTCAGGGCAGCACCCGCAGCAGGTTGGCCATCTCCAGGGCGGTCGTGGCGGCCGCCCAGCCCTTGTTGCCCGCCTTCGTGCCGGCGCGCTCGATGGCCTGCTCGATGCTGTCGGTCGTGAGCACCCCGAACACCACCGGCAGGCCGCTGTCGAGACTGGCTTTGGCGATCCCCTTGGCGACTTCCGCGGCGACGTAGTCGAAGTGCGGCGTGGCGCCGCGGATCACCGCCCCCAGGCAGATGATGGCGTCGTAGCGGCCGCTGGCGGCGAGCTTCTGGGCGACGAGCGGCATCTCAAAGGCGCCCGGCACCCAGGCGATCTCGATGTCGTCGTCGGCGGTCTCGTGACGGCGCAGGTTGTCGAGCGCTCCGTCGAGCAGGTGCGTCGAGATGAACTCGTTGAAACGTCCCACCACCAGGGCGAATTTCAGGCCCTTGCCGATCAGCTTGCCCTCGTAGGTCGTGCTCATGCGCTGCTCCTTTCGCGTTGCGCGGGCCGTCTTTGGCCCGGTCGGTCGCTAACCCTCGTCGCCCTCGGCCGGCAAAAGCGCCTCATGCACGAGCAGGTGGCCCATCTTCTCGCGCTTCGTGCGCAGGTAGGTGAGGCTGTGTTCATGGGGCGCCACCTCGATCGGTACACGCTCCGAGATCGTCAAGCCGTAGCCTTCGAGGGCGACCAGCTTCTTGGGGTTGTTGGTCATCGTGCGGATGCTCGACAGGCCCAGGTCGACCAGGATCTGGGCGCCGATGCCGTAGTCGCGCAAGTCGGCCGGAAAGCCGAGCTCGAGGTTGGCCTCGACCGTGTCGCGACCCTGCTCCTGCAGGGCGTAGGCCTTGAGCTTGTTGAGCAGGCCTATGCCGCGGCCCTCCTGGCGCATGTAGAGCACCACGCCCAGGCCCTCCTGCTCGATACGCCGCAGAGCGATCTCGAGCTGCTGCCCGCAGTCGCAGCGCAGCGAGCCGA